>JASJDN010000093.1 GCA_030065205.1 Crocosphaera sp.
GGGTCGGCGCCTTCGACATGGCGGCCGTCGAGCTTGATCGCACCCTTGCTGATCTCGTTCAGGCCGGCGGCCATCGTGAGCACCGTGGACTTGCCGCAGCCCGAGTGGCCGATGAGCGAGATGAACTCGCCCCGGTCGATCTTCAGGTCGAAGTCTTCGACGACGGTGAGCGGGCCCTTCGGCGTCGGGTAGACCTTGTGAAGCTGGCTGAAGTCGAGAAAGCGGTTGTCGATCAGTCCCTTCTGGGCTTCCGCTACCGCCGCCGGAACACCGTGGATCGGCGTCACGTTCGGCAGAATGCGGGCGCCTTCGATCTTCGCTTCGATGCCGACATTCATCAGATAGGTCGTGACTTCTGCCCGCAGCGCCTTGAAGGTCTCGTCATGATTCATCGCGGTCCGGTCGCGCGGGCGCGGGATCGTGACCTTGAACTCCTGACCGAGAGTTCCGTCAGGGTTGAGCGCGATGATGCGGTCGGCCAGCACGATGGCCTCGTCCACGTCGTTCGTGATGAGGACGCAGGTCTTCTTGTCGGCCTCCCAGATCGCCTCGATCTCGTCGGCGAGGTTGGCGCGCGTGAGCGCGTCGAGCGCCGAAAGCGGCTCGTCAAGCAGCAGGACCTCGGGGTTCATGGCAAGTGCGCGGGCCACGTTGACCCGTTGGCGCATGCCGCCTGACAGTTCGGCCGGACGCCGGGACGAAGCGTGAGAGAGACCCACCATCCTGACGTAGTGGTCCACCTTCCCGGCCCGCTCCTTGCGGGAAAGCCCCGGGAAGATCGTGTCGACGGCAAGGCCAACGTTGCCGGTCACGGTGAGCCACGGCATGAGCGAGTAACTCTGGAAGATCACGCCCCGCTCCGGCCCCGGCCCCGTCACCGGCGCACTTTTGAAGGCGACCCGCCCTTCGGTCGGCATTTCCAGACCCGCCAACAGGTTGATCAGTGTCGTCTTGCCGGTGCCGGAGAACCCGAGGAGGACGAGGAACTCGCCCTCGCGGACCTCGAGGTCGATCCCCTTGAGCACGTCCGTTCGCGCGGCACCTTCACCGTAGCTTTTCGACACGTTTTCGAGTTTGAGGATACTCATGATAACTCCCTAATTTCGCGACCGCTTTACTGCTTGAGCGCGGGTCACCTGTGGTTCGTAAAGGTGAAGAGCGACTGGATCGCGTACATCAACCGGTCGAGCAGGAAGCCGATAATCCCGATGGTCAGCACCGCGACCATGATCTTGGCGAGCGACTGGCTGGAGCCGTTCTGAAACTCGTCCCAGACGAATTTGCCGAGGCCCGGGTTCTGCGCCAGCATTTCAGCGGCGATCAAAACCATCCAACCCACACCCAAACTGAGGCGCAGGCCTGTGAAGATCAGCGGCTGGGCCGAGGGCAGAACCAGCTTCGTGATTTTCGACCATGTGGTCATTTTCAGGACACGGGAAACGTTCACCAAATCCTTGTCGATGCTCGCCACGCCATGCGCGGTGTTGATCAGCGTCGGCCAGAGCGAGCAAAGCGTCACCGTAATCGCCGAATTCAGGAATGACTTCGAGAACATGCCGTCATTGGTGACGTAGACGGCCGAGATCACCATTGTGACGATCGGCAGCCACGCCAAGGGCGACACGGGTTTGAAGACCTGGATCAGCGGGTTTAACGCGGCGTTTGCGGTCGGCGAGAGGCCGCAGATGATCCCGATCGGCACCGCGACGACCGTCGCCAATAAAAAGCCGAAAAACACGGTCAGGATCGAGGTCCAGATCTTATCATAGTAGCTGGGCGCGCCGGTATATTCGCGCCATTTGACCCGGTCCTCACGACCGGCCTCAACGAGTTTCGCGTTGCGATCTTCTTGGCGCTGATGGAAGGCGGCTTCGCTCTCCGCCCTCTTCACCGCGTCTTCATGTAGGGAGACCGCTTGCTCCCAAACCTGAACCGGTCCCGGAATAGCGCCGAGCGAGGTTTGGACCGTCGGCGCCAATTGCGCCCAGATCACAAGAAAAGCGAGAATTGCGAGAAGCGGCACGCCAAGCAAACGGCCGAACTCCTTGAACTGCGCGCGCGGACTGCCCCCTGCCGCCGCCCGTAGCAACGGCGTTATCCAGGCGAGGCCGATCACCTTAAGATAGGTATCCGCCGTGTTGATGCCTGCATGCAGCTTGGCCTTGCGGGCTTCGCGGTCGCCGCTCGCCGGCCCATCGCTGTCAGTGACTACGCTCATCGCAATAGCTCCGTGAAGTAAGAGATGTTTGGAGAAGGCCGGGCTTGGCGGCGTATAGGAACCGCCAAGCCCGCGCCTCGTTCGCCAGGGCGATCGGCTATTCGACGATTATCCGCCGACGACGCCTTGCGCCGAAACCGTATCGGCGCCTTTCAGTCCGATCGGAAACTGCTCAAGATACGCGTTCGGCTGTTTCCCGTTGAACGTGATGTCGTCGATGAATTCGGTCTGCGGGGCGCGATAGCCGTCGGTGTCCCAGGGGAAATCGGCTTCCTGGACGTACCCTTCTTCCACCAGCAGCCGGGCGGCTTTCAGGTAGATGTCCGGGCGATAGACTTTGCGCGCGACCTCGTCGTACCAGCTATCCGGTTTCGCTTCGGCGATCTGGCCCCAGCGGCGCATCTGCGTCAGATACCAGACCGCATCGGAATAGTAGGGATAAGTAGCAAAATACCGGAAGAAGACGTTGAAGTCCGGGATATCGCGCTTGTCGCCTTTCTCGAACTCGAACGTGCCGGTCATCGAGTTGGCGATGACATCATAGTCGGCCCCGACATATTCGGAACGAGACAGAATCTCGACCGCCTCGGGGCGGTTGGCGTTGTTGTTTTCGTCCAACCATTGGGCGGCGCGAATAAGCGCCTTCGTCAGCGCCAGGGTGGTGTTCGGATTTTCTTCAGCGAATTTCGCGGTGATTCCGAACACTTTCTCCGGATTGTTTTTCCAGATTTGGTAGTCGGTGATGACCGGAACGCCGATCCCTTTGAAAACGGCTTGCTGGTTCCAGGGCTCGCCCACGCAATAGCCGTGGATGGTCCCGGCCTCAAGCGTCGCCGGCATTTGCGGCGGCGGCGTGACGCTGAGCAGAACATCCGCGTCGATCTGGCCGGTGATATTCTCTTCGCTGTAATAGCCGGGCTTCAAGCCGCCGGCGGCGAGCCAATAGCGCAGCTCGTAATTGTGGGTCGAGACCGGAAACACCATGCCCATCTTGAAGGCCTCGCCGCGGTCTTGGAACGCTTCCACGACGGGCTTCAACGCCGAAGCGGAAATCGGGTGAACCGGCTTGCCGTCTTCATGCGGGATATTCTGCTTCATCATCTCCCAGACTTCGTTGGAGACGGTGATGCCGTTGCCGTTCAAGTCCATGGAGAACGGGGTGATGATATGGGCTTCCGTGCCGAAGCCGATCGTCGCCGCCAGCGGTTGACCCGCCAACATGTGTGCGCCGTCCAACTGGCCGTCAATCACGCCGTCCAGCAGCACTTTCCAGTTCGCTTGCGGCTCCAACGTGACGAAAAGCCCTTCGTCTTCGAAGTACCCCTTTTCATAGGCGACCGCCAACGGGGCCATATCCGTCAGTTTGATGAAACCGAATTTTAGTTCGTCTTTCTCCAGGTCCAGGAACTCGGCATGCGCGGCCGTAGAAACCAAACCGAGAGCGAGACCTGCAACCAGGCTCTTGAAGTTCGTCATCACAACTCCTTCGCTCGGCCCGTTCGAGCGTGTCGTCGGGCCCTTGAAAAAAAATGAAACAAAAAAACCGCTCAGCAGGGCGGGCGACTCGTGTCGCGTCTGCTAGAGCGGCTTTGCTCATTTCTCTCCGCATGGAGAGAATATTTAGGGCCGGACGCCTTTGCCCGGAGTGACGGGACAATACCATTGTGCGACGCAACATCAAGAGGTTTTTTTGAGCGGCGCAACCGGGGCGCAGAATCCGACGCTTTGCGGCGCCGGTTTAAACCGGGACGCTTGCGTCGCCGGCGCGGCCCTTAGACGGTCGGGTCAAAGACGTTTCCGTCGAAGAAACGATCCGGGCCAAGGTGCATTTCTCCTTGCACGGCGGCGACGGCGATGCGTTCCGACAGGCCGCCTTCCAGCTTCTCCGAAGCGCTCGGCAAGGCGGCCCCAAGCCCTTTCATGTGATCGCGATACAAGTCCGCTCTAAAGCAAGTTCGCGCGACCGAGAGCGCGTCCCCGCGATCGGCCCCGAGGCGCGTCGCCAATCGAACGGCGATCCAGGCGGCCTGGCTGCGCCAGGGAAATGTCGCGGCGCAGTCAAAGAACTCGATCAATCCGGGTACTGTTCGAACCAAGCCCGACCGATCAACCACAACGGATTGCCCCAACGTCCGCTCCACAGCTTCCGGCGCGATGTTCAAATAGGGTTCGGAGGCGACGATTTCCGCCGCCGCCATCTGATGCGACGGATCCACAAGCCATTTCGCCGCGCGCCAAACACTCCGCATCAGGGCGGCGGTCGCCTCCACTTCGCGCTCCGCCCAGCCGCGCCGGACCGACAGGACCTTCTCAGGCGCGAATCGCCATATCGCACAGCCCGGCAACACCAGCTCTGCGACTCCCCGTTGCGCCGCAAGGGACCCCCAGGGTTCGCCGACACAAAACGCGTCGATCTCGCCCGCCGCAATCGCGTCCGCCATCAAGGGCGGCGGCACCGTACGCACGTTCAACTGCTGCGGCGCTTGCAGGCCCAATGCGCCCAGCCAGTAGTAAAGCAGCTCCGCATGCATCGAGAACGGAAACGGCACCCCGACCGTCAATGGCAGTTGCGCCTGAGAAATCAGCGCCTTTCCGACCGCATTTGCATCGGTGAGGTCGGCTTCCAGACCGGCGTCCCGCATTTTTTGTGCGAGCGCCGGCGACACCCCAATCACCGTTCCATTTATCGAGAGTATAGAAAGCGCGTCCAAGGGCGCTGGCATTCCGCCGAGTCCCATCGACATCGCCAGGGGCACCGGGGCGAGCAAATGGGCCGCGTCCAGACGCCCCATCACCAGCTTGTCGCGCAGCGAAGACCAAGAAGGCTCCTTATGAAGGGCGAGTTCGATCCCCTCCTCCGTCGCGAAGCCCAATTCACGCGCGATGACGAGCGGCGCGCTGTCAACGAGCGGTATGAAGCCGCAATCGATTCGTCGCAGGCTCATTTCAGCAAATCCGCCGCCGTGACGAGGGCCTCAGCGACTTCGGACATCTTTTTCCCTTGGTCCATGGCCGTTTTGCGCAGCAGCGCGTAGGCCTCTTCTTCCGATAAACCGCGGGCTGACATCACCAGCCCTTTCGCCCGGTCGATCAGCTTCCGCTCCGCCAAAGCCGCTTTCGTCGCGTCGAGTTCCTTGCGAATCCGGCTGAACATCTGAAATCGGGCGATCGCCGCGTCGATGACCGGCTTGATCCGGTCTTTCTGAAGTCCGGCGACCACGTAAGCGCTGACGCCCGCCTCAATCGCCGATTTAGTCAACTCGTCGTCGCTTCGATCCACGAATATGGCGACCGGCCGCTCCATAGGGGTCGATGCATGCGCCAACCCTTCCAGAATATCCCGGCTTGGGTTCTCAAGATCGACAAGAACCAGGTCCGGATTGAAAGCGGCGACTTGGCGCGCGAGCCCCGTAACATCGCCGATGACTGAGAGTTCGAAATCACCCGCCTCGCGCAAACCGTCGACAATCATCGTCGCCCGGTCGCGATCCGGTTCAACGACAGCGATCTTCAGAAGCGTTGGCGAAGACGGCGACATGAACGCATGCTGCACCGCACAATAGGCGAACGCAATAGGTTCCGTGTTTGGACTCAGTCCCTAGGAATTAGGCCGGTACCCGAAACCGGGCATGATCTCATCCATCTGGAACAGGGGGTGTCCATTGTCCTTGCGGCGGATCTTTCCCTCGATCAGGAGCGTGGCGTAGCCGTGGACCAGGCTCCACAACATCCATTCGGTGCGCAACGGGCCGCCAGGGGCGCCGGCCTTGTCCCAATCGAGCCCGTCAGCCACGCCCCGCAACACACCATAGCTCTCCGACGACGCGCGCTTTAGGTCCGGGTCGTCTGAGTCGTACAGGGTGCTCGAGAACATAAGCTTGAAGAGTTCCGGATTCTCGAGCGCAAATCTCAGATATCCATTGCATGCCGCATCACGACGCGCCTCCCCAGGCGGGTGATCTTCAACCCCGCGCAACATCTCGGCAGCGTGGCGCTGAAAGCCAACTGTTGCGATCGCGGTCAGCAGCCCGCGCAATCCGTCAAAATGGTTTTTGGGCGCTGTGTGGCTAACCCCAACACGCGCGGCGATCGAACGAAGGGATAAGGATTCCAAACCCTTCTCCTCAAGTTCAGCAAGTCCCGCTTCAACGAGAGCCGTCTTTAGATCGCCGTGATGATAATTTTTTCTGTTTTGTTTCAAATTGTTAAGCACTCCATATTTCCAATGTAAATTTTTTTGTTGGACTTCGCAAGGGGTCGCCTGTAAATATCTCCAGCGGAAACATTTAGCAGTGATATCGCGCCAACTCTCCCTTCTCTCTCACAGCGCACGCCAACACATCACGCCACAACCAAGGAGTATGAAATGTCCATCGACACCCTTCCCGAGATGATGAACGCCCTTATTGTCCCGGCCCCCGGCGCGCCGCTCGAACTTCGAAGGATTCCCACGCCCAGCCCAGGTCCTGGCGAAGTCTTAGTTCGTGTGGCGGCGTCCCCGATCAATCCGTCGGATCTCTTGATGATGCGCGGCGACTACGGTCAGAAACGACCATTTCCTTTTGTTCCCGGTCTAGAAGGGTCAGGCCGTGTGGTCGCTTCGGGCGGCGGGTTCCTGGGCCGGTCCATCAAGGGAAAACTCGTCGCCTGCGCTCCGGAACGGGACGGGCTCTGGCAGGAATACGCCGTTGTATCCGCCAAGCGCTGCGTGCCCTTACCGTCGACGATATCCGCCGGGCCTGGCGCGATGAGCTTCGTCAACCCGCTGACTGCGATCGCGTTCGTGGAGGAAGCCGCGCGCGCCGGCCGCCGGTCCGCGGTCTCAACCGCCGCCGGGGGAGCGCTCGGCCGGATGATCCGGGCGCGCGGAAAAGAAAAAGGCGTGACAATCATCAACGTTGTCCGCCGCTCAGAGCAGGCGGCGACGCTGCGCGAGGAAGGCGTTCAGCACGTGTTGGCGACAGATATGGACAATTTCGACGCCGCGCTCGGCGAACGATGCGCGCAGCTTGATTGTCGGCTGGCCTTCGACGCCGTGGGAGGCGAGATGACGTCCCGGCTGGCCGAAGCGCTGCGACCCGACGGTGAGATCCTGATTTATGGCGGCTTGTCCGACGAAAAGCCCGCCATCGACCCTGCGACGATCATCTTTAAGGGGCTTTCAGTCCGCGGGTTCTGGCTGACGCAATGGTCGGCCGAAAAGAGCTTTCTGCGCCAGGTCATGCTGACGCGGGAAATCCACGCCGCGCTCCAAGGCGGTTTCGCCGAAACCCGCGTCGCGCAGGTCGTACCCTTGATAGAAGGCGCGTCGGCGCCGAGGCTCTACGCCGAGAACATGAGCCTGGGTAAGGTGCTGATTTCGACAGACACGGAGGAACTGGGCCTCGCCGACGTACCGACGGGGCCGACGAAAACGTCAAAAGACTTGCTGTTCAGCGCGGCCGCGGCCGCCTAATCACGTTTAGGAGCGTAGATTTGGACTGGTCTTGTGACGTTCTTGAGCGCGTGCTCGCCGAGGTCGCGCCAGTCGCGGTCCAGCAGACCCGCGAAGCGGTCAGAGACCAGGATCGGCTCGTCGAGGTCGCGGGACAGTCCTTCGATCCGCGCGGTTTCGTTCGCGGCCGAACCGATTACCGTAAACTCCAAGCGATCCGGAGTGCCGATATTGCCGTAGAGCACCGACCCGACATGCAGACCGAATCCGCATCGAAAGACGGGCTCTCCCCGTGCGCGCCGCGCCGCGTTCGCCTCTTCCATGCGCGCGAGCGCCAGGGTCGCCCCGCTCATCGCCGCCTCACAGGCTTTGGCGGGGCCGCCGAAGGCGTTGAAGGGGAAAATCGCCAGGAACGCGTCGCCGATAAAGCGCAAGATCTCACCACCCGCCGCCTGAACCGGCTGGGCCGTCAGGCTGTAGAACGCGTTCAACTCCTGCAGGAACCGCTCGCCGCCATACTGCTCGGCCAGCCGCACCGAACCGCGCAGGTCGCAGAAACAGACGACCGCCTCAATCGTATCACTGTCGCCGAGGTGATGCCGCCCGGCCAAGATCCGCGCGCCGGCGCCAGGTCCGACATAGGTGTTCAGCAGGCTCTCCATCGTGTGGCGCAGGGTGCAAATCTCGGCCATCCGTGCAATCGGCGCCTGAAGCGAGAGCAGTACCGCAATGTCGGCTTCACTGAAACCGCCCGGCTCGAAGCAAGTCCAGGTTACGGCCTGGCGCTCGCCGCCGATGAATGGAATCGGATAGGTCAAATAGTCGGTGGCGCCCTCCTCCGCCAATTCCTTCAACAGGCCGAATTCCTCGATCCCTTCGCCGTCGCAAAGCCGCCGACGGATCGTTTCGCCGCGCTCAAAGACCGTGTAAACGGCGCTTGAAAGGAAACGTTCTTCCGCCCGCGTCTGTTCGGGCACCGTTGTCAGCGTGACGCCCTCCCCCTTGCGCCAAAGAAAGGTGCGTCCCATCAGGGTCGGGTGTTGGGAACGCAGGAGGATCGCGAAACGCCCGACCGGAACGCCATCCGCCAGCAGCCGTTCGGCGACCGCCTCGACGAACGCGTCCGCGTCGCTGACGTCGAGATCTTCAGAGATCCAACGTGCTGGGGACTTGTCGCTCTCAGGCGCGCCCATCACTTCGCACTGCTATCTGCATGTGTCTTTTGTAAGACATAACGATTTATTTCAGCAATATCCGGCCGGGCTTCTAGCGTCGCGACGATCTCCTGCGCCGTGGCGCGGAAAAGGTCAGAGCCCATCGCTTGATACAGCGCGGCTATCAGGTCGAGGTCGCGCTGCTCATCGACACACAACCGAAACTGCGCGGCGTCGATCGGCGGTAGATATAGGATCGGGTGAATTCGATCCGCCTGTCGATAGAGAAACGGCGTGACATGTTCGCGGTCATACGGGTCCGACGCCTCGCGGCCAGCCTGTTGTAGCGCTTGGTTGGTGAAAATTTCGACATCAAAACCGCGCGGCGCATGGGTCAAAGAGATAGCGCCGATGTGCTGGTCCGAGCGGCGCTGAAGGAATGTCTCGACGAGCGCGTCGTAGAGCATGGGATCGATCAACGGACAATCCGCTGTTGTTCGGGTGACAATCTCAGTCTTGTAGTGTGCGGCACACTCGGCGAAGCGATCCAGAACATTCTCTTCGGATCCCCGAAACACGGCGACACCGCGTGCCGCTAAATGCTCTGCGAGCGGATCGTCCGCGGGATTGGTGCTAGTGGCGACGACCAGTTGATCGACTGATGTGGCCATAGCGAGCCTATCGATGTGCCAGTCGATAAGCGGCCGCCCGCCAACCGAGGCCATCACCTTTCCAGGCAGTCGGCTTGATCCCATTCGGGCTTGAACAATAGCGAGGGTAGATTGGCGCGACTTCGGGGTCATTGCGCGCCCTTCCAGAAAGGTCCAGAACCGATCAAGCGGTTTGCGCCGAGCGCGGGCGCTCTAGATCTTCAGCCCCGCCGAACGTCGTCGCCGGCCGACTGACTTCGTCGGAGACCCACTCGAACGTCTTTCTCAACCCGTCCTCAAGCGCGATCTCAGGGTTCCAGCCAAGACGCGAGCGAACCATCCGATTGTCGCTGTTGCGGCCGCGCACCCCCATTGGCGCGTCGAGCTTATACTGGCGCACCAACTTTGTCCCAGCGATGGACTCCACGATGTCTACCAGTCCGTTGATGGAGACCATCCGCTCGCTCCCGATATTGAGAGGCTCAGATACATCAGACCCCATTAGGGTCAGCGTGCCCTCGATGGCGTCATCGATGTAGAGGAACGACCGCGTTTGTTCACCATCCCCCCAAACCTCAATTGTTCGGTCGCCAGCAACTAGGGCAGTAGCGACCTTCCGGCAAATCGCTGCGGGCGCCTTTTCCCGCCCCCCTTTGAAAGCGCCGTTGGGACCATAAACGTTGTGGAACCGTGCAATGCGCGTCTGGAGTCCGAAGTCTTCCATAAAATGCCGGCACATTCGTTCGCTAAATAGTTTCTCCCAGCCGTAACCGTCTTCGGGTTCGGCCGGATACGCATCTTCTTCCCGCAAGCCAATACTCGCCGGCTTGTCCTGCTTACTGGCCGCATAGACGCATGCAGAAGAGGCGAAAAAGAAACGTTTGACTCTCAGCTCTTGAGAAGCCTGCAACAAGTGCGTGTTAATCAACACCGACAACATACAAAGAGCCTTGTTATTCTCAATAAAGCCCATGCCTCCCATATCAGCGGCAAAGTTAAAGACTATAGAAGCGTCATTGAGCGCGCGTCGGCATAAATCAATTTCTTTTAAGTCCAAGACCATATTGTCGACATCCGCAAACACCTGGCGCCATTCGCAGAGCGGTTTAACGTCAACAGAGCGCAGATTTGTGAAACCAAGCGCGCGCAGCCGCGCCACCAGGTGTCCACCGATAAACCCACCACCGCCCGCTACTACAATCGTACCGAGCGATCCGTCTTTCTCAAATCCATACGTCAACCTGTATTCCTCTCATGCGCTTCCCAATTGGCTCATGGTCTAGGCCGAATTGATAGAGACGGCGATTTCCTAAGAGCCGCGACCGTACAGATCATCCAGCAAAATCAATGCCTAACTTGAAATCCATACTGTCCAAACGCTCTTTAACGTTTCGCCATTCTGTGGTTGCAATAACAACGAAAGGACGAGGTATAGAGTCTATCCTCGGCACAAGCGATTCAGTGGATACGACCTGCCTACCAAGCAGCGATCCGTTTACATTTTTATTCTCTGACTCGACTATTGAATACTGATCGAACCCTCGCCGCCCTAGCAACCGGATCAGACGTCGAGCGAAACCGCCTCCCCCCCATAGAACCAACGGGCGATTATCCACCAAGACCTTCTGCTCCAGAAAAGAGATCAATGGTGTCGCCATCAAATCCTCTATTGCGTTCAGCCGTGTAGTTTGCGGGGCTTCGGCCTGAAGCGCCAGTCGCGCTGTCGCCAAGACAGCTTCACCACTAATCGTCTCTAATGATGCGGGGTTCAGGGAATAGTAGCGATCCGACATCTGCAAGCAAATCTGAAAAGCCCCCAAGATATCTGGCAGACCCTCATCTCCTTTAGTCAATGCATCTTCAACAAAACGCGCCGTCAAAGCTAATCTTCGCGCAATGCCAACGCTACGCGCCTGCACCGAAGCGGATCGGAACTGCTGTTTCGGTAAAACTTGTTCGCCATCCCAAAAATGCGTCCGCGCAACATCTAGTCCCATGCGTTTCTCGTCCGCTAGAATGATGTTGCGAGCAGTCGCATCACCAGCCCAAACCGCGTCCCATCCGCCCGTCCCATGATAACTGTGAAACTGGTGAACAAGGAAACCTGCAGCGCTTAGGTCCACAACGGGCGCTTCGCGCGCCCTAGCCTTCCACAATAGCCAATTGTCCCAAGCGGTCCGCCCAATAGAAAAGTCCGGCACATTGTCGAATAGCCCCTTGGAGAACGCGAACAGATCGATTGCCTCGAGGCCATCCCAGGCGCCGTCTTCAGAGACCCGCTGTTCCACCATACTTAAAAAGTCCGAATCGGGTGCGTTGACCAGTCCATTTGCGGCAATTGTCATGCGCTGCGCCGTAAGAAGAAAATGGTTCTCTTGGCTCATATCGCTCATGATCTTGGCCGCGCCATCGATCGCCATGGACATGGCTAGCGTCAAAATAATGTCAGCATTCAGGTAAACATAGACCTGCTCGTCTCGAAACTGCTGCGCGGCGGCGAACACATCGCTGACAAGAGGCACTCCGTCATCATCACATTTCAGCTCGGGCTGATGATGAAACCCGAATCGGCGAGCAGCCTCCGCAACGCCAGGATCATTCCCAAGAACGAGAACCGGGAGATCAAGCAGCCGCCATGATCGAAAGGCGTTAAGCTGCAACTCGTTGGCATGGCCGTAAAAAGCCTTCGGCGCGGTAAAAAACAGAAGCCCCGTCATACCCTATTTACCAACACTCGAACTCTCGATACTATATTAGCACGTTACACCATTACGTCATAGGGATACCCGCTCCCTTTGTCTATGCGGGCGCGACCAAGCGGCGCCCCTCCGACATTCCCACCCGATCAAATCAGACCGCCGAAAGAGTTAACACATGAGTGCTGTCAGCGTCATTGGTATGGGCAAATTGGGCGCTCCACTTGCGGCCGTACTCGCGGCTGCTGGACACGAGGTGCTGGGGTTCGATTCCTCGGCGGTCGTTCGAAAAACGGTCACGGAAGGTCGCGCCCCAGTTCACGAGACCGGACTTCAAGACCTGATCACACAGAATCGATCGCGAATAACCATGGTCGAGCGCGCCGAAGATGCAGTGGTTGGTAGTATTGCATCTTTTGTTGTCGTCCCAACGCCCAGCGGCCCCGACGGCGGCTTCATATGCAAATACGTTCGCGAAGCGTGCGAAACTATCGGCGCCGCCCTACACAAAACCGCCAAGCCTCACCTGGTCGTTATTTGTAGCACAGTCATGCCGCAAGCGATGGATCTGGAAATCGCGCCAGCGCTTGCCAAAGCAGCAGAAATGGAAATCGGGGGAACTTTAAAGCTTTGCTACAATCCAGAATTTATTGCTCTTGGATCTGTGATCCATGACATGCGCAACCCGGACATGGTGTTGATCGGGGAATCGGACAAGGCGGCTGGAGACGCCCTACTGGAAATTCTTTCTCTCTGTTGGGAGAATAAGCCATATGTGCATCGCATGTCTTTCACCAATGCAGAACTATCAAAAGTAGCTGTCAACGCCTTTGTAACGATGAAGATTTCATTCGCAAACGTACTCGGCGAAATGTGTGAAGCGTTACCTGGCGGCGACGTAGACGCCGTAAGCGCGGCGATCGGCGCCGATAGCCGAATCGGCAGAAAATATCTCTCCAGTGGATTGGGTTACGGTGGGCCCTGCTTTCCTCGAGACAACCGTGCGTTCGACCGCGTCGCGCAATCAATGACGGGAAGCCCAACGCTGGCCTCGCGGGTCGATGAAATCAACGATCGTCAGGCAACGAGGCACACATGCGCCATACTCAAAGAGACCCAACCTGGCGACACCATTCTCATTTTAGGTCTCTCTTACAAACCAGGCGCAGCTGTCATAGAGGCCTCTCAAGCCATTTCCATTGCACAGTCGCTACGAAGGTCCGACCGCACTGTGTTTGTGTACGACGATTTGGTTAGCGGCGGATCGGGCGCGATCGCTCCCCATGAACTCGACGACCTGAACTGTGTCCAAGATCTTCGCAAAGCTTGCCTATCAGCGCGGGCAATCGTTCTGGCGTTGGCGGATAAAACCCTGGCCGACCGTTGCGCAAGCTACTTGGCGGAACGGCGGGAAAAGGTGCATGTTTTCGACTTCTGGCGGCTTCTATCAACTTGCGCGACCTTAGGCGCAGTGGATTATCATGGCGGAGGCTTAGGCCAGGCGCATCAGGCAAGAGCCGTAAGTTAAGGAACTCGAGCCGCTGCGACGCCGAAGCTCTTGGAGTTGGGCGTCGGCCCGCTGGAAGACGATGTGATGCACTCAGCGGTGAGCGCATCAGGTCATGCGAGCCCCTCGTTCGACTTGGACCGTAATTGACGATCGAACCGGCTCTGGAACTCGTCATATGACAAATCCATCTGATATACAGATTTCATCAAGGTGGCCGCCAATTCTTGCGGATCGACCCCGGCCTGTTCGCGGATTCTGTCGGCGAACAGTGTCAGTATCTCAACCGCGCAATCCTCCATGTGAAAAATCTCCAATAAGGCGCATAGTTTCAGAAGCGCAGCCGCGCTGTACTCGTGCTCGACATGATCCTCATAGCCAGGAGCGGCCACATCGCGGACAAAGAGGGCGTCACACCACACCGCTTGACCGCGCTCCGTGGCGGCAGGGAAATCGTCAATTATGTAGCGTCTAGGAAGATCCGCACGCGAATAACGCCACACGTCAATATCGAATAGGGAAAAGCCGCGAGGCCGCAGGAAAAGATCGACATTAGTAAATAGATTGTACCGAGCGTTTGCATGCCCATGGAAATTGCATTCGACAAACAGCGCCAATACGCCAGAATCGATCGTTTCGCTCGCGCCTTGAAGCACCTCCATATCATGACCGTCCGTATCAATCTTGATGAAGTCGACGCGATCGACGCCATTCTCCTCGCAGAATGCATCGATCGTCAGATCTCGCTCGGCTTCCTGCACCTCATCGCCTCGATTGTAGAGTTCCTTGCGATAATCGGTCTGCGTAACATCGTAATGGCGCTGAGCGCTCGATCGCGCAAATGGATTCACATAAGGCGCAACCTCGATCTCGGCGCCGACAGGAAACCCATTCTTCTCGCCATCTTTGCCGGCGCCCATGCGCGCCGCATGGTAACTCACGCGGTCCGAACTCAGACTGTTCAGACGCGCGACCTCAGCCAATAGAATATCGAACCCCCAAGCGCGAAAGGACGGTTGGAATACATCCCAGAAATTCGCGATACCACCAGATGCGCCCACGTCGATCAATGTCGCGGGATCGGCCTCAAGCGCCGGTAGATGAGCGATCTGCGGCGCCAGAACCGGACGCCCCTTCGGCTGATGCAATGGCATATTGGTTGAAAACTCCAATAGAATCGCTGTTAAGATCAAGCTCCCAGGCAACCGACCCGTCCGCCAACACCCTGTTTCTTTTCAAGGCTATGCGGTATGGAAATGGCGCCAATCGGGTTTCGCCGCCAGGGATGGATTGAGCCGTCAGGGTTATGTTTTCACCGGCATTGTACAAGAGGAATGTCGCATTCCTGGACGATCATTTTCGGCCGGCGCTGCGTCAAGCCCTGGTCGCTCCATCGGAAGCAGGCCAGCCCTTTCAGACGATACAGGTAACACGCGCCGGCGAGCCCGGCGACATAAACGTCGTCGACGCCTCCGGCAATCGACTGTATCCCGACCCAGGGGCCCACACAGCGGCGCGCCAACTGGTTGCGGAATTTGCGGCGAGGCCGACCCGCGTGCATTTTCCGGACGTGCTTCCGCTCCACGACGAAAAGCTGACCAGCGTTATAAGCCGTTCTCTTTTTCGTCTCGATCCGTCAGAAACAGTTACAGCCAAGCCGCCGGACCACCATGCTATTGTTATGTTCGGGCTCGGAATGGGAATTGAACTGGAGCATTTGCAGCGTTCATCGCCAAGCCGACACATTGTAATCATCGAACCAATCATCGAACTTCTGGAGCTTTCCTTCGGAGTCTTGGATTGGCGGGCGATCGGCACAGCGCACAAACATGTCGATCCACGGTTTCATTTCATCGTCGGCGGCGAAGCTGACATCTCCGCCCAGGCCGCCATCGAAACTCTGCGTGAAACCGTTTTTCCGGTGCTTGAAGGGACACTGCTTTTCGCCAATCGGTTCCACCCGATGGCGAATGAACTGGCGTCGGCGTTTGAAAAAAGATCGAGACTGCTTGTCGCCTACAATGGTTGGCTTGAGGACGAACTGCAGCATGTTAAAAACCACTGCGCCGCGCTGAACCAGAAGGTCACCTATTTGGCCTCTGCGAAACGCAGCGACGAGGAATCCATCGCACCACCAGCGCTGATTGTCGGTAGCGGCCCTTCCCTCGACGGTCTCATTCCTTTCATCAAGGAGAAACGCGATCACCTTCTCGTCATGAGTTGCGGCTCTGCGCTGCGCGTTCTACTTACGCACGGTATTACACCCCATATCCACTGCGAACTTGAAAATGTCTCCCCTGTCGCCTCGGTCATTCAGCTAACGGCTCGGGAGTTCGACCTCTCCGATATTACATTGTTTGCGTCCACGACGGTTGTTTCGGGCGTAGCCGACCCATTCAAACATGTGGTCTATTTTTTACGGGACGGTCTAGCGTCAATCGGCGCTTTATCGGTACAAGCCCATCAATTCCTGGGTTCAGGCCATTCAGTGACGAATTCCGCAGTAGCGCTGGCCCACGCCATGGGTTGCCGGCGGCTCTTGTTGGCGGGCGTCGATTTCGGCGCACCGGCTGTCGCCGATGGTGCGGCGCAGAGCCATGCAACGGGAACCTTCTATAACGATGACGCGGTTACCGCTGGATCACTGGACAAGAAACTTGAAAACCTCCTTTGGCGCGGCGCGGCCTCAGCCAATATGATCTTACGGACAGAGGGGAATTTCGGCGGTTTCGTCAAAACCAACGAAACCATGTTGCACATGAAGACCGGCCTGGAGTCTTTGCTGCTTTCGCTGCATTCGCCCAAAGACGCAGCGGGACAGCGGCCGTTTCAGGTGTTGAACCTTGGCTCCGGCGCGATGGTAGCAGGCGCAAAGCCCACCCGGGCGGATGAGATTTCCTTTTCCTTGGAATCCAATCTCGGCTCGGCGTATTTGTCGCGAGCCCTAGAGCAATTCGCCGTCGCCGACGAGGCGAATGCGTTTCGACAGGAGTCAAAAAAGGCGGTGTCTGCTTTGGCCTTGGCGTTTCTTGAACTATGCCATCTGCTCGAAACAGCAATAACAGGTGATTGGAAAGACGAAGCAATGGACAACGACGCCGCTTTGGTCGCTGTATTGCTTCGATGCGAGACCGTATTCGCTGAGACCGAAAAACAGGCTGTAGGCGTGTCAGCCGCCGGGATGCTAAAAGGAAGTTTCTACAAGGCAGCACATCAGATCCGTCATACTCTTTGCGTCGCCGCAATTGGTCGAATAGATGAAGCCCGCAGCCTGTTCGTCGCGTTTCTGCGTCGGGCGGTCTATCGAATGTGTGCTCTTTTACTCGATACCACCCCTGACACCCTTGAAAATTTGCGATGTGCGCCAGACGGCGAGCGTGCGTTCCGATGGTTGAAAGCTCTCCGAGATTTAGTCCGTACGGAAGCCGCAAGCCATCTCGAATTAGAAGTGCTCGACGAACTGGCGCTTCAGGAATTTGTCGCGGTCTTGAAGTCGCTGGGAAAAGAACATTTAGTCGAGCAGGTCTTCGAATCCTTGGCCCGACGTTTTCCGAACGAGGAAAACCTGACTCGCTGGGCTGTTCACATTTTTGAGGTCGACCTGGAGTCAGACGATCTATCGTTGCTTCAGGCGGACCCCACCACAAATCCGTTCCTGATCGTTGCAGATCGGTTGTCGCAGGTCGATCCTAAAACGGCGCGAGCTCTTGAACTGCTGGGGATCGCAGCCTTCAGTCAGCGCAAGTTCGAGCGTGCGCGCCAGTGTTTCGAACAAGCGGGATTGGCGGAGGGCGACGTAGCGCGATTCACCCAACCACAAGCCGCTTCAACCTTATTGGCAGGCGATCCCAACCAAGCGCTTGCGCTATATCGCTCAGTGGAATCAAGTTTGAAGGACGTCTATCCAATCGCTTTCTTCGGACTAGCAGCCTATGCGGTTGGAGACGATCCGACCGCGCTGGAGCAATGGGAGAATGGGAAGGCGTTGGCAGGGCGCTCCTCAGTTATCGATCTGTTTGTACAAGCCGCTCTTGAACGCCAACGGCCTGACGAGAAAACGTACAGTTTAGCGCCGACAGGGCCATTCGTTCCGTCGGACGGAGAGACCGCCGCGCGCACTCTCTTTTTCCAGGAATGCTTCCAAATAGCCTGGGTCTTGCGGGAGCAACGTCTCGCCAACACGAATACGCAACCTTGAAAACGATTGTATGATCTTGTGGAGGCTCTTAGTGACGGTTGCTTCCCGTTGAAAATGCACCCCTGAAAAAAAATCGACCCCATATCGAAATATGAAAGGCACAACCAACAGCCATTCGCCTGATGACGGACCTTTATGCCGGCAAAACAGCGGGCGCGGCTCTCTGATTGACCTCCTTGTCTCAACATTTCGATCCATTCTCAATCCTGATCGACCTCAGAGGCGACACGGACACCGCCTGCGCCTAGCGCAATTGACAGCGATTTAGAAGAACAGACCTTGGCGCTCAGAATTCGTCCTCGGTCGCGCGCTTAGACCATAACTACCCGTTTTCCTGAAGCCCCGGCGCTATATGGTGATTGTCCGTTATCCGTTGGATCAGGCGCTCGCTGACCAACGCTATGAAGGTTATTGTTTTTCATTAGGGCGGCAAGAACAGCCAGAAATGATCGAACGCTTGCTTCGCCGCGTTCGATAGTGAAGCGCCAACGCGATAGTGTTTTCGGTCGGTGATTTCCTCACCAGATTTCAGCCCTAAAAGACTTGATTTCCGCCAATCAAAATGCCTCTACCAGCAATACCGCGGTTGGGGCGTTAAACAAACGCATCGGTCCAGAATGAACCGTTCTCACGAGGAACCCAACTATACGCCGCATCCTGAGCTTCCGCGAAGAGCTTCCGAAACCTCGACTCCTCAACGTCGCTGAAGGATTTCATCTGGTTTACTTCGCTGATCCAGCGCCATTCGGCCGGGTCATCATGAGTGATCCTTCCCTTAGCTCGCAGACTATCGTAGTCCGGTGTTCCCGGAAGCGGGACATACCAATTCACGCCAATACTGGGCGCTTTAATGGTCTTGATCATCTCAATCGTGCTGCGCATCTCGGATTCGGTCTCCCCAGGATATCCAAAAATGAAGCTCGCGTTATACGGGAACCGCATATCTCTGTGCATTTCTGCTGCACGGTAGCTGGATTCCAACTTCATGCCCTTAACCATCAGGTCTAGAACCCGCTGGCTTCCAGAC
Organism: Crocosphaera sp.; assembly: GCA_030065205.1. Lineage (GTDB taxonomy): Bacteria > Cyanobacteriota > Cyanobacteriia > Cyanobacteriales > Microcystaceae > Crocosphaera. The sequence continues at coordinate 18,885 of JASJDN010000093.1, forward strand.
TCCATACCATAAAAGAGGTATCGACAACCGCTCCGCCACATCAATTCTAGAAGCGGACGCGTTACTTGGTTCGGACGGATATTCGCGTACCATTCCATCTGATCAGAAAGACCGCTGCGGATCATGCCCTCGCTGAATTCTTCGATGAGACGCCTGTTGTTGCCGATTGTGCTGTCTGTGAAATAGACGCCGCGAATACCGAACTCGTTCAACAAGTATTTTGCATTTTCCAGTAGATATTCCGCTGAATAGAACCGTGTGGGAGAAAGAGCGTAGTAGGCGCAAAAGGCGCATTTGTAGACGCACCCCCGACCCATAATCATATCTATACTAGTCGTCGAGCGAACCTTGAGACGAATATAAGTTGGATGCGCGTAGAATTTGTAATCAACGAAACTCCAGTCAGCAAAAGGCAGATCATCGAGGCTTTTGATCGATTGACCGTGTCTGGTCGTCGGATTGGACGTCGTATAGGCGCCAGGCACGTCATCCGGGCGTTCGCCATTTGCCAACCGGATCAGGCCAATATCCGCTTCACCCAAGAAAGATATGTCGAAGCCTAGATTTTCAATCGTGTCTGCCGACGCGGTCGTAGCATGAATTCCGCCGGCGATGAATGTGCACGCAATCGAAGCGATTTCGCATGTCTTCCGCGCTTCGGCGACCAACCGCCGGACCTCGAACCAGTGAATAGAGAAAAAACTTACGCCCAGCATATCCGGACGAAAATCGACGATCTTGGTCCGGAATTCTTCCAACAAACGGTCTAGGTCGCCTTTATGCAAGATCAGATCCCGATGCAGGTCGACAACCAGCACCTCGTGTCCGGCCCGCCGCAGGTTTGTGGCAAGCAGAATCAGCGAATACGGGCCATTCCTCCACTCATTCCATAAATCATAGTCATCCCGACCTTCATCATGATATAGCCAGGGTTGAGTGAGAAGGACGCGCGCCATTTACACCACCTATCAGGAATGAGCCGATCTGCGACATCAATCGGTAATAAATTTTCCCAGTCCTTATCCGCCAATCAATTTTCACGCCACGAAAGAGACGGATCAGCATAATGATCCGAATTCGGAGCATCGGTCTAGGCCGCCCAGGGTCGATTATGGATCAAGCAACGATACTACGGGCAAATCATGAGTTTCCCTACAGTTTCGATTCATCATATGTTTCAAGAATTTCGCAGTACTTCACCGTCGCTCATTTTCGTCTTAGCCGTCGCATCGGAGAACGAACGTGCCCCTTAAAGGTGAATGCAACGCACCTTGGTTTGAATTGAACATCCTGCCGCAGGACGATCAGGTTGCGACATGCTGCTTCTATACCGGTCAAACCGACGGTTGGACAAATCCCGCCCTGCCGTTGGACAAAATATGGAATAGCGAGTCAATTCGCAGGATCCGACGGATAAACAACGGCTCCGGGGATGTCCCAGAGAAAACAGGGTGTTCGAACTGCTATTATTTCGACCGCCGTCCGCCTGACGCGTTCTATTGCGCTGAGATATTTCAAGACACCGCCCTTCTCGCGACGCAGGCGCAACGAGAAAACCACAAACTCGCGATGCAGGAGTACCAAGCGGGTGTGGAACGGGTGACCGCGACGCCGCTTCGCTTCTACTTCAACTTCGGCTTCACCTGCAATCTTAGTTGCGCGCAATGCCACCAAGTACCGCGCCGGGACATAGAGGCCCGCAAGACAATTGACGCTGACGGCGTCCTCGGCTGGCGTTCCGCCTTTCAGCGCGCAATGGATGTTTTGGTTATTGGAGGTGAG
>JASJDN010000094.1 GCA_030065205.1 Crocosphaera sp.
TTCAAGGAACTGATCGGAGCTTATCGTAGACATAAGGAGAATTAGCGACAAAAAAAGGGAGGCTTCGCGCCTCCCTTTGTGGTGGTAAAAAAAGAGAAAATATTTTACACTAATCTAAAGACTTTGTTAATATTGTCATCATAAGCAATCCGACAGAGAAACACTATTATTATGACTCAATCCACCAAATCCACTGTCATCTCCCCTTCCATCCTTTCGGCTGATTTTAGTCGTTTAGGTGCAGAAATCGAAGCAGTGGATAAAGCCGGCGCAGACTGGATTCATGTTGATGTCATGGACGGTCGTTTTGTGCCTAACATCACCATTGGTCCATTAATCGTTGATGCCATTCGTCCCTACACACAAAAGCCCCTTGATGTTCATTTAATGATCGTTGAACCTGAAAAATATGTGGCTGACTTTGCTAAAGCAGGGGCCGATATTATCTCCGTTCATGCAGAACACAACGCTTCCCCTCACTTACATCGCACCCTAGGACAAATCCGCGAATTAGGCAAACAAGCAGGGGTCGTCCTCAATCCTTCTACTCCCTTAGATTTGATTGAATATGTTTTAGAATTGTGTGATTTAGTCTTAATTATGAGTGTTAACCCCGGTTTCGGTGGACAAAGCTTTATTCCTGAAATGGTAGCTAAAATCCGCACATTGCGTCAAATGTGCGATGAAAAAGGACTTGATCCCTGGATTGAAGTGGATGGTGGACTTAAGCCGGGTAACACCTGGCAAGTGTTAGAAGCAGGGGCGAATGCTATTGTAGCTGGATCGGCTGTGTTTAAAGCACCTGACTATGCAGAGGCCGTTGAGGGAATTCGCAACAGCAAACGCCCTCAACCTGAGTTAGCAACGGTTTAAAGCGTTTGCTCAGTCTAATTTTTATATCAAAAAAAGCGATCGCTACGATCGCCTTTTTTATTTGTCTCTCATTGGTTAAGAAACAGTGATTTGAGAAGGGTTCAGATATTGATAACTTAGGTCAGAATTCTGCCAAACTTTACCGTCTAAGGCCATCTGCTCGATCAAACTGGCTAAACGTAGCGCCTTTAATGCCTGAGTTCCCCCCACAGAGGGTTGATCTCCTCCTCTAACACAATGGACAAAATGTTCTAATTCTGCGTGCAGAGGCTCAATTTTAGTGGTGTGTACTTTTTCGATTAATCCATCTTGACGGTATAACACCTGTCCGTAGTCGGTGCTATAGTTAGCTGTGGTTTGTCGATGAATGAGAATATCGTTGTTGAGAAAATCTGCTTCCGTTAGACAATTTTTGCAATGGGCGGCTAAACGGCGGATTTTTCGATGGGTTACTTTACTGGCGGTTAAAGTGGCGACAATACCATTGGCAAAGCCTAAAGTAGCCGTTACGTAATCAAGATGACCAGAATTGGAGGCACAGCTACCACTGGCCGTTAATTTCACCACTGGTGATCCCACTAATTCTAGTAGTAAGTCGATATCATGGATCATTAAATCCAAAACCACAGAAACATCATTCGCCCGTTGGGAATAAGGACTCATGCGATGGGCTTCTAAGGCTAAAACTTCCTCGGTTTTTAAGACTTTACTGAGTTCCTGGAAAGCAGGGTTAAACCGTTCGATATGACCCACTTGTAAGATACCGTTAGAACTGGCAGCCGCATTAACTAAAGATTCAGCTTCGGCAATACTGGCAGCGATGGGCTTTTCAATTAGGGTGTGAACCCCCGCCCGTAAACAGTCCATCCCGACGGAGTGATGTAAGCGAGTGGGAACGGCAATACATACTGCGTCTACATGGGGTAAGAGATCCTGATAATTTTCAAAAAAACGGACTCGATACTTACTGGCAATATCGATCCCACGTTCGACATTTACATCAGATACGCCGACTAATTCCACATCTTTGAGTAAGCTGAGAATTCGGCTATGATGTTGTCCCATATTACCCACTCCAATCACACCAATACGAATGGGATCAAAGGTGTTTCGTTGGGATGTTAGGGGTTGTTGTGTCTCTGACATTTTTAGGGTCGCTCCTGTAAACTCCTCCACCGACTTTGATTGTCTCGCCTCTGCACAGTTTAGTTAATGAGTCAATCATCCAAGATGGTAACACAGTTTGTCAGAATGTAAAGAATTGATAGGTATTTATAATCAATTGTCAGTGACGAGTTGCCAACATTGTTGTGCGATCGCCCAATCTTCTTCGGTATGAATGACTAAAATTCTTACCGATGAGTCTTTTGTGGCGATATCTTCATCTACAGGAAAGGATTCATTTTTCGTTTTGTCTAATTTCAGTCCTAAAAATTCCCAGCCTTCACAGGCTTTTTCCCGCACTAAGGCTGCATTTTCTCCCACTCCTGCGGTGAAGATTAAAGCATCTAATCCCCCTAAGACGGCTAACATAGCACCCATCTGCGATCGCAAACGATGAATATACATATCGAAGGCTAATTGAGCGCGAAAATTATGGGCTTTCATTCCCTCTAAAATAGCCCGAACGTCAGCAGAAATCCCTGACACTCCTTTTAAACCCGATTCTTTATTTAAGAGGGTATTTAAGTTTTCGGGAGTTAAGTCATATTCTCCCATTAAATAAATTAAAATAGCGGGATCAACTGAACCGCTCCGGGTTCCCATCATGAGTCCTTCTAAGGGAGTAAATCCCATCGTGGTATCGCAACTTTTTCCGTCTTTAATAGCGGTTAAAGAGCAGCCATTGCCCAAATGACAGTTAATTAATTTTAGGGAAGATAAGGGTTGATTTAATATTTCTGCTGCCCGTTTAACACAATATTCATGGCTAATTCCATGAAATCCATAACGACGGATTCCTTTTTCTAACCACTCAAAGGGTAAGGGATAAGCCGCATTTTCTAAAGGAATGGTTTGATGAAATGCGGTATCAAACATGGCCACTTGCAGCACATCACCTAACGCTTGTTCGATGGCTTCTATTCCTTCAATATGAGCAGGATTATGATTAGGGGCTAAGGGGATCAATTCAGAAATTTTTGCTTTAACTTCGGGGGTTATTTTAGTTGCTTCAGTATATTTTATTCCCCCATGAACCACTCGATGACCTACTACATTAATCTCACTTAATTGCTTGATCACTTTTGTTTTTCCTGTAATTAAAGTGTTCAGCATTGTGGGAATGGCTGCAGCTTTATCGGCAATATCTAAGGTTATTTCTTGTTTAATTTCATTGGCTTTTACTGTTAAAATCCCTTCATTTTTTGCCACAGTCCAATCAATATTTCCTGTCCATATCGGTTCAGGAGAATGCTGCGGTAATGTATTTTCTTCTATACTATAGAGACAACTTTTTTGACTGCTCGATCCCGCGTTCAACACCAAAATTTTCATGATCTTTGTCTAGGTAAAATCATGTTTTTATCATAACCTAAACGGGTTGCTTAAGACGCGCCCTGGAGGACTTGAACCCCCGACATCAGGTTTTGGAGACCTGCGTTCTACCAACTGAACTAAGAGCGCATGATAGGAGTCATAGTCAAGGACTATGATCTAAGCCTTAATTATTATAGCGCAGTTCGAGCCTTTTTTGTGGTTTGGATGCGCTATTTTTGCAGTTACGTTAAACAGGACGATCAAAACGTTGACGGATGCGGGTGGCTTTACCAACGCGATCGCGTAGATAATATAGTTTGGCCCGACGAACTTTACCGCGACGAATGATTTTAATCTCAGCAATACGAGGAGAATGGAGGAGAAATACCCGTTCTACCCCTACCCCTTGGAAGGTTTTCCGCACGGTAATGGTTTCGCTGATACCACCATTACGCATGGCAATAACAGTCCCTTCGTAGGGTTGAACCCGTTCTTTTCCTCCTTCTCGAATCCGTACCCCAACTCGAATCGTGTCCCCAACATGAATGGTGGGTAAGTCCGTCTTGATATATTCCGATTCTATATCCTTGATAATCTCTTGTACATTCATGGCCTTTGCAAAAACTCACAATTTACTATTGTATCTGGATTTTAAAAATAAATCAAGTTCTTAAAATTCAATGCCGGGTTGCGCTTTGATCCCTTGTTCTTTAAAAGGATGTTTAATTAATTTCATTTCTGTTACGAGATCAGCAACTTCAATTAATTCTGAGGGTGCGCCTCTTCCTGTTAAGATAACATGGGTTGATTCTGGTTTTTCTTTGAGGGTTTTAACGACAGTTTCTGCTTCTAAATAGCCTAATTTTAAGGCGACATTGACTTCATCTAATAAGACTAAGTGATAGTCAGAATTATTGATATAAGAAACGGCTTTTTTCCAAGCTTGTTGTGCTTTTGAAATATCCCTTTCTCGATCTTGTGTTTCCCAGGTAAACCCTTCCCCCATCGCTAAAAATTCCAGTTGATTTTCCCATTGACTTAAAACTGCTTTTTCTGCGGGTTCCCAAGCTCCTTTGATAAACTGAATAATAGCTACTTTAAACCCATGGCCTAGCGATCGCATGACCATTCCTAACGCTGCGGTAGTTTTTCCTTTACCATTCCCCGTATTAACAATAATTAGTCCTTTTTCCTGGGATGCTTCTGCAAGACGTTGCGCTTGAATTTCTTTCCGTCGTTGCATTTTTTGCTGATATTGTTCGGGAGAAAGTTGGGTATCAGTGGTCATATTTATAACTCCTTCAATGTTGATCAATAAATGACTGAGACTTGATTAATTCAGTAGCAACTAGAACTTTAAAATCCCCTTTATTTTAAGTTGTTTTTCCCTCTCCAGGGGATTGATTATCATCGGGTTCTTTGATTTTCTCAACCTCTGATTGAACTTGGTTTAAATGAATATCGTTGACCCGATTTATAAAGGCAGCGATCGCTTGCTTTTCTAGTTCTTGTATCTGTTCGTTTGTTTTCTGTTGTTTTTTTCCTCCTTCTTGAGTTTTTATGGATTCCATATCTAATTTGGTAATTCTTAGGCTAAATTTTTCCTGTTCAGCTTCTAAATTTTCAACAACTTTATTGGATTCTTTCCAACGAGTTTCTAAGGGAAAAGAAGTGGAAAAACTAGCAAAAATAGAAGCTAATGCTGGTAAAACAACTGGCAGCCAATTCAACCATGCTGGACCAGTATCTAGCTTATCAACTAAAACTAATACTGGGGTAACTCCAGAAAAAATGATAGTGGAAATTTGTAAGAAATAATAAAAGTTTCTGGCATTATTTCGCGTTGAACTATAGTCGGATACCAATTTTTGACAATACCGTAAGGCATTTTCTCGTTCTAATTGTAACCGAGCATTTGATAATTCTGGACTTCCTAGAAGTTTCTCGTACTTACTCTCTTTTTCTGCTCTATCTTTGGCGGAAAAATATTGGGAATTGAAGAGCAATAAAAAAATAAATCCTGCTAAAAAGACTGCATCTAAAGTTATAAATAGTTGCTTATTTTTTACAACTAAAGTAATAATAACACTAGCAGCAAAAGAATCTAAACAAATGTATTCTAATACCTTTAAAGCTCGACGCATACCCACTAAAGAAGTTGTTTTTTCTTCTATCTTATTAGGAGAAACAGATTCACTTGATGTCATAGTTGATGATAGATTAGTTGTTTATCAGAAATGACAAATAGTCCTTACTTGTCAACAGTATCAATTTTATCAGATTACCAAAAACTTTGAATCGAATAATCTAATTTTTGTAACATTTCTCGTAACAAAGGTAAACTCAAACCAATTACATTACTATGACACCCTTCAATTTTTTCAATAAAGGCACTTCCCTTTCCTTCTAAGGCAAAACTACCGGCACATTTGAGGGGTTCGCCTGTGTTAACATATGCCTCAATCGTCTGATCATCAATATTAGCAAAATAGACTTTTGTAACACCACAAGAGAGTAACATTTTTTGTTTTTTTCCATCTAAAAGAGCATGACCTGTGTATAATAAGCCTTGATTATTTCTCATCATTTGCCAACGGGCGATCGCTTGTTCTGAGGAATCAGGTTTACCATAAATCTTATTATCAATAGCTAAAACAGAATCACAGCCTAATACTAAACAATTTTCGTATTTTTGAGCCACAACTTCTGCTTTACATTGTGCTAGGATTTGCACTAATTTAAGAGGGTTAGTTTCGGTAATTTGAGATTCATCAAAATTACTAGAACAAACAATCGGATGGATACCTACAGTTTTGAGTAGTTTGAGACGTGCAGGGGAAGCAGAAGCAAGAACAAAGGGAGGAGAAGACTTCATGGCTTAACGGTTTTTACATACAATAAACAAAATATATTTTAGATTATATAGATTAGAGAGTATTGGTTAGAGGAACATTAAAAACCCGTTGTGTAGGGTGGGCAAATTAGAGATTTATCTAAACGACTCGTAAGTATAGAAAACTTTGCCCACCTTACTATCTTCAGATTTTGTTGTTCAACAGTCTCTTGTTATCAAACCAATTAATAAACGGAAAAAGAATTAACTGAAGTTTCAAACAAATTTTTAACTTTATCCCAACGGTTTTCTAGCGTAGATAAATTAAACGTGAAAAGTTTACCACGACTCACAGCGATACTAGCAAGATTATGGCGTTTTTGTTGATTGGACAAGGTGACTTCATATTCTAAATTATAATAAGTTTTTCCTTCTACTTTTCGTAATTCAGCATTAATTAAATCTACCTTACGACCATTTTCTGCCTCATTATTCATTTGTTTTAATAAATAATATCCTACTTCTGTTGGGGTGCCTAATTCGGTTAAGGTTTTTTCTTCATCCACCTGACTAACAATGACGCTTAAGTTTTCACTTTCTTCAATGAGATCCCGAAAAATAACGTCTACCCCTTGAGAAGACTGCTTGACATCTACGCCAACCCAACCATTAGGATAAAGAAACTGATAACCATCGGTTGCATCGACATAACTTTGTAAACCACCTAGGCCGACAGAGCAACTAAATAGGGTTAAACTAATTATAGTAACGACAAGAATTCTTAGAGACTTAAACATTGATTTTTCCTAACTTTAGCGGTTCTATTGTCTCATTGCAGTGGGAATTTTGTCATCTTTCAATGAACCAACATTATTTGTAACAATTTGCAACTATTTATAAATTTATGTTGATGATCGGGAACAGTAGAAGAGAGTAGGCGCATGGTTAACAGGTTTTTCAAAGCAGTTTTAGGAGGTCAGCAGTGAACGAGCAAATGGATCTGAGTGATTTTTCCATGTTGGACTTATTTAGCTTGGAAGTAGAAACCCAAGGAGAATTGCTCAACGATCACCTTCTCACCCTAGAAAGCCAACTACAAGACGCTTCGGATGCCAAAGGGTCTATCTCCTTGTTAGAAGCCTTAATGCGGGCTTCCCATTCCATTAAAGGGGCGGCCAGAATTGTCCAAATTGAGCCGGCGGTGAAAATTGCCCACGTCATGGAAGACTGTTTTATGGCAGCGATGGAGCGAACCATTATCTTAAGCCCTAATCATATCGATTTTCTCTTGCAAGGGGTGGATTTTTTACAATCCATCGGCGAAGTAGAGCAGGATAACTTTAACACTTGGTTAACCGAACAAGAAACAAACGCCCAGAAAATTGTTGAGGCGATCGCCTCAATTATGAATCCTCCGCCACCCGAACCCCCGTCATCTCCCTCTGTTGCCACTCAAGAGCCGACTGAAACACCAGAGATCACGGCTCCGACAGAACCCAAGGTTACGGTTTCTGACATAGCAGAAGATGATGATGAGGCAATAGACGATGATACGTTGCCTGAGTTTGATTTATCCCTAGATGATGTCTTTCCGGAAGATGATGAGGAGACCGTTATTTTTAATCATGACACCAAAGGGACTTCTAATCTCACCGAGGAGTCAACCCTTGAAACCCCATCATCCCAAACCGATCAAGTCATAGCTTGGGTAGATGAAGAGCAAGAACCCATCAAAGAAGTCAAAGCATTAACCTCAGATAGTTTTCCAAACGATCAAGAGGATTTAATGCCCACTAGCTCTTTGGGGGCTACCCCAGGAATGGGAAGTTCCAAAGATCGCTTTGTCCGAGTCACCACCGACAATTTAAACCGTCTGATGGGTTTAGCGGGGGAATCTTTAGTAGAAGCGACAGCTTTAGTTCCCTTATCCGAGTCTTTTTTACAGTTAAAAAAAAGTCAATTAGAATTATCACAATTATTAGAACAATTACAAGTCAGTTTAACCCAAATGCCTTTGTCAAAAGAAGCAGAAGGCTATTTTACTGACATGGTTCATAAAGAACGGGAATGTCGAGCAATTCTCAACGATCGCTTGAATGCTTTAGAACAGTTTAGTTATCGTTCTTTTAATTTATCGGATCGTTTATATCGAGAAGTGATTGCCACTCATATGCGTCCGTTTGAAGAAGGGGTGAGTAGTTTTCCTCGGATGGTTAGGGATTTAGCCAGACAATTAAATAAGCGAGTGAAACTAGAAATTGTCGGTAAATTAACGATGGTTGATCGGGATATTTTAAGGAAATTAGAAGCCCCTTTAACCCAAATTTTACGTAATGGTATTGATCATGGGATTGAATTTCCTGATGAACGAGTCGCCAAAGGAAAACCCCCAGAAGGAACTATTCGTTTAGAGGCAGCCCATCGTTTCGGAATGTTATCCATTACTATTTCTGATGATGGTAAAGGTATTGAATTAGAGAAATTACGGGAATCTATTGTTAAAAAAGGATTAGTGACCCAAGAAATGTCTCGGCAACTCAATGAGGCGGAGTTGATGGAATTTATCTTTTTACCCAACTTTTCAACGGCTAATCAAGTAACTGAAATTTCGGGGCGGGGTGTGGGTTTAAATATTGCGAAAACGATGGTTCAAGAAGTTGGGGGTAACCTTCAGGCTATTTCTAAACCAGGAAAGGGAATGAATTTCCATTTCCAACTTCCGTTAACTTTGTCGGTGATTCGTACCTTATTAGTGGAAATTGCCGGAGAACCTTATGCTTTTCCTTTATCTCGTATTGATCAAATTTTAAACCTTAAATTTGAAGAGATTTATTCGGTTGAGAATCGACAATATTTTACGTTAAATAATCAAAATATTGGTTTAGTTCGAGCGGAACAGGTGTTAGAATTAGTGTCAAATTCTACCCCAACGGAACCTTTATCTGTTATTGTTGTCAGCGATCAAATGAATCGTTATGGATTGGTTATTGATCGGTTTTTAGGGGAAAAAAGTTTAGTGGTTCGTCCTTTAGATCCTCGCTTGGGTAAGGTTCAAGATATTACTGGGGCTGCGTTATTAGAAGATGGTTCACCCATTTTAATTATTGATGTTTTGGATTTAGTTCGTTCTCTTGATAAGATTTTAGCCAATATTTCTATCAATCACGTGAAAACTAAAGAAGAAACGAATTGGCAGAAATCGAGTAAAAATATTTTAGTGGTTGATGATTCAATTACAGTACGAGAAATGGAGAGGAAATTGTTAGAAAATAGAGGGTATAACGTCGATGTAGCGGTTGATGGGATGGAGGGATGGAATGCAGTTCGTGTTGGTAATTATGACTTAGTTATTAGTGATATTGATATGCCCCGTATGAATGGTATTAAATTAGTCCATAATATTAAAAGTAATCCCCAATTAAAATCAACCCCTGTGATTATTGTTTCTTATAAAGATCGAGAAGAAGATCGTTTGCAAGGGTTAGAAGCGGGGGCAGATTATTATTTAACAAAAAGTAGTTTTCACGATGATACTTTAATTAATGCTGTTATTGATTTAATTGGAAAAAATGATCCTTAAAAGATTATATCTTGAGAGGGTAAAAAATGATTTTTAGTAAATTTTAATTTTTGATCCATATATATGTTATAATGCGGCTCATGAACTATTTAAAATGAGTACAATGAATAAAAATTTTGAGCATTATTTATTAACTTGTTTCAATGTTAATCGAGGCATAGATCCAGAAAATAAGAGAAATTCTTTAGACTATCTTGAACCTCGATTATCTTTATTTGAATCTATCACAGTTCCCTCGGTTAAAAATCAATCGTCTTCTAACTTTTCCTGGTTCGTTTTTTTTGATATTGATACCCCAAGTGAATGTAAAAAGAAGATTGAAAACATAGCAAAATCAGCTAATTTTACCCCATACTATATTAATATTTATCAAGAAACCAAAAAAGTCATTAAACAAGAACTAAAACCTGCAACTGAATATTTAGTAACCACCAATTTAGATAATGATGATGCTGTTTCAGAAGATTTTATTCAAATCATTCAAAATAATTTAAAAACAGAAGAAATGTATTTTATTAATTTGCTGATGGGTTATATTATTAGTGAGCAAGGTTTATTTATGAGAGAATATTATTCTAGTCCTTTTCATACTTTATGCAAAAAGATTGATGAAGAAATTGTGAGTTGTCTTGATGTTCCTCATCATTTTTTACCCCAATTATATAAAAAGAATATCAATATTTATAATGTTGTTTCTGAACCCCTATGGTTACAAGTTGTTCATGATAGTAACGTTTGTAATAAAGTTGAAACTAATGCTGTACCTATTTTTAATCTAGACTGTTTAAATAAATTCAATATAAACAAGTTACCTTTTGATTCCAGTCATTTTTTAAAGAATCATCAAAATAAACTTTTCTTTGCTTTAAGTTTATTGAAAAAAAAGCGAAATAAACCCTTAAGCTTGAAGTTAAAATTAGCCCTTTATATTTTAGTTCCTAGATTAAGCATTATCTATAATCAATTTAAGATAAATACTCAAATCAAACCCAAAGATTTAAGCCCTAACTATTCTGGAAAAGAGTTTCAAGAATTAATCGCAAGTATGCACAAATAATAAAATTAAATTCACTGTTTTCTACTATTTAATTTCCTCATGTCCCATCATTTGTAGTTGATATAAATTATGATATAAGCCTTTTTTCTCAAGCAACTGTTGATGAGTACCGGATTCAATAATGCTGCCTTCTTTAAGGACAAAAATTCTATCCACATCGCGAATCGTTGATAAACGATGGGCAATAATTACGGCGGTTCTCTCAATTAATAGCTTCTGTAACGCTTCTTGAATTAAGGCTTCGGTTTGGACATCTAAACTAGCAGTTGCTTCATCTAACACTAAAATATGAGGGTTACGAATAGCGACTCGCGCAAAAGCCAATAGTTGTTTTTGACCCCCCGATAAATTAGTTCCTCTTTCCCTTAATTGAGTATAATAACCTTGGGGAAGCTGTTCAATTAAATGATGAACATTAGTTAATTTAGCTGCGTTTTCTACCTCTTTTAAGGAATAATTTTCTCCTAAAGTAATATTGCGTTTGACATCTCCTGCAAAGAGAAAACTCTCTTGTAAAATCATCCCCACATATTTCCTTAATTCCTTCTTAGAAATATCTCTGATATCAACACCATCAATGAGAATTCTTCCTTTTGTGGGTTCATATAAACGGGAAAGAAGACGAATAATCGAACTTTTCCCGGCACCGGTTGGACCAACTAAGGCCACTTTTTCCCCTGGAAAAATGACAAAATTTAAGTCTTTCAGAACAAACTCATCAGGTTTGTAACCAAACCAAACATGATCAAAACAAATTTCTCCTATTTTATCTTGGTATTTTCGACTGTCTAGAAATTGAATATTTTTATCACTTTCTTTGATTTCTATCGGCTCTTTCATTAATTCTGTAATTCGTTCAATCGCCGTAAAACCAGCTTGAAACATGGTGAATTTATCCGCAAATTGACGTAAAGGGTTAAAGAGACGTTGAGCATATAAAATAAATGCCGATAAAGTCCCGAACGTAATCGTATCATTAATAATATAAATTCCTCCCAACCAAAGAACAGCAGCAATGGCCACTAAACTAATCCATTCTAAGGTAGCCGAAACCGCCGAATCATGAAAAATAGTTTTATCAGTTGCCTGACGATACTCACTATTAATCACCCGAAATAATTCACTATTAAACTGTTCTCGTCTAAATAACTGAACTACATTAATCCCTGCTAAATTTTCCTGCAACATGGAATTTAGCTCTGATAATTTTTCCCTGGATTTATAGTTAGCTTTACGATATTGTCCCTGAAAATATATAATTAATCCTGTAATGGGAAGCATCATTAATAACAACATCAAGGCTAAAGTTGGCTGAACCGTGAACATGGTAACAACGATAAAAAGGATATAAAAAGTATCACTAACTACCCCAATTGCTCCACTGGCAAAAACATCTCCTAACGCCTCAACATCACTGGTTAAACGAGTAATTAAACGTCCGACAGGTGTTCGATTAAAAAAACTGGTTCCTAGGGAAGTAACGTGAGTAAATAAATCTTCTCTAATGGCTGCCGTGATATTTTGTCCTAATTTTTGAACAATAAACCCCTGAGAAGCAGTACAAACTAAACGAATAATAATGGTGATTAATAATACAATAATTAAAAATTGCAATCCTTGTTCTAAAGATAACTTTTCTAAAAAGCCCCAACTCCCTTCTTGACGCAATAAAGAAACTGCCTGTCCAATAATCAAAGGTTGTATTGCCCCTGCAATAGATAAGGGGAATAATAAGCTTACAGATAATAATAATAAGCGAGGAGTACGACGAACATAAGGTATCAGTTTCAGAATCAATACCCTATCATTGCTTTTTGAATGCTTGACAGATTGCTTAAACTGTGGGTTAGGAGAAACAGCCATAGTGGAGTGATCAAACAATTAATGATTGTTACTTAACTTAACATTATTAGGATAACATAGGCATTAAGACCCCGTTTTCGGAAAAATGGGGAGAGGAGGAAAAAAACATTTCCGTCTTTCTCAAAAAAAATCAAACCATGAGGATAGAGAGCGATCGCTTATAGTTGGCGATCGCTGACAACAAAAAAGCCATTTGTCATTGAATAAGATTAAATAATGAAGGGTAAATTAATAAGACGAATTAAGCAATAATGCCTACCTACAGTGATTGTAGGTAGGCTCAAAATTTCAAAATTACCGCTCAAAGTTCTCTAAAACAACTTAAAATGCGCGGTTATTAGGCTTATGAACGATGAAACTCATGGTTTGACACTGTTTGATGTTGTCAAAACCGATCACACGAATATAAGCATTAGGATACTCAGAACGACATTCCCGTATTTCTGCTAAAACTTGTTGAGCAGAAACATTACCAAACATAGGTAACTTCCACATAGTCCAGAAGTGAGTCTGAGGTTGGGGATCTTCTTCAAATTCAATCCCAGGAATCATACCTTGATCCAATACATTTTGGATCTGTTTAACGATTTGTTGGTCGGTTAAAGGGGGTAAATAGGAAAGGGTTTCGTAACGACGCTCTTTAGGTAATGTTTTCATGGTTGGTTGATTTCTATCTCAAGTTAATCACAATTAGACGGTGAGTCATCATTCTCTGACTCAGCAGCAGTTGAGGACACTGAGGAAGAACTGGTAAGCCTCTCCAATAGCTGACGGCGATGTTCTACATTAGCCTGACTCATGCGGTGTCTTACCATTTGAGGCATGAATTCCATCACCTCTGAGGCTAGATATTCTCGAACCTTGAGAATACGCATGACTAACTCTTTATCTTCACCCATTAACCCCTCAATAAAGGTTTCCCCTTTTTGGATATTCTGGGAGGCCGTATATTGTCTCAGCCATATGGCCTGTTTGGGGTTGGTTTCAGAGAGTTGGTCAAGAATCACACGCACCGCTTGATAAGTCAGGTAATTTTGTATTACTTCGGCAGTGTCATTGGCTATTTTTTTGGGATACATAGATACCTACCTGTCCCTCCTCGGACACAGTTGTTAGTTTTTAGTGGTTTATATTCCCTAAAAGCTAACAATTATCCCAAAATTAGAGTGTATCCATTGCCTCAAACTCGAATTTAATTTCTTTCCAGAGTTCACAAGCAGCGGCCAATTCAGGACTCCACTTACAAGCTTCGCGGATAACTTGGTTACCGTCTTCGCCAGATAAGGAACGACCTTCGTTACGAGCTTGGATACAAGCTTCAAGAGCCACACGGTTAGCGGTTGCACCAGGTGCGTTACCCCAGGGGTGCCCTAAAGTACCACCACCAAACTGTAAGCAAGAGTCGTCACCGAAGATTTCCACTAAGGCGGGCATATGCCATACGTGGATACCACCAGACGCAACGGGCATGGTTCCAGCCATAGAAGCGTAGTCTTGGGTGAAGAAAATACCGCGATCGCGATCTTCTTCAACGTAGTCTTCACGCATGAGGTCAACAAACCCCATAGTGATGCCTCTTTCCCCTTCTAATTTACCCACAACGGTTCCAGAGTGGAGGTGGTCACCACCAGATAAACGTAAACACTTGGCTAAGACGCGGAAGTGAATACCATGATTTTTCTGACGGTCAATTACCGCGTGCATGGCACGGTGGATGTGTAATAAGATGCCGTTGTCACGACAGAACTTAGCTAAGGTGGTGTTAGCGGTAAAACCACCGGTTAAGAAGTCGTGCATGATGATGGGGGTGCCAATTTCTTTGGCAAATTCAGCCCGTTTCATCATTTCTTCGCAGGTAGCTGCGGTAACGTTGAGGTAGTGACCTTTAACTTCGTTGGTTTCAGCTTGGGATTTTTCGATGGCTTCTTGTACGAATAAGAAGCGATCGCGCCAACGCATGAAGGGCTGAGAGTTAATGTTTTCGTCGTCTTTGGTGAAGTCTAATCCACCCCGTAAACATTCGTAAACCGCACGTCCGTAGTTCTTAGCGGATAAACCTAATTTGGGCTTAATGGTACAACCTAAGAGGGGACGACCATATTTGTTTAATTTATCCCGTTCAACGGTAATACCGTGAGGAGGTCCTTGGAAGGTTTTGATTAATGCAACGGGGAAACGGATATCTTCTAAACGTAAGGCACGTAAAGCTTTGAACCCGAACACGTTACCCACTAAAGAGGTGAGAACGTTGGTAACTGATCCTTCTTCAAATAAGTCTAAAGGATAAGCAATGAAACAGAAATACTGGTTGTCTTCGTTCGCAACGGGTTCGATGTCATAACAACGACCTTTGTAACGATCTAAGTCGGTTAAGTTATCGGTCCAAACCGTTGTCCAGGTTCCAGTAGAAGATTCGGCTGCTACGGCTGCACCAGCTTCTTCAGGAGGAACACCCGGTTGGGGGGTCATGCGGAAGCAAGCCAATAAATCGGTATCTTTCGGTGTGTAGTCGGGGGTGTAATAGGTTAAGCGGTAGTCTTGAACACCGGCATTAAACCCTGCTTTTGTGGCCTGTGCCATATTGTTATTCCTCCATGAATGGGCGTCGTTAATTTCTCATTTATCAGTTTGTAAGTCGGTTTCCCCTGACCTACCGGTAATAGAGAAAATTTTAGAAAGTTATGCGGTCGCTCAAAGTCGCTTGTAGCAAACCGTTTATTCACTTATGTGCTTTTCGAGTCCTTATCATATCACGATAGTTAGACTCTTTTAACATTCTTTTTCGTCTTTCTTCGAGAATTTTTGATTACAATTTGTAGACACACTCATTAATTTAACTAATGAGTGTTTATGCTCTGATTCCTTTTTTATCATTTAGTTTTCGTCCATATCAGATAAGGGATCATTTATCCTAAAAAATTTATAAATAGTTACATAAGTTTTATAGATGCCCTGAGTAAGATTGCTTAATTTGCCAGTAATAAGCAATAGAATGATGCTTGACAATTAATCACACTTGGTCATACATAGATTTTTACCTATGTATTTCGACTTACTGATTGGGTTTTGACAATATGTATAGTTTTATAAAGTCTAGTCAAGTTAAATGGCTATAAAAAGAGCCTGATTATTGTTATAAGTAAACTGAGGTAAAGATTCTTGATTTTTTCTAAAAAATTAATTTGTTTTGAGTCAATTTGGTTATTTTAAGGAGTAATAGATGTGACAAAAATTATTCTTTTTTAATCAATAGGAGTAAAATAATGTCAATTAAAGCGTTTGCAACCACTGGTTTATCATTTGGTTATTAGTTGATGATTACACCTGTAGGACAGGAAACGTTTACTATAGATGTGCGTGGTATTTTTCCTGATTTTCCAGAAGGTTCAAGTAATAATTTTGTAATTAATACATCAGATACGGTCACAGGAGTTACTGTTCCTGAACCAACTTCTAATCTTGGCCTTTTAGCTGTTGGTATTTTGGGTTTAGTTTCAGCTTTTAAGTATCAACAAAAAGTGTAGTTATAGCTATTTTTAAGGTGGGCAAATATTTAAACTTTTTAATCTAATTTGAACAGTTATTTATTTTGCCCACCCTACAGGTTTTAAATCAGTAATAAGAATATGTTATTATTATAATATAGATGATTCATCATGAGCATACACTAAAACATTGGTATCTAATAATACTCTAATTTTCCTGTTCATACATTTTGTCTCTATTTAGATATTCGTCTTTAACTCCTAGTTTAAATGTAGGAAAAGGATATTTATTTTTAGCTTTGGGTTGAATAAGAATTTCAACTTCATCACCTTCTTGAATATCATCAGGTAAATTTTCTAAAAGAATAACTTTTTGTCCTTGTATATAACCTTTCATGGTTTTTGAATAACACTAAATTGAACTAATACTTTCTATTATAAACCAATATTCTACTTTATGTTATGATTAAAAAGTAAAAAAGTTTGGAGGTAATGATTATGTGGTGGCGTTCTTCTCGATTGGATCGAATTGAAGTGAATATGGAAAAAATGGAACAAAATATGAATAAAATGGAACAAAATATGCAACGAATGCAGCAAAATATCAATGAACTTGCAGAGATTAGTGTCGCAACTAATAGAAGAATTGATCGCTTTGTAGAAGAAATGCGAGAAGAAAGACAAAAAGATAGGGAAAGAACTGAACAACTACAACGCGCTGTAGAGTATTTATTAAGTAAAGATAGATAAAAAGTCAGAATAGAAGCAATAATATCTTTTTTTATTCATATATTTAATCATTTTGAAAAAAACTCTCTAGAAAGCTAAGACATTTACTAAAAATTAATCCCCCTTAATTAAATATAGATATAGTTTTATATGTTGCTCTAAGCATTATTTTGTAATTCTTGAGCATCTAATACCGCCATAGCAGACATATTAACAATGGTATTAATTTGACAGCCTCTTTGTAAAATATGAATCGGCTTTTTCATCCCCAATAAAATTGGTCCAATGGCTTCTGCACCTCCCAATTCATGGAGTAGTTTATAGGCAATATTCCCCGATTGTAAATCAGGAAAGATCAAAATATTGGCATTTCCTTTGATGTCGCTAAAGGGATAATGTTCTTGGACTAAACTGGGATTAACTGCTGTATTGGCTTGCATTTCTCCATCAATAATTAAATCCGGTTGTCTCATTTTTACTAATTGAACGGCATTTTTAATGCGATCGCATAAGGGATGTTTGACACTCCCAAAGTTAGAAAAAGAAAGCATCGCAATGTGGGGAATAATATCCAATCTTTTTGCTAAAGTAGCACTTTCTATGGCAATATCGGCTAAAATTTCGGCGGTGGGTTCGATATTCACAGTGGTATCTGCAAAGAAATAAACCCGATGTTTAAATAACATTAAGTACACCCCAGAAGCGCAACTGATTTCTGTTTTAGTGCCGATAATTTGTAACGCTGAACGGAGAATAGTCGGATAAGATTGATTGACCCCTGTAACCATCGCATCAGCTTGACCTAATTCCACCATTAATAAAGCAAAAATAGTGGGATCAAGAACACTTTGCTTCGCTTGAGTTAGGGTCATTCCTTTTCGTTGACGTAGAATAAATAATGTTTCAGTATAATGTTGAATTTCTTGATAATTCACAGGATCAATAATAGTAATATTGCCTAAATCTAGACCTAATTCACGTATTTTTTTATTAATTTTATCTACAGAACCAATTAAAATAGGTTGAGCAATTCCTTCCTCGATTAAAATTTGACAAGCCCTTAATATTTTGGGATTATCTCCTTCAGGAAAAACAATTGACTTCGGATTTGTTTTTGCTTTTTGAATACTATAGCGGATAATCTCCCTTGATATTCCCATCCGTTGCTCTAAAGACTCTTTATAACCCTCTAAATTAAGAGATTTCTTAGCAACTCCTGTATCCATTGCTGCTTGAGCAACCGCAGGAGCAACCCAAAATAAAACCCGATGATCAAATGGTTTAGGAATTAGATAATCTCGTCCAAAACTAAGATTTTTTAGTCCATACGCTCGTAAAACAGTGTGGGGAACCTCTTCATGAGCCAGTTTAACTAAAGCTTCAACTGCAGCAATTTTCATGGTTTCATTAATATCTGTTGCCCTTACATCTAAAGCCCCTCGAAAAATAAAAGGAAACCCCAAAACATTATTAACTTGATTGGGATAATCCGATCTTCCTGTCGCTATAATGACATCAGAACGCACATTAATGGCTTCATTATATTCAATTTCGGGATCAGGATTAGCTAAAGCAAAAACAATAGGATTATTCGCCATTGATTGCAACATTGAGGGCGATAAAGCCCCTTTAACTGAGAGTCCAATAAACACATCAGCATCTCTGATCGCTTCTTCTAATGTCCTCGCTGTTGTTGTCGAAGCAAATGAGGCTTTATAGGGGTTCATATCTTCTTTTCTTCCCTTATAAATAACCCCTTTTCTATCACACATAATTAAATGCTCAGGGCGCACTCCTAACGTTAAATGAAGTTTCGCACAAGCAATGGCTGCTGCCCCCGCGCCACAATAAACAATTTTAACAGTTTCAATGGATTTGTTAGCCACTTTTAACGCATTTAATAAAGCAGCAGAAGTAATAATTGCTGTTCCATGTTGATCGTCATGGAATACAGGAATGTTCATCGCTTTTTTTAAATTTTCTTCGATATAAAAGCTATCCGGGGCTTTAATATCTTCTAAATTAATTCCCCCAAACGTCGGTTCTAAACTTTTAACAGTGGCAATGAATTGATCGGGATCATAAGCATCAATTTCGAGGTCAAAAACATCGATATCTGCAAACCGTTTGAATAAAATTGCTTTCCCTTCCATCACCGGTTTTCCGGCCAATGGTCCGATATTTCCTAACCCTAAAACCGCCGAACCATTGGTGGCGACAGCCACTAAATTTCCTTTAATAGTATAATCATAAACTTGTTCAGGATTTTGATGAATTTGCCGACAAGGTTCTGCTACACCAGGGGTATAAGCTAAAGAAAGATCCCTTTGGGTAATAAAGGGTTTCGTCCCATTCACTTCTAGTTTACCAGGACGACCTGAACGATGATATTCTAGCGCATCTTTCTCAAAAGAAGCCATTTTAGTTACCCCAAAAAGATCATTGATAATAATAATGATAGTTAATGATAATTATCAATGACACTTATTGTATCTCTGGAGATTGTGGGGATTAATTGAACTTTAATTAAGTCTTAATATTTTTATTTCTCATAAAATGTTACAATAGCTACAATATAAATAGGGGTTAATACTTCATTTGTTTAGATTAGCCAGTAACCTGAAACTGGCTGGCTTTCAGTGGTGTCTATTTATTCTCTTTTTACACATCTCATTTATTTAACCAAAATTTAAACAGTATTTTAGGGTTAACGATTACGGAGGGACTGAATTATGTTAATGACAAGGTATACCATCGAGGATATCAAAGATGAAGCCCGCTATCTGGTAGAACAAGGTAAGGTGGATAGACAACAAAGAATCTATACTTTATGTCAGTATCTTCCTTCGGGAGAGTGGTGCTGTATCGAAACCGAATTAGAAAGAAATGACTTCCTGTTGAGGGATTGTATTGCGGATTTGATTCCAGCGCAAGAATGGACTAATGATTAAATAATTGAATATCATTATAATCGGGGGGCAATTAGAAAAGAAAACTCTTTGCCTACCCTCTTCAGTATTTGTAGACTGTTTTCTCTTTTCTTTAGAAACAGTCTCTTATTCTTGTTTCAATGACTTTTAGGCGATCGGTTCAGAACGGACTGAGAAAATCCTAGTTGAGTTAAACCTATCCTCCGATTAATCGTAAAAAATGCACCTTTCCTGAACTATCCCCCGCAACAATAGACACTCCATCCGGTGCCACAGCAACGCAAGTTATCTCAGTTTCAGCAGTAAAGGTAGCAATACAATTTTCTGTTTCTAAATCCCAAACTTTCAGGGTATTGTCCCCACTACCAGAAATAACTTTTTGTCCGTCAGGAGTCACTGCTACCGATTCTGTCGACTTCCTATGACCAGTGAGAGTGTTTTCTAAGTTCCCTGTGGCTAAATCCCATATTTTCAGGGTATTGTCCCGACTCCCAGAAATCACCTTTTTCCCATCAGGAGTCACTGCTAATGATTTGACCAACTGGGTATGACTAATGAGAGTGTTTTCTAAGTTCCCTGTGGCTAAATCCCATATTTTCAGGGTATTGTCCCGACTCCCAGAAATCAGCTTTTTCCCATCAGGAATCACTGCTACTGCTATTACCGAGTCACTATGACCCATGAGAGTGTTTTCTAAGTTCCCTGTGGCTAAATCCCATATTTTCAGGGTTTTGTCCCAACTCCCAGAAATCACCTTTTTCCCATCAGGGGTAACTGTCACTGCCATCACTGAATTATCATGACCAGTGAGAGTGTTTTCTAAGTTCCCTGT
>JASJDN010000095.1 GCA_030065205.1 Crocosphaera sp.
CAATCAGGAATGATATATGAGAACCCATGAGGACATAATAATATTATGTCCCTACCAATAAGCTGCTGTAGGGATTTAACAATGTTAAATCCTCTTTGTCATTTTCTCACAACTGAAACCTGATTGCTATATTTGTTTTAATCTTTATCTCTTGACAACAACAGAATTCTAACTTTCACCTGCTAAAATCGTCATGTCACTGCAGAATCAGTCATTAAAGGTGACAAAAGATCAATCAAGTGGGGTGAGGATGAAAACATGAAGCTACTAAAAAGCCTTTTCTGGGGACTGCTTACGTCTCAAACAATAGGACTTGCAGTTGATGCCAATGATCTCGAATATTGGGACTTTGATGTTAGACAAAATCGTGTGGAAATCATCACAGAAGAGGGGGTTCGGCCTAAAGCTTCAATGATTGCTAATCCTACTCGTCTCATTATTGATTTACCTGGAGTTAACTTAGGAAAACCAAAAATTTCGCAAGATAAAATTACGGGTTACATCAAAGAGGTCAGAGTTGGCCAGTTTAATCCTTATACCACTCGTATTGTAGTGGAATTAGACCCACAATATTCCATGCGGCCTTGGGAAGTCAAAGTCCGCAGTTTAGCGGATAACCGTTGGTATGTGCAGTTATCGGACTTTCAACCCCATTCCGTCTATTCTTTGCCCCCAGAAGAAGAACCCGTCGCCATTATTGTCCCCTTACCTAAGCCTAGTAGTCCCGTTTATGGGGGAGGGAGTGGTTATACGGTGGTGATCGATCCGGGCCACGGAGGAAGAGATCCCGGGGCCATCGGATTGCGAGGATTACAGGAAAAACGGGTGGTTTTGTCTATTTCGGCTGAAGTTGCCAGAATTTTAAAACAACGGGGTTTTAGAGTGGTTCTGACCCGTTCTGGGGACTCGTTTGTATCGTTGAGGGGACGGGTACAACGGGCTGAAAATAGTAACGCGAAGGTGTTTGTTAGTATCCATGCTAATGCGGTGGGAGGGAATCAATCTCAGGTCAATGGGATGGAAACTTATTATTTTTCTTCTGGTTATGGCCTCGCTTTGACCATTCACCGTAATATTTTACGGGGGGTGAGTGTTTCTCGAAATCGTGGCCTCAAAAAAGCACGGTTTTATGTGTTAAGAAAAACGTCGATGCCGGCGGCCTTAGTTGAGGTGGGGTTTGTAACAGGAAGGACGGATAATCGTAACTTGAGTAGTGCTAGTTATCGCAAGAAAATGGCTGAGGCGATCGCGAATGGGATTACAGAGTATTTAAGATAAAATGTCAAAAACACACCATCTTAAGAGATTGTAATGGTACAAGCAGGGTCTAAACCACTAACATTAGCAGAATTTTTGGAACTACCAGAAACGAAACCTGCTAGTGAATATATCGACGGAAATATTATTCAAAAACCCATGCCAAAAGGTCGTCATAGTCGCTTGCAAGGAAAACTCTGTTCCACCATCAATCAGGTTGCAGAAGACGCTAAAATTGCCTATGCTTTTCCAGAATTAAGATGCAGTTTTGGGGGTCGTTCTATTGTTCCGGATATCGCTATTTTTCAATGGGAACGTATACCATTCACCCCAGAAGGTGGTGTGCCAGATAATTTTAATTTAGCACCAGATTGGACTATTGAAATTCTTTCCCCAGACCAACGCCCCAATAAAGTCTTGGGTAATATTCTTCATTGTCTAGAATATGGTTGTCATCTTGGTTGGTTCATTGACCCAGATGATCTGAGTATTTTGTGTTTGCGGCCACAGCAACAGCCGAGTCTTGCTCAGAAGAATCAACTTCTTCCTGTCTATCCTCAGTTAGATTTAGAACTGACGGTTTCGCAAGTTTTTGGCTGGTTGAACATGAATTAAGCAGCAATTAATTGATGAAAGATAAAGGATTTAAGAGACTGTTTATAAACAAAAGATTAAGACGGTAGGGTGGGCAAATAAGAGTTTTATTTGGATTAGCCATCAAGTAGAAAACTTTGCCCACCTTACAAAATTGTTTTTTAATATTCCTGTAACAAAGACTCTCTAATAAAGGCGATCGCTAATGAGATTACAGAATATTTAAGATAAAATATGAGAAAAAAATATTAATTTCCGTGACAAAAGACTATTGTTGTAGTAAGTTAATACTATCTTATGAAAAATCGTATTGGTCAAACAGAAGGGTAAAAAAATGACACAAACCATTACTATGTCAGCCCTCTATAACAAACTGGCTACATTAGGATTCAATAAAAAATATATCCGAGAATATGGTTTACCCAGTTGGTGGGATGATGAACTGAATGATAAACCTTTTGCTGTCTTGGAAGGGGCTGGTTACATAGCTGATAATTTGAATGTAGACTTAAAATCCTTATTAATTCCTGAAGAAGAGGTTAAATTTAATCCTTTACCTCATACTAAATTTAAACAGCATAATAGTAAAAATAAAGAACATCCTCATGTTGCTCAAACATTGGCTAGTCGAGTAGCTGAATTAATTTCCTATGGAACTAATATTGAATACAAAAACTTACCTAATAATGCTCAAACTATCAGAGAGGAAATTTTAAGTAATCATAAGACAGTTAATTTAGAATCTCTTTTAGATTACTGTTGGAATCAAGGAATAGCAGTGGGATACTTTAATAAGTTTCCTAAGAAAATGAAGAAATTTGCAGGAATGATTCAATGGCAAGATGATTGTCCCATAATTATTTTAAGCGCAAACCATACACACAGGACTAAATTTACTTTTGACTTAGCCCATGAATTAGGTCATTTAGCATTGGGACATTTAAGAGAAGGCATTTTAATTGATGAAAGTTTTGAATTTGATTCTAAGGACAATGAAGAAAAACAAGCTAATCAATTTGCTGTTCAATTATTGTTAGATAAGTATGATAACTACTTAGGAAACAACAAGTTTCAAAATGCTAAAAATTTAGCTCAATACATCATGAATTTTGTCATTCCTAAACTTCCCAATATCGAACCAGATGCAGTTATCCTTAACTATGGATGGCATAATAAAAATTGTTTTGGTCTAGCTATGGCTGCTTTAAATATACTAGAAGTATCAACAGATGGACAAACACTTATTAATGAATATTTAGCAGATAAGTTAGACTGGGATAGATTTAGTGATGAAAACTATGAATATTTAGAAAGAGCTTTAGGAGTTTAAAATTGCCAGGTAATTTTTACTGTTTGGATAATGACATTATTCTTAAACTTGTTACTTATGACCTTTTTTATTATACTCTTCAATCCCTTGATATTGAAGAAAATAAGCTTAAAATTCTTGATACTTTTAAATATAAGTTTGATCAACCAATTAAACGTAAGAGAAGAAAGAAAGCTAATAATAGTGAAAAATATGATATACAAAAAGCTTTAGAAATAACTAAAAATTATCAAATAATTTCAGACAAAAATTTTAGTAATTTTGAGTTAGATGTTTATACTAAATTAATAAACTATAGTAAAATAACTCAGGATAAAAACAATGAAATTCATCCAGGAGAAGTAACGCTAATTAATCATGTTTGTTATCTTAATCAACAAGAAAATAACAATTATTTATTAACAGGAGATAAGAAATGCTTAAGAGCATTGAGTAATTCAGGAATGACTGACATTATAGAACTTGTTAAAGGTAAAATATGGTATTTAGAACAGTTAATATTAAAGAATATTGAACAATTTGGTTTTAACTTAATTCAATCTAAAATTTACAAAAAAAAGGATTGTGATACGAACTTAAAATTAATCTTTGGTTATAGTCAATCAGCTTCAGAAAATGAAGTTAGAGAAAGTTTAAATAGTGAAATTATAAGATTACAAAAAGAAACTAGAAATCTGCTTTATCCTTATCCGAATTGTTAAGCATTTCAGTAAAGAGAGTGTCAAGAAAGATAAAGGTTTTAAGAAAGGCGATCGCAAATGGGATTACAGAATATTTAAGATAAACTTCATTTTAATCTATTTCTTGAGAACCATTAACTAAAGTTAACAAAGGTCCAGTTTGTTCTGTTCCCTTAACACTTAAATCACTGTGACATAAAATCACTTTATCCTCCACTCTACCCAATAAATCCCTCAAAATACGTTTTAAACGCGCTTGATCTGCTTCAAATTCATCTTCAGGTGTTAGAGTACGGCCTGACCATTCTCGCAGGAATAAAGGCGCACAAAATAGCACTGAAGCCCCACCTTTTTCCCATAAATTCGATGAGATATCTAGCCAAAATTGCCAAGAATGAGGACGTCTTAAAGAGCGATATTGGAAAATAGTAGCTAAGGTAACATAACTCGGTTTTTTTCCTAAGTAATATAAAGGGCGAGGATTGGCTGTAATGGTTCCCCGTCGTAATAGTTGAATAAACTGAATTAAGGTTTCTTTGATGGGTTTGGGGTTAGCTTCATATTGTCTTAAACGGCGATCAATTTCCCAAAAATGTTGAGTGGTTTCTGTTAATTCTCTTAACGCTGATAATTGTTGATAAGATAATTGATAGTTGACTTCTATTAATTCTTTAATGGCTTTATCTAACACCTTCATCGGACTCGCAATTTTATCTTTTTGGACTTGATTTTGTGTTTCTTTTATCCAATTAACGAGATGATTATAAGCCTCAGTTGCTTCATGACCAATTCTATCCCAACGCGGATAGGTTTCAATGGGGAGAAAATAGCAATTTTCTAATTTCACTTCATAACAACTATCAGCAATTAAACCGGCTCTTACGGGATCAATCGCTGCTTTTTTGGGGATTGAATTATAACTGAGAAGTGTAAGCATTTGAGCAATATCATCTCCTCGAAATAATCTTCCTAAACCTGGATAAATAAATCCTAATAAGGTCAATAAGGCTTTAACTAAAGGAAAACTAATTAAGGGACGTTGTTCATTTAATGGTTGAATAGGAATATTAGCAGCCGATAAAATTTCAATAAAGGTGTAACGGGCAATTTCGTCTAATCCAGGGGCAATAATAGCCACATCTTCGGGATTAAGTTTTTTATTTTTGATAATTTCAACGATAAAATTAGCCGTTTTTCGTAACAATTCAGCCCGAGAAATGGTTTGGATAGATGTAAAACAATTCGGTAAAGTTTCCACCAATAAAGGATTAGTCGCTAACTGTACAATTAATTCCCCATAATCACTCTGAATTCGGGGATAGTTTGATAAGACTTGTATCTGACAATGAGAGGATAATTGGTATAAATATTGAGGATCAGCATTTAAACCTAAACGAACTTGTCCATCCGGATTATAGGTAAATACTCCAAAAGCATCGTGATCTAAAAGTAGTTGAAATAAATCTTTAGCGATCGCTGGATAATCATCCACATCATCGGCAAAAATTCCCTGATAACGAGTCATTAAATGGTGTTGATATTGAGAATTGGGTAATAAATATCGCCAATAAAGAGTATAAATCAAACCATAGGTTAATAACCCCCGATTTAAACACCATTCTTGCCATTTTAAAATGAGATCCCCTCGTAATTGACCAAGAGAAGTCTCCGTCATTTCTAAATTATTGAACTGTTCTAAAATATACCCCCCTTCCCCTAAACCCTGTTCTAGAATATAGGGGATATGCTCCACCATAATCCCACTCGCACCCGCTAACTGAAGCAAATCAAGGGTTTGACGAACAAAGCGAAACTCGCTATTTCCCGTCAAAGTACCTAAAAACTGGTCAAGGTCGGAGTTACTCTCATCAGTTCGATGGCATCGCCATAACTGAGTCGCCAGAAATTGTTCGGTTTCGGGACGTAAAAGTAGGGGAAATTGAGCTTTTAAAGAAAGTTCCTCGAATAACAACGGCCAAAACAGTTTAATTTCGTCTCTCATCCATCCTATGGGGGTTTTACAGTGAATGGGATAACTTCCGTTGACAGCTAAAGAAAGGCGATCGGCTAAATCACGACGATTATCATCATTAGCGGCGAAAATTAACACAGATGAGGCTAGATTTTGGGTGACAGATTGAACAGAGGAGACAATTTTGTGCTGACGTTTATCGTCAACCCAATGGCAAAATTCTTGGACTAATGTGGTTGTTTTTCCAGTTCGGGTGGTTCCTTCAATCCACAGAGAGGTTCGCTTCACGGACATTCCTCAATTAAATGGGTTAACATACAATTATTTTGTAATGGTTTCTTGTGGGTTCTTTGTTGATTTTATTTTTTATTGGTTGCAGGTAAGTCAAAATTATTATGAAATTTAAGTCCTTAATTAAAAAGACTTCTAATTGGTTAACAGCTACCCCCCAACGATCCTTAGATAACGCTTATAAAGCAGCTTTAAAGATAAAGGAAATTGAAGATAATCACTTTGGTGGTAAAAAAGTATCTAAAGAAAATGCTGACTATGGTGATAGTGTTATCGCTTATTTTAAAACAGAAGTCAATGGTTATTTACAAAAAATAAATATGGGATTAGGGGTGTTTAAGACCAGTCGCCTCTTCCTAAATATTTCTAATTTACAAGAATCTTCTCAAGATATCATAACTGAACAAGAATTTCAAAAAAATGCCACAACAGCTGCTATTATTTTTGAGAAATTAGAGTTTATTGATCAAGTAACTACTAAATATCAATCTAGAGAAACAGAAGAAATTGATAATCCTTCTCTAGTATTAACCAAAAAATCTTTAATTGAGGAAGATAGTGAACTATTAGATAATAAAGAAAAGCTGCAAAATACTGGGAAATCTTCTAACAATGTTGATAAAAATAACTCTTCCCAAAACAATAATAGTCGTTTAGAATCTGCTTCCCAAAAAACGGGGGTTTTACCTCGCTCCTTTATTAATACACTCAATAAAATAAAACAAGAAATTGATCCAAAATCAGGAGATAGCGAAGAACAAGTTCTCAATAAATATCGAAAATCGCGATTAAGAACAGCCCTATCTATTAAGTTTATTTTATTGTTAATTATTGTTCCTTTATTAACCCACCAATTAACAAAAACTTTTTTATTAACTCCCATTATTAATCAATATTTCCAAAATCATGAGCAAGTTGTTTTTATCAATAAAGATTTAGAAGAAGAAGCCTTTAAAGAGTTAAGTCATTATGAAGAAATCCTCAAATTCCAGGGCTTAATTGGTTTAAGAGAATCTTTAACAGAGGAAGAAGTCGAAGATAAAGTTAAGGAAAAAGCGAAAGAAATAACTGAAACTTATCGCGCTCAAGGAATTGACTCTATCGGTAACGTTTTTGCTGATTTATTTTCAGTCAGTGCTTTTGCTATTGTCATTGTTAGTAGTCGCAAAGAAATCGAAGTGCTTAAGTCTTTCTTAGATGAGATTTTATATGGTTTAAGTGATCCAGCGAAAGCGTTTTTGATTATCTTATTTACTGATATGTTTGTGGGGTTCCACTCTCCTCACGGTTGGGAGGTAATTCTAGAAGGAATTGCTCGTCATTTTGGCTTACCAGAAAATCAAGAATTTAACTTCCTCTTTATTGCTACCTTTCCAGTGATTTTAGATACGGTTCTTAAGTATTGGATTTTCCGTTATCTCAATCGTATTTCTCCTTCTGCAGTAGCTACTTATAAAAACATGAATGAGTAAGTTTAGTCAGTTTAAAGGAAGTGTAGGGAGTGTGGGAAGGGATAAGATGACGAGGTGACGGGGTGATGGGGTGATGGGGGGAATATCTATCAATGATTTCTCCCAGTCTCCCAGTCTCCCAGTCTCCCCCTGCTCCCTCTGCTTCCCCTGCTCCATCAAAAGGTTAATTCTTCTTTTTAATTGCCATAAGTACAGAACCACTGATAAAGAAAATTCCCATTAAACTTGAAGGTTCCGGAACCCTAGGGGTATTAGGGGGTGTAATAATTGTTCTACCGAGAAATTCAAATCCAGTATAGGGTTGAACAGAGAGGACTGAATTAAAATCTACTGCGTCTGAAATCCACGGTCCGGGATCGTTGGGATCTGCAAGTTCAGGATTATTAGTACCTTGATGATAAGTAATTCCGTCTACCTCATCAAAACTCAGGGGAATTCGATAAAAGTTTCTTGTGTTATCTAAAGGAGGAAAGGGAGGAGGGGGAAGAGGTGGCGTAAACTCTCCTGCAATGAGTGATGGCACCGGACTTAGACTGTTAATCGCTTTATTGATTTCTGTAATAGGTAAACTGGCTTGATTTGCATCCTCCCAAAAACATAAACCATTATCACAAGAAGGATCAAAATCAGGCTGAGTCGGATCACCAAAAACATCATTAAATGAACCTAGTAGAAAGGCAACATTATAAGAGTCAATAATTTTAATTTCATTTTCTTCGAGTTCTGCTTGTGTTTTTTCACAAATTTCAGGACTACTAATACAGATTTCAAGGTCATTAATACTGATAACATTATTATTGTCATCAAGATTAACTACTGTCGCAGCTTCAACGGAAGAAATCACAGCAAAGCTAAGGGATGCCAACACCCCAGGAATAATTTGCTTAAGTTTTAGCATTATTTTTGAACTAATAATTCATCAATACTTGTCCTTTCCTTATAGCATTTCCTTTTAGTTCAGACCCTTAGATAGCTGATTTATTTTATATTTTAATTTCTCAAAAAATCAAGGTAAAGCTATTAGTAAACCTTCTATAAATAACGCAATTTTTTACTATTAAAAACAACAAGAAAAGCAATCATAAGCAACATCAATATATTTTTCTTGATAATAGCTATAACAATATTTATTTACTGTCTATAAATTGAATTATTTAGTTACTTTCATTAAAACAGCTTAATAAGTTGTTAAATATCATTTTCTCAAATGGGGATAAATAAGGCACAAGGTTCAATAACAAAGGGTTTGAGCCTTTGTAACATTGCTTAAGACTCTGCTATGTCCAACTTTATCAATAACGCTATGGTAAGATTACGAACAATTTAACCTGCCCCTACCCCTCCTCAATGATCAACCAAAAATCTTTTGTCCAACGTCTTGGCCATTATTTACTCTTGAGTGTAATTGCGATCGCCATGTTGTTTCCCTTACTGTGGTTACTAAGTACGGCGTTTAAATCTCCCACAGAAGATATTTTTACTACTTGGTTTCCTACTCAACCTACCTGGGAAAACTTCCTCATTGTCTGGAAAAGTTATCCGTTTGGAAAATATTTGGGGAATAGCACCTTAATTGCTGTGTTAACAGTGGGTTTAAACCTACTTTTTTGTTCCTTGGCTGCTTATCCCTTAGCCAGACTCAATTTTTGGGGACGAGATAGTATTTTTGCTGCGGTGATTGCTACTATCATGATTCCGTTTCAAATTGTGATGATTCCGTTGTATATTCTGACGGTACAGTTAGGGTTACGTAATACCTATTTAGGGGTGATTTTTCCCAGTTTAGCCTCGGCCTTTGGAATTTTTCTCCTGCGTCAAGCGTTTCAAGGGGTTCCCAAGGAGTTAGAAGAAGCCGCAAGGATTGATGGGTGTTCAGAGTTGGGCATTTGGTGGCACATTATGTTACCGTCCATTCGTCCTGCTTTAGTCACGTTAGCCATTTTTGTCTTTATTGGTTCTTGGAGTGACTTTTTATGGCCTTTGATTGTCTTAGATCGTCCTGAATACTATACGTTACCTTTAGGGGTGGCTAAACTAGCCAGCGCGTTAGATTTAGACTGGCGACTGATTGCTGCTGGATCAATTATTTCTATTGTTCCTGTGGTGCTTTTATTTGTGTTTTTACAACGGTATATTATTCCCACACAAACCGGAAGTGGTGTTAAGGGTTAAGTATACCTCTTCGGATGTTGGCTAAAATTTTGATAGGATAAGGATACTATTTTCTCTGCAACGTCAAATCTATGCCTAGAACCCAACGGAATGATAATTTTATAGATAAAAGCTTTACTGTCATGGCAGATATCATTCTCAAAATTCTGCCCGCTAATAAGAAGGCTAAAGAGGCTTTTGTCTATTATAGAGATGGTATGTCAGCCCAAGCAGACGGGGAGTATGCTGAAGCCCTCGATAACTATTATGAGGCACTCAATTTAGAAGAGGATGCCAACGATCGCAGTTATATTCTTTATAATATTGGCATTATTCACGCCAGTAACGGGGAACACGAAAAAGCTCTCAACTATTACCAAGAAGCGGTGGACTTAAACCCACAAATGCCTTCCGCTTTGAATAACATTGCGGTGATTTACCATTATCAAGGGGAAAAAGCTAAGTCCGAAGGGAATGCCAACGAAGCTGAAGCCCTATTTGATAAAGCGGCTGAATACTGGAAACAGGCTATCCGTCTCGCGCCGAATAACTACATTGAAGCCCAAAATTGGTTAAAAATTACGGGACGCTCAGAAATGGATGTCTTTTTCTAAACTGGATACAGGAACTTTTAGTTATGTTAGATCGTCAACAAGTACAGAAAATCGCCCATTTAGCTCGTTTAAACATTACCTCGGCAGAAGAGGAGCAATTTGCAGGTCAACTCAGCGATATTCTCGACTATTTTGAACAGTTAAGCGAGTTAGATACGGAAAATGTTCCCCCTACCACTCGCGCCATAGAACTGAGTAATATTACTCGGGGCGATACTTCTGAACTGTATGGTCAGCGTTCTGCTTTGTTAGAAGAAGCTCCAAATCCAGAAGGAGACTTTTTTAGAGTCCCCCAAATTCTCAGTACGGATGAAGCTTAATCACGACCGTTGACATTCTCCCGTTAAATCAAAGATTGTAACGGGAGATTCTTGCCTCTATAGATTTTATGTTATGCTAATAAATGACTCGGACCTACGCGATTACAACGCCCAAACTTTGTCAGGACCGGAAGGTAGCAGCAATACGGGATGCTTGTGATAGGCGTGGACTCCGAGTCTTTTTGTTGTCTGAAAATTTTTAAACGTTTTTTTATTATTATAAAAATTGTATATCATATCATGAGACATTTGTCAAGTAAGTTAAGCAATGACCCATGAGAAAATAGACCACTAACATAGCAGCAGCAGCTAGGGCGACTAGGGTTCCCGCCAACATCAGGGAAAATTCTTGGTGTTCGATGGCCTCCTGCATCAAGTGCAGCGACCAAGCAACTAAGGCAACGTCGAATATTAAAATAGGGATCAACATATTTTAAAAAATGTTAACTTTTTTTTCTATTCTAATACACAATCATTAGCTGACAATCCGCTATTGTAAAAATTAAGGTTTTCTCAAGGTGTAGTCATTGCTACTGCGAACAGGAATTCGGTGATCGCGGAGGTGATTTTTGACTTCAGCAATGGTTAATTGACCATAATGGAGCAAAGAAGCCAATAAAGCAGCTTCTGCCTTTCCCTCAGTCAATGCTTCGTAGATATGCTGGCAATTTCCTGCACCCCCTGAAGCAATAACTGGAATCTCAACTTGCTCAGCAATGGTACGGGTTAAGTCTAAATCATAACCAGCTTGGGTTCCGTCTGCGTCCATACTGGTGACTAGCAGTTCTCCGGCTCCTCTTTTTTCCATTTCTAAAGCCCATTTTATCGCATCTAGCCCCGTATTTTCCCGTCCTCCCCGAACATACACGTCCCAACCTGGGTTATTGCTATCATTACGGCGTTTAGCGTCAATTGCCACCACAATACACTGTTTTCCAAAGCGATCGCTGGCCTGATTAATAAAGTTAGGATTTCTCACAGCAGATGAGTTAACACTCACTTTATCCGCCCCTGCTCTTAACAAAAGTTTAATCTGTTCTAAGGTTGAGATCCCACCTCCCACTGTCAAGGGGATAAACACCACCTCAGCAGTGCGGTAAACCACATCAATGATGGTGTCCCGTTGTTCATGGGTCGCTGTAATGTCTAAAAAGACTAATTCATCAGCCCCCGCATCATTGTACACCTTGGCCAGTTCTACTGGATCACCGGCATCTTGTAGATCAACAAAATTGACTCCTTTGACCACACGGCCTGCATTAACATCTAAACAAGGTAAGATTCTTTTGGCTAACATTGATTCGGTTTTTGGCTTATGACTATCACTCTAGTTTATGGTGACATGATTTTGTAACCTTCGGTGAAAAAATTTGGATTAATTTCACGTTTAATACTTTAAGAATGAGTCTTTTTTTTATGTTTTTTGTATTTTGAATGAGATAACAAAAAAGAGTCTCCTGGATGGACTAAAAAGCGATTACGAACTGCTTCTCTTCCTAACAACATCCGAAACCCCATTACATCCCTATTGGTTAAGGTTAATTCGATATTCCACACTTGTCCTCCTATGTCTACAGGGGTTAGTATAACAGGCCGGTATTGTTTATGTCCCCCCGAGTCTTTTACGTTACGCCATTCTAATAATTTCGCTTCACAATCAACCGTGGTTTCTTTATCTTTTTGATAGGGATGAACTTGAAAATGGATCATTCTGTTACCATCCTTTTCAATTTCCTTGATATGAAAAGCGTGTAAGGCCGATGATCTTGCTCCCGTATCTATTTTAGCCTTGATTTCTTTAATACCTAACTCGGGTAAATCTAACCATTCTCTCCATCCAATAATCCCGAAAGATTCCTTATCTTTTTTGGTGTGTTGGTGTTCCATAAAAACTTTAAATTAATTAACTTTCTTATTTTAGAATACCCTATTTTATCAACCGATGGAAGTCGGTATTTTTTTCAAGAATAACCATAACCTTTACTTTTAAGGTATAAATAACTATAATAACTCTTGATGAATATTTTTTCTTGCCATAACAAATTTATTAAATCAATAAAAAAATGACGAAACTTTTTGATTTTTTCCAAGACACTAAAGTTTTACGAGTTAGTGATAATAAAATTGTCCCTGTTTTAACCAATTATCAATCCTATTCTCGTTTATTGATTATCATTTGGTCACAATTAGGGGATTTTGACACCTTAGAATATGCTTGGTGGTTAAACAAACAATCAGCAGAAATTAGGGCTAATAATATAATAGTAAAGGCCATTGGTATTGGTGATCGTGAATCGGGGTTGAAATTTTGTGAATATACTAATTTTCCTCAAGAAAACTTATTCGTTGATCCTGATGCAATGATTCACAAAAAATTAGACTTATATGAAGGGTTATCTTGGAATATTCCAGGACTAAATGATAGTCAAAATGCTTGGGTCAATTTAATGTTAATGTGTGCAGGTATTGGGAGTAAAGGCACTTTAAAAGAAGTATTAAGAGGATATACAGGAGATAAAAAATCCCCTCAGTTAATTGGAGATCAAGAAGTGGTTGATACTAATCTTTTACCACCCCTAAAAGGCTCATTTTTTAACCTAGCAGGGGGAAAAGAATTCCAGCGGCCTTTTGAGTTAGCAACCTTAAGATTACGGAATATGACGGAAGTCTTAAGTAACTGGAAAACTTATGTTCCCAATGCTGCTTATTTAACCCAAAGAGGAGCAACTTTTTTGTTTGATCAAAAAGGTAATTTATTATATGAACATCGAGATCAAGGAATTCTTGGTTTTGCTGAAAATATGAGTAACCCTTTATCTTTTTTGTCACTAAGTTCTTAAATCTGACTTAACTTAATATTCTATAAAAGTTTGCTAATCCTATAAAACTAATTATGAGATTCCCTGATTTTTTCCTGAATAATTTTACCAACTTCTTCAAAAGATTGCTCAGCAGGATATTTTTTACGATTAGGATTTCTACTTAATAACTCTCCTAAAGCTTCACTAAATTTGTGGTCATCATTCCTATTTTCAGCCATAATTTTTTTTAATTCAGTAACAGTCATTTCTTTTAAATTATACATTAGATAAACTCCCATTCCCCATCAGCATTAATAACAATAGCGATGCTTTCAGAACATAACTTAATCTTTATCCTGATTAATTTTAGATTTAAAAATTGCTTCCACTTCTTCATAAGACATCTCATAAGGATAAGGATAAGTTTTAGCATTAGGGTTACGACGGTTAATGAATAATTCCCGAATTGCTTCATCATCGGTTGGATGAGATAAAACATATTTTTTGAGTTCTTTCCGACTCATTTCTCGAAAATTAGGTTTATTCATTTTCACTAAACTCCCATTGTCCATTTTCAAAAATAATGATTTCTAAGCTTTCTTCTTTACCCGCAATAATAAAAATAGATTTGTTTAATGGATCAAATCTAAATAACCATACAGGTTGTAAGAGATTAGAGAAAAGCTGAGACAAGAAAATAATTGTATTTTTTTGCTTTTCAGTAGGCAAGCTTGTACTCCAATGAGTTGTGGTAGTTTGACCCCCTTCTATTGTATTGTAGCGTTTTTTCATGCCGTGAGTCCCAAGGTCACTTATTTACTTTTGTTTATCAATCTTGGTTCCTGTTAAAAAGTTGATAGTCCTTGATTTTGTTAAAATAGAGAAACCTACAATTTTTTGACTTTTAATTAATACTATGTCTCAACGCCCTATATATTTAGATAATCATGCTACAACCC
Source organism: Crocosphaera sp. (assembly GCA_030065205.1). GTDB lineage: Bacteria > Cyanobacteriota > Cyanobacteriia > Cyanobacteriales > Microcystaceae > Crocosphaera. The sequence goes on from JASJDN010000095.1 coordinate 14,442, forward strand.
CAATGGATAAGCGGGTATTAGAAGCCATGTTACCCTATTTTACTGAACATTTTGGCAACCCTTCTAGTATTAATCATCTTTATGGTTGGGAAGCAGAAGCAGCCGTAAAAAAAGCGAGAGAAACCATTGCTAATGCGATTAATTGTAGTCCTGAAGAAATCATTTTTACCAGTGGTGCAACGGAAGCTAATAACTTAGCAATAAAAGGAATTGCAGAAGCTTATTTTAATCAAGGACAACATATAATTACCGTCCAAACTGAACATAGAGCAGTATTAGATCCCTGTCAATATTTAGAGACATTAGGCTTTGAAATCACCTATCTTCCTGTAAAAAAAGATGGCTTAATTGACTTAGAAATATTAGAAAAAAATATTCGTCCTGAAACAATTTTAGTTTCAGTTATGGTAGCTAATAATGAAATTGGAGTGCTTCAACCGTTAAAAGAAATAGGAAGAATTTGCAAAAAATATGACATTTTATTTCATAGCGACGGGGCCCAAGCGATCGGTAAAATTCCCTTAAATGTTCAAGCAATGAACATCCATTTATTATCATTAACTGCCCACAAAGTTTACGGACCAAAAGGAATCGGTGCTTTATATATTCGTCGTCGTGATCCTAGAGTTAAGATTGCCCCACAATTACACGGTGGAGGACAAGAAAAAGGGATCAGATCAGGGACATTATATACCCCTCAAATTGTTGGTTTTGGCAAAGCAATTGAGTTAGCTTTACAAGAAATAGATGCAGAGAGTCAGCGTCAAAAAGAACTTAGAAATAGACTACAAAAACAACTTTTAAGCTTAGAAGGTGTGCATCTTAATGGACATCCCACACAACGGCTATCGGGAAATCTTAATGTTAGTATAGAAGGAGTAGATGGAGCAGCATTATTATTAGCTTTACAAGGGATTGTTGCCCTTTCTTCCGGTTCTGCTTGTACCTCAACCACCACAAAACCGTCTCATGTTCTCAAAGCATTAGGACATTCCGATAAACTGGCTTACGGCTCTTTAAGATTTGGATTAGGAAGATTCACAACCACTAATGAAATTGATACGATAGGCCAGAAAATTGTAGATACTATTCAATCTTTACGCCAAGCAACCGTTCAGAATTAATTGATTATATTTTTAAACGTTATTATGCAGACATTACTAAATCTGTTCTGGTTTCTGAAGTATTTAAACAATTCTCAGAAATGGCTTCAGGTTGAAAACAATTACATAACTTTGTGAGTTTACTATAATAGATATCAGAAAGATAAGCTTGACTGAGATTAACATCAATTAAGGTCGCATCCGTTAAGTCAGTCTTGGTGAATTGAGTGCCTTCAACAGAGATATTTCTTAAGTAAGCTTGACTGAAATCAGTTCTTTCTAAACAAACATAGTCAAAACAAGCATTTTCTATGAAAGTGTGATGAAAATTCGCCTCTTTTAAGTTAGAATAAACTAAGTTAGTATTACTAAGGTTTGCTCCATAAAAATTAGCTCGGTAAAGACTACAATTGGTAAGATTAGCCCCTTTTAAATTCGCCTTTTCTAGATTAACTCCTTCAAGATTTGAACCTTGTAAATTAACCCCTTGAAAATTGACCCCTTCGAGATTTAATCCACTTAAGTTTAGACCACTGAGATCAGTCTGAGTAAAATCTCTTTCCCCCAAAGTATATCTTTGGCGAAGTTCACTTAATTTTAACTTAAGCATTTTCAACTCCTTAACAAATTGTAACATATTTATATATTTCTTATGAGAATACCAGTTCAAAAGAGTTTTGGTCAATGAGCAGAATTACATAATTTCATGATGGTCATACAAGATTGTCATCAAGGAGATAAAGAGTATTTTAACCAAGACAAAGGCTAAACTTGGGGGATTGTTACTTATTTACCCCGAATAAGGCGAGTTGAGAGTTAATCTTTTCTCAGTAAATTCCCCTACTATTGTCAAAGATATAGCTTTTAGGTTATATTCGGGTTAAAATAGAAAAGAGTTGTGTCAAAGCCTAAAATACCAAGGCATCCAAGTCAACCTACTCTTTGGGTTGCTCATTAAGCCACACAACCTGAAAAGATTGATCTCTCGGGATTAATCTGTTTAATTAAAACAGCCGATAAAACTCTAAGGTCTTTATCAAGTTTTCTAACTCATAACTATCCACCTAGAAAGCGTCTTAATATATAATGTCAACGAAGCGCAAGTTTATTCTCCATAGGATTTTCCAAAATATTGAATAAGCAATCTTGCTCTGAGACGGGTAGAGACACCCTAAAACATCGAGTAATTTTCCCTTGTGGGATAAGTTAGTACCATTAAGCCCACTGACATTAGGTTAAGGATAAAAATGAGTCGAGTTCACTACTGTTTCCTCTTGACTTGATATGTCGAAATGTTTGATTCTAAACAGTTTTTCAGTCAATTTAAGCAAAAAATTCAGGAATTATAACCTGTCATCGTCTCTTAGAAAAATTTGAGGGAATTGAATGCCAAAGCAAATTATTATCGCAGAACAACACCATATTGCTGCCGTTTTTTGGGAAGATCAAATACAAGAATTAGTGGTTGCCACCGGCAACCAACAAGTCAGTGACATTTTCCTAGGAGTGGTAGAAAACGTCATCCCAGGGATTGACGCAGCCTTTGTCAACATTGGGGATGCCGAACGAAACGGCTTTATCCACGTTACCGACTTAGGACCGTTGCGCCTCAAGCGTAGTGCTGGTGCTATTACCGAACTGTTGACCCCGCAACAAAAAGTGCTGGTGCAGGTCATGAAAGAACCCACCGGTAACAAAGGCCCAAGACTGACCGGCAATATTAGTCTACCTGGACGTTATCTTGTCCTCATGCCCAACGGCAAAGGAGTCAACCTCTCTCGGCGCATTCGCAACGATGACGAGCGCAGCCGCTTGCGAGCCTTAGCCATCCTCATTAAACCCGCCGGTATGGGCTTATTAGTGCGAACCGAAGCCGAAGGTAAAGCAGAAGAAGCCATTATGGAGGACTTAGAATTTTTACAGAGACAATGGGAGTCCATCCAAGTCCAAGCCACCTCCACCCGCGCCCCCTCCCTATTAAACCGCGATGATGACTTTATTCAACGGGTTCTGCGGGATATGTACAGCGCCGATGTGAACCGTATCGTTGTCGATAACCCCAACGGCGTTAAACGGGTCAAACATCACTTAATGAACTGGAGTGGGGGACGACCCCCCGAAGGCGTGTTAATCGACCATCATCGGGAATCCATGTCCATTTTGGACTATTTCCGAGTGAATGCCGCCGTCAGAGAAGCCCTGAAACCCAGAGTCGACTTGCCTTCTGGGGGTTATATTATCATCGAACCCACCGAAGCCCTCACCGTTATCGATGTCAACTCTGGGTCTTTTACCCGTTCGGCTACCTCACGGGAAACCGTCCTCTGGACCAATAGCGAAGCCGCCACTGAAATCGCCCGTCAGTTACGATTAAGAAATATTGGGGGGGTCATTATCGTCGATTTTATTGACATGGACTCTCGACGAGACCAACTCAAACTCCTCGAACATTTCAACAAAGCCCTAAAAGTCGATAAAGCCAGACCCCAAATTGCCCAACTCTCCGAACTGGGGTTAGTGGAATTAACCCGTAAACGGCAAGGGAAAAACATTTATGAGTTATTTGGTCAACCCTGTCCTCAATGTGGCGGCTTAGGTCATTTAGCCCATCTTCCCGGAGAATCTCAATTAGTCGCCCTCGAATCAGCCACCAGTACCCCTCCTCCCGTTCCCATCCCGGCTTCGCTAACCCCAAAACCCGTAGACAAACCCCTAGAAGTCAATGACAGCAGTTGGGACTCTCCCTTTGAAGACGATGAAAACGATAATTCCGATCAATTAGAATTGTTACACCATCCCAGTTATCAAGAACAAAATAGTAACGCCAATAACCGTCGTCGTCGTCGTCGTCAAACCCCTAATATTGTCATTAAAGACGATGGAACTAAACCAGTTAATAATGTAGTGACAAAAGAAGCAGAAGATAATAACGAACCGGCCAATGACAGTCGCAGAGAACGGTTACCTAGACATTTGCGCCGAGAAGAAATCCCAGTAGAACGGGTTTCTGTAGAAATGACTCCCGTCGAACAAGACGTTTACGCCTTGATGGGTATTTCTCCCTTGGTTCGTTTGGATAAGGAATTTAAAGACCCCAAATCGGTTGTCGTATCGGTCAAATCACCAGAAGGGGTAGAAAGAACAACCGTCAAAAAAACAGTCCAAAACAGCGAAGAAATAGAAACCCCGGTCACCGAACAACAACAGATGGTGATTGACTTAACAGAGATTGACAGTCCCCCTGTCACAGAATCCCTCACAGTAGAAGAAACCCCAGAAGCAGAGGATAACGACGATAATAACGATGACAACGATATCGATACCACCGCCTCTTCTCAAGAAGATGGGGCTAAGCCGGTTATTCGTCGTCGTCGCCGTCGTTCCTCAGCCAAAGACAGCGATGAGTAAAGTGTTATCCTATCAGCAAATGAAAGTATTCAACACTCACAAGAAAAAAGACAATGGCTAAGTTAAGACTGGAAAACTTAACAAAACAATATCAACTTGATCAAGGGAAAACCCTCGACGTTGTTAAAGGCATTAATGATGTCGAGGTTAAAAACGGGGAGTTTTTAACCTTACTCGGTCCGTCGGGCTGTGGAAAATCGACCCTTCTGCGCTTAATTGCCGGATTAGAAGCCCCCACCAAAGGGGATATCTTTATTGGGGAAAAACCCGTCACCAATGTGGCTCCTGGCGATCGCAATATTGCCATGGTTTTCCAAAGTTATGCCCTGTATCCCCACATGACAGCTAAAGAAAATATCGCCACAGCCCTGAAAATTCGCAATCTTCCAGAAACGGAAATTGAGCAACGAATACAAAAAGCAGCCACTCAATTAAAACTGCAAGAAGGAAAAGATTGCTTACCCGAAAAACCCGGTAAACTCTCCGGGGGACAACGGCAAAGGGTGGCGTTAGCTCGAGCTTTGGTGAGAAATCCTGACGTTTTCTTATTAGATGAACCCTTAAGTAACTTAGATGCCCTGTTAAGAGAACAAGTCAGAGCCGAACTCAAACAAATTTTTACCGAACAAGATAAACCCGTGGTTTATGTTACCCACGACCAAACTGAGGCCATGACTCTTTCGGATAAAGTGGCGGTTTTATTTGGCGGTGAAGTACAACAACTCGCCCCACCCCGTGCAATCTATCAACACCCCGCTAATCAATTTGTAGCGGGGTTTGTGGGCAGTCCGCAAATGAATTTGCTAGAATTAGAATGCGAAAATGATCACGCCAAATTAGGGCAATTTGCTATTTCTTTGAGCAATATTGCCCGTGAACACATTTCAGAGGTGGATGGTCAGCTTAAATACCCCGACCATATCGTTTTAGGCATTCGTCCTGAAGATATCCACCAAGCCACAGGAGCCGATGCTCAGGTGATTCGCGGACAAATTACCTTAGTAGAAGAATTGGGCAAAGAAAGTTTAATGAGCGTCAAAGTTGAGCAATCAGACTTAATTATCCGAGCCTTAATCAAAGACGATGGACAATGGAACAATGGGGATTATATATCCCTAGCCTTACCAGATACGGATGTTCATTGGTTCTATTGGGATGGTAGCGGTTTAGACCCCGATGGAAAACCCTTACTGCCTTATCATCAACGTTATCGTCTTAATCAACAATCCGCTTAAACTCATCGAAAAAGACTCATTTAACAGCCCTTCGGGCGAGGCAGAAGGCAGACGAGCGACCCCGCGCTTATCGTAGGCGCAAGGGAACGCGCGAGGAGGAGGCTCCGAGGCAGGAGGGAAGATTTTTAGTTAAAGTAAAGCCTGTCTTGGTGCGCTTTCCAATGGCGATTGCGAATCGCCTTGGGTCGCACCGCTTTTTGCCTCGCCCAACTGGGTCCCGCGTCCCCCGCCAAAATTTTTAAGAGGGGCGGTCTTCGTTTAGAGGTGGGTCTAAATTCCCCTCTAAACGGCCTCCTGCCTCCTTTAACCTCTTCCTGGCGAGAAATCCCCGATTGAGGTACGAAAATCGAGGGATGAAAGCCAGGGCATAGCCTTTGACACAACGCTATAATCTTGTGCTATACTTTTATCAGTGTTATGTAATTCCGATAATGTATAAGG
>JASJDN010000096.1 GCA_030065205.1 Crocosphaera sp.
TTACTCCAACGCTCTACGGGGTTAATTTGTAAACAGGAAGTGAACTTCGTTGGAGTAACTATTTGTTAGTTGATGCTCGTTTCCTCCCCAACGTTTTCAGACGATGGGGTTTCCACTCGCATATTTTACCATGAAACCAATAACTCAGTTAATTATCCCTAGTTTAGTGATGGGTTTATTCGCTAATTTGTCCACTGCCCAGGCTGCCATTATTAGCTATGATATGCAGGGGCAAATTGCCACAGGAGAACCCTCTTTAATCGGAGAAAGTTATTCAGGATCTTTTAGTTTTGATGATGTTTCGGGGGAGGTTGAATCCATCACTTTCAATTTATTGGGGTCAACCTTTACTGAAGTTGATGCTGATATTATGCCTACAGTGGAATTTTTTGATGGGGACTTTTTAGGCTTAGATTATACTGTAACAGTGGGTGATATTGACTTTCCTTTGGCTAGTTTTGCCTTAATCAGTGGTTTTTTTGCAGTGGAAGATGCTTTATTTGACTACACTCCCCGTACGGGTAATGCTGGCATTGGTAGCATAACTTATTCCTTATCTCCCGTTGCTTCTATTCCTGAACCTTCTGTTACTATGTCTTTATTTTTCTTAGGACTTTTTGGCATCATTACCCACAAAAATAAACACCCCTAATCTTTTTAATCCCATGACTTCTGTTACCGGTTCTTCTTATGATATTAAGTGGGAAAAATTACCCGAGGATTTTATCTTACCTGATGACCCTGTGGATAATATTCATCAACCAGCGTTAGCGGCGGCTTTAACGGATAGTTTGGAAGTAGCTGGCAAACTTTTTGATACCGCCGTCACAACCACCAATTACGGCATCTGCGCCACTGTCAATGGCAAAATTGTCGTAAAAGCCCCCGACTGGGCTTATATCCCCCATATTCGTGTGCCTCAAGGGGAAATTGATCGCAGCTACACCCCCCAACTTCAAGGGGAACCCCCTCTTATGGTCATGGAGTTTCTCTCAGATACCAATGGCCATGAATATTCTATTAAACCCACTTATCCCCCTGGAAAATGGTTCTTTTACGAGAAAATTCTCAAGGTTCCTCACTATGTTATTTTTGAGCCTTACAGTGGGTTAATTGAACATTATCAGCTTGATAAATCTGGGGGATATAAAATACAATCTAGTGATGAAACTGGGCGTTATTGGATTCCTCAATTACAGCTTTATTTAGGGCTTTGGGAAGGGACAAGAGAACAACGAAAAGGCTATTGGTTGCGCTGGTGGAATGAAAGAGGCGAGTTGTTACTCTGGGGGTCAGAATTAGCTCTTCAGGAACGCCAAAAAGCCGAAGTTGAAAGGCAGAAAGCTGAAGTTGAAAAGCAGAAAGCTGAAGTTGAAAGACAAAAGGCTGAAGTTGAGAGACAAAAAGCTGAGGCTGAAAAGCAGAAAGCTGAACGTTTAGCGGCTCAATTAAGGGCTGCTGGTATTGAACCCGAATTTTAACAGTAGGGTGGGCAATGCCCACCTTACAATAACTAAAACTAATTAGCGAGAAATATTTGCATCGGGTAAGAGTCAGCTACTAATTGATTGGCCCTATTTTCAATATCTATGTTAGCTTCATAGGGTGATTTGGGCTTAGTTTCTTCAAAATTAAGTAATGTTTTAATGCGTTGATAGGCTTGATAAGCAACAGTGGGAAAGAAAGAAAACTTACCGGGTAAAACACATAAATAGTTACTATCAGCGTCAGATTCAATCCAATAACTATACCGTCGTTTTTGTTCTTCTTGACTAATAAATTCAGTTTTCACACATTCGTAACTATACAGTTGACGACTATATAACTTTTCTTTGCCAAAATATCGTTCTGCTGACTCTAAAATGGGTTCTATATCTACCCCATCCATATTATCATCATTGGCATAACCAGAATCAGCTAATAAAGAGTAAATATATTTTTCGTCACCGACTTCTCTCTGTTGTACAAAATGATTAAAATGAAAGCGATTTTTAGTGGACATTCTTACAAAATTAGTATCTACTAAAGCAGGATAAGCGACTACCATTGCACTACGACTACGTTTTAATTTTGCTCTCACTTGTAAATCGTTTAAAAAGGGTTCAAACCCTTCACCAACTGCAAAGATAAACAACTGAGCTTTGAGTCGTTTTGAACGTCCTTCTTTTGTCTTACAGAGCAAACTTTTGATCCTAAGTTTACCGTAACTATCGATTAATAATTTATCGATTTTGATACCCGTTTCAAAAGTTACTCCATGACTCAAACAACTGGAGACTAAATCTTTTAAAATTCTGCTGGTGTGCATAGAACAATCCAGGGTTTTAATTAAGTCATAATTGGAGGGATCAATATTATAAGATGAATCAAACTGACGGCAAAGATTACGAATAACTTCTGCGGAATTTTTCAAAGAACAGTTTAACCCTTCATAGTTTTCTACCTGTCCATAAGTTGGGGCTAAACATTGATTATTTGTTAACCAATTGTGTTGTTTTCCGTAAGCAACTTCTAATCTTCCTAAGACTCTATTTCGTTGAATATTGATTTGAACAGCATCACTTTTTAGACGAGATGAACGAATTTCTGGGGCATCTTCTTGGGGATGAATTAAATAAACAGGAGCATCATTGAACCATCCTTTAGGGTTAGGAGAAATAGCAGGAGTAAAAAAACTAGGATCTTTTTCGACTAAATTAACGTTACATTGTTCGGTGAAATAAGGCGTATATAAATTTATTAAATCTTCCACCCCATTGACACAATTAATAAAGGTTTGAGCATCATCTTGACCTGAATATAAGGCTCCTGTATGATACCATCCTTCTAACTTTCCTGATGCTAATGTACCGATTTGAGGAGCTTTTTCTAATAGTTTAATGGATAAATTACTGTGACGGGCTAAAAATTCAGCAATAGAAACTCCAGCAATACCACCACCAATAACAACAACATCAACGTATTCAATTTCTGAGACTTGAAGAGGGTTCATAAAACAATAATTTTATACTTTGTAATAATCATTTAATTAACTTAAATAAATTATAACGTAGAATAAAAGAGTGAGTTGGGAAAAAAAGAATGGATCAAGCAGAATTTTACTTATCAGTATATCAAGATTATCGAGAACACGCACGACACAGTGAATCAACCAGAGAAACTGCTAATAATTTTATGTTAGCCATCTCAGCAGCTATTATTGGCATAATGACATATGATGAGAAGCTTTGTCGTAGTGATATACCTTTAAGTATTAGTTTAATTGTTCTTGGTATTCTTGGTTTCCTGTCTTCTGTTGCTTATACAGCTCGTTATCAGCGTAATAGAATACGAGCATCTTATATCAAAAAAGAATTTGATAAATTATATTCAAGTAACAATAATAAAATTGAATCTATCCAAGAGCTTAAAGAAAAGGCGGATACAGAATATAAAGAAATGCGATCTAATATTTTTTCAATAAATGGTTTATTGAAAGAAAAAGTGTCTGATAATAATTTAACCAATCAAAAAAAAGAACAGAAAAAAACTTCTCTTAAGGAAATGATTAAAGACGGAGGCCATCATGTAGTCTGGTTTTTATTTCCCTCTGTACTGATTATTGTCGGTATTATATTGACAATACTAGCCAGGGGTAAATGTTGAGTATCGCGTATAATAATGATAGATTTTTTAGTCAGGGACAACAACAAAATATCTATATGAATTTTTCCCTTCCAGTTACGTATCGTAGCTTCTTACCTCGCTTTTATCGCCTCGCTTCAGTCAGTATTTTATCTAATATGATGGTTCCCTTAGCGGGGTTGTGTGACACTGCGTTTTTAGGACATTTAGAGGACATTCGTTACTTAGCTGGTGTTATTCTCGGAAGCATTCTGTTTGACTATTTATATCGGGTTTTAAAGTTCATTCGTTCTGGAACTAATGCTATCACCGCACAAGCAGTGGGAAGAGATGATGAAGAAGGAATCTTACTTGCTATTTTACGCAGTGGTTTAATTGCTTTAATTATTGCTTTTATTCTGATTATTTTACAATATCCTATCGAAAAAATAGGCTTTACCTTATTATCAGGTTCTCCTGATATTGAAGTATCAGGAATAGAATATTTTAATGCTAGAATTTGGGGCGCACCGGCGGTTTTACTTAACTTTGTTTTCATTGGTTGGTTCTTAGGAAGAGAAATGAAAGCAGCAATTTTTTTGTTGTCTTTTGTTGGTAATTTCTCCAATGTTGGCTTAGATTACCTAATGATTTATCGTTGGGGTTGGGGAAGTATGGGTGCAGGTTTAGCTACCGCGATTAGTCAATATTTGGCTTTGTTTGTTGCTATTATTTTTATGATAGTTAGTGTTAAATGGCATGGAATTTCAGGAATATTAAAAAAAGTTTTAGATAAGCAAGAGTTTAAATCAATTATTGCCTTAAAAGGAAACATCTTGATTCGATTTTTAGCTCTCATTTCTGCCTATTCTATTTTTACTAATTTAAGTGCATTATTAGGGACTGAGATTTTAGCAGCCAATGGTTTATTATTACAAATTGCTCTGTTGAGTCAATTTACGGTTCAAGGAATAGGAATGACTCTACAAACGTTAACAGGAAACTTTAAAGGAAAAGGAACCATTGAACAAATATTACCTTTATTAGTTGTGTCTATTATTAACAGTTTAGTCATTGCTTTAACTTTTGCTATGATTCCATTTCTTTTCCCTGAAACTATTTTTAACTTATTAACCAATCACCAAGAAATTAGTCAAGCAACCATAAAATATACGTTATGGTTGTTACCCCTTTTATCTTTAACAGCAACAGCGTTTATGTTAGAAGGTTATTTCATTGGACTAAAAGAAAGTGCTATCCTAAGAAATGGCGTATTGATCGCCTTTTTTATTGGTTTTTCACCCTTAGCAATTTTGTCTTATTATTGGCAAAATAATCATTTATTATGGTCAGGTTTAACTGCTTATATGGGAACATTAATGATTACATTATTTATACAATTACCGAAAGTACAAAGTAATCATATCCCTATTGAGTCATGATGAGTTTTTAAGATATTTAATATCAACTCAAAAATCAAGTTTTGTATTACCTCAATTTGAAATGTTAGACAATATGATTTAATCTTCCCTCAGCCAGCCTTTATTCAAACTTACTTCACTAAATAAGAAAGAGTCAGGAACTTGGTACTGTTCGTGACTCTCTAATAATTCTATACAATTTAATAATACAGTTAATATAAACTCGGGGATGTCTTCAATTCCTTGAATAATTTGTTGTTTGTTGTTCATACTCAGTACCCTAACTCATTAATGGCTGCAATTGTTAGCAGTAGAATCTTTAAGCCTCTGCTTTAATTGCTGGTTGCGTCTTTTAAGCTGTCTTAATCTAGCGGATGCTAGACGACTCTTATCATTACGCCGATTCATGTTACGGGGAGATTCCCACGATTTGATTCGCATAATTTCCTGTTTTTTGCTTCATATATTACATTATATACTACTCTTGCGTAGTACAGCAATTTTTTCCATAAAAAAATCTTATACCATAGTTTTGTAGCTTATTTTACAGATTCCGTTTTAACTGATCTAACTCATCATCCAATTCCCACTTTTGAAACTCTGCTTCTAGAGGGTCATTAGCTTTATTATAGCTACTGTAATTGATAGTTTGATTCCATCCTTTCGTATCATAATTAGCTTTAGCTTGAGCCGCTTGGACTTGTCTTGCCTTAGTTTGTAATTCTTCCTTTCGCTGTCGAATTTGAGTTAAAAGGGTTTTTCCGTTAGCAATTTGTTGTTTAGCTGCTTCCATTTGGCCCCATAGTTGATTACCTTGACGCAAGAGAGCAGCTTCTCTTTCTTGCGCCCGTTGAGCTAAATCTAACCGTCCGGCTGCTTGAGCTTTTGCCACTCGTTTGTGCCAATTTTGGATCTCTTCAGCGAGGGACAAAATATCAGATTCTAGACGTTTTTTCTGGCCTTCCTTTTCAATAATCAATTTTAAGGCTTCTTCTTCTTGCTCTCTTAACTGTTCTAAGAGAGCTTGTAATTCCAGATGGGGATTATTTTTCAGAAATTCTTCTAAGCGTGTTTCTAGAAAGCGACTGAAATCATCAAAAATACTCATATAGCAAATAACAAATGTTAAATTCTCAATTAAAAAGCTTGTCCTACTTCTAAATATTTAGTTTGACCATTGTGATAAATAATAGCCTTTTGATTTTGTACTCCCATGAGAATACCACCACTACTCCCCACTGCTTCCCCAATTTCAAACCGTCGACTAATCCCATTAAAGGTAAAAATAGCGGTTGATTGTTGTCCTGACTCCAAAACACCTACTAATTGATGACCGGTATCTTGAGGCAGTTGAGAATTAGCTGCAATTTCTGGGGGAACCGGCAACGTATTATTGTCGGGGGTTAATTCAGGAACACTAGACGGTTGTGAGGGAGGGGACGGTAAAGGAGGTGCCGGAGGCGCATTATTAGAGGGAGGGGAAGGAGGAGTCGGGGTCGATGAGTTGGGGGGATACATTGGCACATAAATCCGTTCTACCACCTTTTCTGAAGTTGGGGGTGAGGGGGGTTGAATAGGAACGGTAGAGGATTTTTTGTCTTCAGGGTTAACTAAGGTTTTTTCCGTTGAAGGTTGGTTAATAACGTTGAGGGATTGTTGTAAATAGGCAATAAACTGAGTATTAGCGGGACTGGGGGTTGGTTTAGCTGTTTTGGGTTGTTTTTGTTCGGATAGATCGTAAACTATCCACATCAACGCCAATAAACAGTAAACACTGGCAGCCCCAAAACAAATTTTATCCAAATGTTTTGGAATTTTACGCGCCGTCTCGGGGATCTCTTTGCGATCGCTTTGAGTTGAATTCACAGGTTTTCCTCCCCACATTTGATAATCGCTATTGTCATTATAATCTTAACTTTTCCCTAAGAAGAATCCTCTTGAGAACAATGTTAGTTTCACTGAGGTTTTCGGGAATGTTATGAATATAGCTCTTTACTCTCGATAAACTGTGATGAGTAATGCCTCAGAAGTCCGCCACCTGCTAGTTATCGCCGATCAAAAATCTAGACGGATTGTCCCGTTAACGGATAAGACTTATTCCATTGGTCGCGATCCCAATAGTAATATTTTGTTATACGATCGCCAAGTATCCCGTCATCATGCCACTTTATTGAAAATTGATGATGATAATACGGATCAACCCTGTTACCGTATTATTGATGGTAATCTACAAGGAAAAAAAAGCACCAATGGCATTGCCGTCAATGGAAAATATTGCCTTTCCCATGATTTAGCCCCAGGAGATTTAATTCGTTTTGGGAATCAATCTCAAGCTAACTATCATCTGATTGCTGATTCTGCTGAACTGGCTTTATTGCAAGATCCAGACGCTAATAGTAGAAGTGATGACACCAGTTTGCCGTTAGATGATTTACCCCTTGTAGATCATTTTGCCCCTCTTGATGAAATTTTCTTAGAAGATGAGGATGAAGAGGATCAACCCTCTAACACAATGGCATTTAGTAGTCAGAAAAAAGATAGAGACTCAGATAACTTGAAAGATCAAGCTTCTTTAGCTGATTCTAATCCGAATCCCATCATCGAAATTGATTTTCAAGGACAGATTACCTATATCAATGCTGCTGCTAAAATCAAGTTTTCTGATTTAATTAAATTGCAATCATTGCATCCTATTTTGCAAAATCTCATCGGTAATAGAACCCCAATGGAGGGAACGTCTTTCGTTCGAGAAGTGCAATTTGAGCAAAGTTTTTTTGAGCAACATATTCACTATTTAAAAGAAAGTGAATGTTTAAGAACTTATTTATTTGAGATCACAAAATATCGTAAACGAGAAGTTAAGCTAACGGCAGGAAAAGATCGTTACCGTTTCTTTTTTGAGCAAAGCACAGAAGGGATTTTAGTCATCAATCCAGATACTAAGCATATTATTGAAACGAATCAAGCTTATTGTAAATTACTGGGCTATAGTAGTGCTGAAATTATTGGCTGTAATCTTTATCAATTACTAGAAATAGATCGGGATACTTTTAATAAAGAATTAGAAACAATTACCACAGACAATCCTTATATTATTAGGGAATCTTTTCACCGTCATCAAAATGGTTCCTTACTAGCGGTTGCGGGTCAAATCAACCTCAGTAGCTATCAAGGACAGGAGGTTTTATGTTTAATTGTTCGGGATATTCGTGAGCGAAAACAAGCAGAAGAAGAACTGCAATATCAACTGCTTCATGATCCTCTAACTAATTTACCTAATCGTGAATTATTTAAACAACAATTCGGGGTAGCTTTGGCCCATGCCCAACGCCATGAACATTTATTGGCGGTGATGTTTATTGATATTGATTCGTTTACTCATATTAATAATACGTTAGGTCATTCCATTGGGGATAAGGTATTACAAAGTTTTGGAGAAAGATTAAGTTCTTGTATTCGGGCTGGAGATACCGTAACTCGTTGGGGAAGTGATGAATTTGTTTTATTATTACCTCAGATTAAAAATACAGAAGATACGGTTAAACTAGCCCAACGTATTTTTAACACTCTACAAAGACTGTTCGTTTTTGATGAACATCGTCTACAAATTAAGTGTAGTATTGGTATCGCTATTTATCCTCAAGATGGAGACAATGCAGAAGGGTTACTAAAAAATGCAGATACGGCTTTATATCGTACCAAGGAACAAGGAAAAAATCACTATCAATTTTATAGTCCCCATTTAACCGCAGAAGCCGAACTATTATTACGTTTAGAAAGTTTACTGCATCAAGCCTTAGAAAAGAAACAATTTTCTCTTCAGTATCAACCCCAACTACAATATAAAACGGGAAAAATTGTCGGTATGGAAGGGTTATTACGGTGGGAAACCCCCGGGTTTGGCATGATTATGCCCCAGAAATTTTTACCGTTAGCTGCAAAAACAAATTTGATTTTACACCTCAGTAAATGGGTATTAAAAACCGCTTGCGAACAAAATTTATCTTGGCAAAAAGATGGGTTACCACCTATTCCAGTGACGGTTAATTTGTCGGCAAGGGAATTCCAACAACCCCATTTAGCGACAGTGGTGGCCAGTATTCTCGATGAAACGGGACTAGACCCTCAATGGTTAGAATTAGAATTAACCGAATCAACGTTACGACAAAATTTGAATTTAGCCCGCAAAACTTTAGAGGATCTTCAAAATTTAGGAGTTCGTATTGCGCTAGATGATTTTGGCCGCGGTTTTTCCTCTTTAGGATATCTCAAACAATTTTCATTCCGTACCTTAAAACTTCATCAAGATTTAATCCGAGACTTACGGGGAACTTCGGAAGAATTGGGGTTAATTTCTGCTGTTTTAGCCATTGGTAAGGGTTTTAATATGCGTGTTGTTGCGGAAGGAGTAGAAACCTCTGACCAACTCAAAATTCTAGAGGATCTTCATTGTACCGAGATCCAAGGTTATTGGTTTAGTCGTCCTTTACCTACTAAAGAAGCGACCGAACTCCTCGGTAAAATTGCGAGGAACAATTATATAGATTCTGCAAATTTTATGTCTTTACCGATGAGTGATGGTTAGTTTCTGGAGACTTGTGGGAACAATAAGAATAACCCCAAGTTTTGTGTATCTGTGATGGACATATCATCCTTTCGTCATATTCTTGTCATTGAGGATCAAAAAGCGCGACGCATTGTTGCTTTGGAAGAAGCAACCTATAGTGTGGGTCGAGAATCGAGTAATGATATTGTTATTTATGAGCAAGTTGTTTCCCGTCGTCATGCGACTATTGTCCGAGTTAGATTAACCCCCCGATTAGATAGTTATTCTTATCGCATTATTGATGGAGATTTAGAAGGTCATCGTAGTACCAATGGTTTATTAATTAATGGGAAGTTAAAAGAATCTCATAATTTGAAACATGGTGATGTGGTTATTTTTGGTCCTCAAGCTAAGGTCAGTTATTATATTATTTCTACGGCTTTAGATATTGATTTATTTAATCCTCTTGATCCTGGACAATTAGAACAGGAGGATGATGCTATGATGGAAACCATGATTGCTGAAGATAATAATAAGTTAACGTTAATTAATGAGGGAAGTTTACAAGAACGCGATCGCGATGATTTAATTCGATTAGCATCTTTTCCTGAATTAAGCCCTAATCCTATTATTGAAATTGATTTTACGGGAAATTTAACTTATCTCAATCCAGCAGCTAGTATTAAGTTTAAAACGATTACACAGGAGAAATTAAAACATCCTGTTTTAGCTGGATTGCTTTCAGAAGTTCATAATATTCAAGGGAATTTATTATTAAGAGAGGTGATAATTGGTTCAGAAATTTTTGAGCAGTATGTTCATTATTTATCCGATCATCAACTGATTAGGAGTTATTTGTTTGATATTACTGCTAGAAAAAAAGCTGAAAAAAACTTAGAATATCGGGCTTTTTATGATACTTTAACTGATTTACCTAATCGTAATTATTTTGATGAAAAGTTGGAAATTGCTTTAATTAAAGCTAAAAATAATGACTATTTAATGGCAGTGCTTTTCCTTGATTTAGATTCTTTTAAAAATATTAATGATAGTTTAGGCCATAAAATTGGCGATCAATTACTCAAACTTTTTGCGAAACGGTTAACTGCTTCTGTGAGAAATGATGATGTTGTTTCCCGTTGGGGAGGGGATGAATTTACCTTATTATTACCTCAAATTAATACCCCAGAAGATACGATTACTTTGGCACAACGTATTCTCGATGATCTCAAGCAACCTTTTGAAGTTTCAGGACATCAATTATATATTAAAACCAGTATTGGTATTGCTATTTATCCTCAAGATGGTGAGGATAGTGAAACTTTATTGAAAAATGCTGATGCTGCTCTTTATCGGGCTAAAGAAAGAGGAAGAAATCATTATCGATTTTATCGGTCAACGATGACTTCTAAGGCATCTTTATTATTAAAATTAGAAAATCTTTTATATCAAGCGTTAGAAGAAGAATCTTTTTCTTTAAACTATCAACCTCAATTAAATTTGACCAATAATAAAATTAGTGGTATGGAGGCTCTTTTGCGATGGTATCATCCCGAATTAGGTCATGTTTCTCCCGTTAGATTAATTCCTTTAGCTGAAAAAACAGACCTGATCATTCCCATTAGTCTCTGGGTATTAAAAACCGCTTGTCAACAAAATAAAGCTTGGCAAGAACAAGGTTTACATCCTATCCCTATGGCAGTTAATTTATCTCCTAAACAATTTCAACAACCTAATTTAGTAGAGATCATTGCTCAAGTTTTAGAAGAAACAGGTTTAGAACCTCATCTTTTAGACTTAGAAATTACTGAAACAGCGATGATGGAAGATATTGATTTTTCCCAAGAAACTTTACAAAAATTGCGAGATTTGGGAGTCCAAGTTTCCTTAGATGATTTTGGAACCGGTTATTCTTCTTTAAAATATTTACAACAATTTCCGATTACTACCCTCAAAATTGATAAATCTTTTATCCAAACTTTACAAAATAATTCGCAAAATACAGCTATCATTTCTGCTATAATTGCCCTGGGCAACAGTTTTAACTTAAGGGTGATTGCTGAAGGGGTAGAAACGTTACAACAGTTAGAATTTCTACAAAGATTAGACTGTAAGGAAATTCAAGGATTTTGGTTCAGCCGTCCCCTAAAACCCACCGATGCTACTACATTTTTAAGTCAGGTTTAAGGGCAAATGAATTAAAGCTTAGGGGAAACATTGAATTGTTAAAGAAAACGTTAAACTTACATTAAAGTAGAGATGATTAAACGATGAATTACTCAACAAAAAATACCGATAATCGTTATATCTTAGTCCTTGAAGATAACAACTCTCGTCGCACAATTTCTTTAGAAGAGTCTAAATATTCTTTAGGAAGACATTCTAGTAATTCTATTGTTATTCATTCTCGACAAGTTTCTCGAAAACACGCTACTTTAATTAAAAAATTTAATCGCAAAACGAATCAAGAATCATTCTGGATATTAGATGGAGATTTAGAAGGAAAAAAAAGTCAAAATGGTATTTTTATTAATGGAGAAAAATGCACCGTTCATGAACTTACAGATGGGGATTTAATTAATTTTGGCTGTGAAGTAAATGCCAGTTATCATGCAGTTTCTCCTGCTACTATTTCAGAAAGTTTTATCGATAAAAACAAATCGAAAAAAATAGATAAATCTATACTTAAACCTGTTAAGCAACCAGCCACCTTACCTCTAGATAAGTCTGTCGAACCATCTACTTTTTTATTAGACAATTCTTCTCTCAAAGATTTGGGAAATGATGATACTTTTCAAGAAGAATCTTATCTTGATCCTGTCACTGACTTACCCAATCGTATTCTCTTTAATGAATATGTTTCTATTGCAGTAACTAATGCAAAACGTCATAAAAACTGTTTAGCAGTTTTCTTGATAGATATCAAACGGTTTAGTGAAGTTAATGATAGTTTTGGCTATACGATTGGAGATTATTTCCTACAAGCGATCGCCCACCGTTTAAAAAATTGTATTAGAACAGGGGATATTGTTGGTCGTTGGGGTGGGGATGAATTTGCCATTTTATTACCCCATATTAAAGAAGCCGATAATCTCTATAAAATTACACAACGGATCATCAAAGAACTAAAATATCCTTTTACCGTTGAAGACAAAACTCAATCCTTAGTTACTCATTTGGGAATGGCGATTTATCCTAAAAATGGACAAGTTCCTCAAGACCTTTTAAATTATGCAGAAACTCAATTAATTTACCACAAAAGAACAGGTAATCATAATATTCTCAATGAAAACTTAAGCCAAACCAATGCCTCATTATCACAGGTCGAAAAACGACTTTACGAAGCCTTAACTAAAAAAGAATTATGTTTATACTATCAACCCCAATTAAATAGTAATACTAAAAAAACAGAAGCAATGGAGGCTTTTATTCGCTGGAAACACCCTAAATATGGTTTAGTTCCTCCTAAACAATTTTTACCTTGGGTAGAAAAAACGGAATTACTTGTTCCCTTAACTCGTTGGATTTTAGAACAAGCTTGTACACAAAATAAAAAATGGCAGAATGCTCACTTACCATTCGTGATAGTATCCATTAATTTATCGATGGCTCAATTTCATCATCCTCAATTAGTTGATTTAGTGGGTGAAAGCTTAACGTCTACG
The DNA here is from genome assembly GCA_030065205.1 of Crocosphaera sp. Classification (GTDB taxonomy): domain Bacteria; phylum Cyanobacteriota; class Cyanobacteriia; order Cyanobacteriales; family Microcystaceae; genus Crocosphaera. The sequence goes on from JASJDN010000096.1 coordinate 13,236, forward strand.
GGACTCGATCCTCAATGGTTAGAATTAGAAATTACTGAAGCAATTATTTTAAAAGATATTAAATTGGCTTATGAAGTGATAAGAGAATTAAGCGAGTTAGGGGTTAGGGTTTGTTTAGATGATTTTGGCATTGGTTATGCTGCAGTTAGTAATTTACATCAAATGCCTTTTAACACCATAAAAATCGATGTTTCTTTGATCAAAGATATGGATGAAAATCCGGAAAATACCACCTTAATTTCTGCGCTTATTGCTTTAGGAGAAAGTTTTGATATGAGAGTCGTTGCTGAAGGGGTAGAAACCCAACAACAACTCAATACGTTGCATAATTTACACTGTCAAACCATGCAAGGATATCACTTGAGTAAGCCGCTTTCGGTTCAAGAAGCCACTCAATTTTTAACCTTTCATAATATAGAACCCCTTGACACCCTTTAGGGTAAAATTTCTTTGCCTACCGCTTCATAAGCTGACCAAGCCATCTTAGAACGGGGATCGGGATAATCTCTGGTAATCACTCCCCGTTGAGACGCTTTTTCAAACACTACCAATAAAGGAATAGACTTTTTAAAACGAGGTAAGTTAGCTTCTTTGAGACGTTTTTTGGCTTCTTGTCCGCTTTTGGTTCGTCCATCCACTTTAGTTAACAACACTTTAAAATTAGCATTAAGGGCCTGTAATTGTTCGACGGCCTTAAAAGTGGCATCTAAGTCCAAATGATTCGGAGTGGTAGGAATAATCAACAAATCACTCCCATCGGCGAGATCCTTAAATTCTTCGGGTTCCGGTCTGGCCCTCGTATCAACGATGATGTGGGGATATTTGCGAATAATACTGGTTGATCCTGCTTGGGAAGCCACATGAAACGGCAATTTATCCTCCCTAGACCAAATTAATGCAGAACGATTGCGATCAGCATCAATGAGTAAGGTAGGGGCTTTTTCTTGCAAATAAGCCGCTAGATGAATCGATGTAGTGGTTTTGCCGACACCCCCTTTCAAAGCAGTGATAGAAATGATCATAATCTGGTTAACTGATTTATCGAAGTTATAGATTCCTCCCCGTTCCCAGATTACACCACTGTGACCCCCTTTTTTTCTGATGACAATTAAAAAAGCGTCACCTCTAAGAAACTTCTCTCTCAGGCTTGCGTCACAATAAGAGTGTGTGTGAGGAGTAAGAACGAAAGACAAAAGCCTTTAAGGTCGAAACATGGCCAGACTCTTAAAGGCTTTTTTTTCTTGTCTAAAATTAACTATTACCTTCTTCTAGCTCTCGGATGCGAGCTTGCAATGGCTCTATCATTTTGGCTACTTCTGCTTCTGAATAGCGAATTGGAATGTGTTGGGGGCAATTCCAGTCAAAAGCTTCGATTTTAATCAGAAATACTCTGGCGTTCTCTGCTTGATAATTAGGGTCAGATAACTCTTCTAGCAATTCTGGATTATTATCAATGACACGGGCGCGTCCCCAAATTTTTAATCGCCGACGGTGAGCATAATCCATTAAAAAGAGAAAGATGCGATCGTTTTCTCGTAAATTACCGACGCTAAGATACTGTAAGTTGCCGACAAAATCCACAAAGCCCAAAGTTGTCTCATCGAGAACTTTTAAGAACCCAGTTGGACCGCCACGAAATTGAATATAAGGATAGTTATTACTATTGACAGTTCCCATGTAGAAGCTATCTCTAGCACCAATAAATTCGGCTTCTCTAGTTGTCAGTCGCTCTTCGCTGACTCCCTGTTGCTCGAATTTTTGGTAAATTTCACGGGAACCATAATCAGTTTGAGCTTGTTTGACTCCCTCTGTGAAAGCAATATTCGTAAATTGTTTGGCCATAATAATTACTTTGGCATTCTTTACCGAACGCTTGTTTTGCCATCCCTAGATTACCGAATGTTCGTTAGGAACACAAGAAAAATACGTAACACTCACATCTTGCACCTTCAAACTTCATCCTAATTTGGTATGAGGCAGGAGTTGAAAGGCAGGAGGCAGGAGGTTTAATCTCTAGCATAACAGCGAAATTATCAATAATAAGGTATTTAAAAGTTCAATAATGCTATTTTCCCCCTTGTTCCCTCCCTTCTGCCTCCTGCCTCTAATCATTAAGTATTTTTGTTCTTATGCAAGATGTGAGTAACAGGAAACAATGTATTGACATATCTAGATTTATCGATATATAATCCCTTTAACAAAAATTTGATTAGGAGAACACCATGAAACTTGCCTCTCAAGTGGCTTTAACAACGGCTGGCGTATTATTAAGCTTAGAAACTCTAACTCTTCAACCAGCACAAGCAGTCACTTTTGGCCTTGATTGGACAGGCCAATTTGGGGGTTACTCTGTTAAAGGGCTATTTAGCTACGATAAAAACAATATTCCTGAAGATGGTGTTATTCGTAAAGAGCATTTGACCTCATTTGATGTTGGTTTTTATAACCCTGATGGTAGCTTGATTACAGAGTTTATTGATAATCATTTAACTTACCCTGAATTTAATTTTAACTTTGATACAAAAACAAAAACAGTCCTCCAAGATGGAAGATATAATAGTCCTACCGGAATTGATATTGGCTTTTCTAAAAATGTTAGTGGATTTCCCAAAGGTAGTATTGTCACAGGAGTACCCGAAGGTATTGCTTTTTGGACATCTGGACCTTTTCCTAGTTTGGGTATTCATGTTCACTTATCTGGTTACGGAGACGAATTTTCCCAACTCCCCATCACCTTTCATGGTTTAATGGACTTTTTAGATATCTCCTTGTACACTCTAACCCAACAAGAAGCTTTAGAAGCGGTAGGACAAGATGGTAGCAGTGCGGATAATGTTCAATTAGGACAAACCTTGCAAGCGGTTTCTATTCCTGAATCCTCTTCTGGTTTAGGGATTATTCTCTTTGGTCTTGGTTTTGGTTTATCGCAGAAAATGGCATGGTTCAAAAACCGTTAATTAATAGAAAGCTTTTTTAAAAATTATTTTCTTTAAATTGAACATCAAGAATCCAATTTAAACCTGTTCCAAAAAATACTTGCTCATACTACCTATTAACGACGAATACCAAGGAGACACCTGCTTATGCTTAAACTATACGGTAGACAATACGGCAAAAAAATTGCTAGGGCTTCTATTGTTAATTGGTACTTAGAAGAGTTAGGCATTCCCTATGAATTGGTCTTATTGGATATGGATGGGGGGGAACATCGCCAACCCCCATTTCTCTCTATTAATCCCATGGGTAAAGCACCGGCAATTGTGGATGGAGATTTCAAATTGTGGGAGTCTGGAGCAATCTTACTTTATTTAGCAGAAAAAAATGGGAAAATGCCCCAATCTGTTGAAGATAGAAGTTTGATTTACCAATGGATACTATTCGGTAATTCAACTTTAGCACCAGCCTTACTGATTGAGGCCAATCAAAAACTTGAAGCCCCTAAATTACTTACTGGATTAAATCAAGTTCTTGCTAATCAATCCTATTTAATAGGAGATGAATTTACCATTGCTGATGTTTCTGTTGGGTCTATTTTAGCCCATGCTTTGGTTATGCTTCAATCAGATTTTAGTGGTTATCCTGCGGTGTTAAACTACATTAAACGGGTCACTGAACGTCCTGCTTTTCAAAAAACCATTGGTCAAGATCAACATAAATGAACGACCCCAACGTAACAGAAGTTGTTATTTTTAAATCCCCCATACTTCTGTTATTGAGACTTTCTAGAAACCCCCTACTTCGGAAGGTAGGGGGTTCGATCAATGTTTAACTCAATTACTTTGTTTAATGAGAAACCATTATGGTGTCCCTACTTTTGAGATGCGCCAAGATAATCCGCCTTGCCTATTTCAACTCCGCAATGACGAAGAATATCATAGGTTGTAGTAACATGAAAATACACATTAGGAAGAACAAAATACAATAGAAATGATTGTCCATCAAAAGTCAAGATTTCTTCCCTAATAGGAAGTTTGATGGTTTTCTCTTCTGTACCGTCAATTTGTTCTGGTGTGAATGTTTTTAAGTAAGTAATTGTCTTTTCAAGTCGATTAATCAGTTCTGGAAATGTTGTCTCTGTGTCCTCCATTGTGGGTGCTTCTGCTTCTGCTAGTCTTGCCATACCCCGTGCGGCAATATCTGAGGCAATTTGCACTTGTTTCGATAAAGGAAACATATCTGGGTAAAGACGAAATCCGATAAGAGCAACGGGATCAACTTTTTTTGCCTCAGCATAGGCTGCCCCCTTTTTCAAAATCCCCACCAAACTATTTAAAGTATGAATCAAAGGTGGAATGCCCGCCTGATACATCGAAAGTGTCATAATCTAGACTCCGTTCCTTTTAATTAAGTTCTCAAATTCTAGTTTACTCTTCCCAGGTATTCGTGACAATTGTATTGTTTAATGTTGGGTTGAAGACACCCGTTACTCCATCTTTGCTAGATATTTGTGGCGATCGCCAGGAAGGTTTGAGATAAGCAAATATACTAGGTTTTATTGGTTTTGACTTGGCTACTAATGCCAATCAATAACAATGTGAATCCTTGAATCACTGCTATGATAGTAACGGGAACTCCTGCCGTTCTTTGCATCACATTTGCCCCACTTAATAAAGCTCCAAAAAATAAGGACGTGATGAAAACACCCATAATATTACCCCGACTTAAAAAGGCGATCGCAATAGCATTAAATCCATAACCAGGGGAAAAGTTTTCAAATAAACGGTATTTTAATCCCATCACTTCCGTTGCCCCTGCTAACCCACATAATCCCCCTGATAATGCCATTATCAAAAGAATGGTTTTACTTACAGAAATTCCTGCATGAGTTGCTGCTTTAGGGTTTAAACCAACCACTTCTATTTCATAACCAATAATCGTTTTTTGTAGTAAAATAGCGACACAAATTATCGCTAAAATTCCCACAAAAATACCAGCATGGGCTAAGGTTTTTGGCAGAATAATCGGTAATTTAGCCGATTCAGCAATTAAGGGAGAATAAGCACTAGGAGCATTAGGTTCAGCCAAAGGATGATGGACTAAATAGCTAATGAAATCAATAGCAATGTAGTTAAGTAACAGAGTGGTAATGACTTCATTAATTCCTCGATAAGCTTTTAAGTAACCAGGAATGATTCCCCATAATGCGCCCCCTATAAATCCAGCAAGTAAAGCTAAAATAATATGCAAAAAACTGGGTATATTGTCAATAAATAATCCGACTAAAGTGCTACCTAAAGCCCCTAAATAGATTTGTCCTTCACCCCCTATATTAAATTGCCCTCCTTTTAAAGCAATTAAAATCCCTAAACTCGCTAATAATAACGGACTTGTTTTCGTTAATGTATTGGCAAACCCATAATAATTAAATAAAGATTCTTGAAACAAAAGACCATAAGCTTCTAAGGGATTTTTGCCGATGAAGATAATTAAAATAGCTCCAACTGCTAAGGACATCACAATGGCAATAATAGGATAAATAAGATGATTAAATTTAACTAACAAAGTTAATCTTTTCTCCAATCACATCATTGAACTTCTTCGTTATTAATATACATCTTCTCCCCATCTCTACAGACTTAACCGATAAACAACCGCAAAAACCCTGAAAATTTTAATCCCGACTAATTTAGTCGGGTATGTTTGACGGAGGTTTTTGACCGTGTTACTATCCAAAAAGATTGACAAAGTGTTACTCAGTACCCAACTATGACCCAGGCAACTCAAACTCAAACAACCCCAGGCTTTGCGCCCACCTTTACCCATCTCGTTTCTAAAGAAGGTGGGGTTAAATATCCCCTCAAAGCCCTCCACGTTTGCGAAGAAACCTTTTCTCCGTTGGAAGTCGCCTACGACTACGATGCCATTCGCGCTCAAGTTAGCCGTGCAACCATCGAAGCCGGTCCGAACTCCATCTGGCGTTATAAAGCATTTTTGCCTGTAGAAAGCCAAAATCCCATTGATGTTGGCACAGGTATGACTCCCCTAGTTAAATCTCACCGTCTCGCCCGTCGCCTGGGTCTGAAAAATCTTTACATCAAGAACGATGCGGTGAATATGCCCACCCTTAGCTTTAAGGATAGAGTCGTTTCCGTTGCTTTAACCCGTGCCAAAGAATTAGGGTTTACCACCGTTTCTTGTGCCAGTACCGGAAATTTAGCCAATTCTACCGCAGCGATCGCAGCCCACGCAGGATTAGACTGTTGTGTGTTCATTCCCTCGGATTTAGAAGCAGGGAAAGTTTTGGGAACCCTCATCTATAATCCTACCGTGATGGCAGTCAAAGGTAACTACGACCAAGTTAACCGCCTCTGTTGCGAAGTGGGTAATACCTACGGTTGGGGCTTTGTCAATATTAATTTACGTCCCTACTATTCTGAAGGTTCCAAGACATTAGGCTTTGAGGTAGCTGAACAGTTGGGCTGGAAGTTACCGGATCATGTGGTTGCACCGTTAGCTTCTGGTTCTCTGTATACCAAGATTTACAAAGGGTTCCAAGAATTCATCAAAACCGGCTTAGTAGAAGATAAAGCGGTTCGTTTCAGTGGCGCACAAGCCGAAGGATGTTCCCCCATCGCCTCTGCCTTTAAGGAAGGACGGGACTTTGTGACTCCTGTTAAACCTAACACAATTGCTAAGTCTATTGCGATCGGCAACCCTGCTGACGGTTACTACGCCTTAGATATTGCTCGCAAGACCAACGGTAATATTGAAAGTGTTACCGATGCTGAAATCGTCGAAGGGATTAAATTATTAGCGGAAACCGAAGGCATCTTTACCGAAACTGCCGGCGGAACCACCGTTGCTGTCCTCAAGAAGTTGGTGGAAGCAGGAAAAATTGATCCTGAAGAAACCACCGTCGTTTACATCACCGGAAACGGACTGAAAACCCAAGAAGCGGTACAAGAATATATTGGTGAACCCTTAACCATTGAGCCAAAATTAGATAGTTTTGAGCGTGCATTGGAACGTTCTCGTACCTTAGACCGTCTAGATTGGCAACAAGTTCTCGTTTAGTCCCCCTTAAAAGCCGTCAGGGTTTCCCTTCTTGTATCCTTGACGGCTGTTTTTTTGGCAATTTTTAGCCATCATGATTGATAATTGGTTCATTTATTGGATAACTATGGCTGTAAAAGTATTAATTCCCACGCCTCTGCAAAAATACACTAACAACCAAGCGAGCTTAGAATGTAGTGCAAATACTGTTAGTGCCTTAATTGAAACCTTGGAAAGTAGTTTTCCTGGGATAAAAGCCCGTTTATGCGATGATGATGGCAAACCCCGTCGCTTCTTGAATTTTTACGTGAATAGCGAAGATATTCGCTTTTTGAAGGATACGGAAACTGAGTTAAACGATGGGGATGAAGTCAGTATCGTTCCTGCGGTTGCTGGTGGTTAATATGATGTAGGGGCTTAATAATATTAAGCCCTCATTTTTGTTAAAGGTATTGTAAACTTTCACTAAAAATATAGTCAAATATAGTCATTCATGTCAATATGTAGA
>JASJDN010000097.1 GCA_030065205.1 Crocosphaera sp.
AAAGAGGACAATCATGATTGTCCTCTTTTTCACTGATCGTTATATTAGTTGGGTTTAAAGTTCTCGGACAACGGGCTTATTATCGATAATTTCGCCTACTAACACCACATCAGTGACTCCAACAAATAAACCATTTTCCAAAACGCCAGGAATGTTATTGATGGTCTTTTCTAGAGTCGCAGGATCGTCAATACTATCATATTTAACGTCAATCACCAAATTACCTTGATCCGTTACTACAGGACCTGCTTTTTTGACTCCCATTCTTAATTCCGGTTTTCCCCCCAATTGTTCCAACTTACGCATTACCGGAACAACCGCTTTAGGAATCACTTCAACGGGCAAAAGGAAAGTTGAACCCAACTTATCCACCAGTTTACCCCCATCAACCACCACAATAAACTGTTCTGCTAAACTGTCGACAATTTTCTCTTGGGTATGTGCCGCACCCCCTCCCTTAATCAAATTCTTTTGAGGATCAACCTCATCAGCCCCATCGATGGCAATATCAATGCGATCAACTACATCTAGAGTGCTTAAGGGGATATGATACTTTCTGGCTAGGACTTCCGCTTGAAAGGAGGTCGTCACACCAACAATGTTTTTTAAGTCTCCCGATTGTAACCGTTCACCAATATACTGTATGGCGTAGGCAGTGGTTGAGCCTGTGCCTAACCCCACAATAGAATCTGATTTAACGCGGGAAGCGGCCGCTTTACCCACTTCTTGTTTCATAATCACAACCGGATCTGACATAGACGATCTCCTAAGATAATTAATGGTATGATTTTATACATTTTTGACAATTAAGAATAGGGGATGAGTTAGCCTTTAATCAACTATCTCAGGCCACCGAGTCCATCCCTTATCTTGTTTCCATTCCTTAATTGTTAGAAGACGCGGCCAACATTTCTTTGAGTTGTGCTAATTGATCAGCCCAACGAGGATCGGGTTGAAAGCTTTCATTAGAAGAACCACCACTGGACGAAGATGAACGATTAGTGCGTTTTTTCCCACCACCTTTTTTGGACTTGGTCGGTGCTGGTTTACTTTCTGCGCTTCCCTCTTCACCCTCTTTTCCTTTGTTACGGGGTAATGCTTTCTCAATTTTGAGGGGGTTGTCCATGAAGGACTGACCATTGTATTTTTCAATAAATGCGTCAGCTAATTCATCATTAGGAACGGTAACAAATGCAAAACCGCGACATTTACCGCTCTTGCGTTCTTTGATCACCTTAATGGAGACAATTTCGCCCCCATCGGCAAATAATTCTTCTAAGGTTTGGCGTTCCAAGTTGTCTTTGGGTAAATTACCTACGTATAAGCGAATAGGCATTGTCAGAGATACCTCCAGTGATTGAGTTGATAGAAAAACTTGATGACTTTCCCATTGGGAAATGATGTTTGGTTGTCAGTGCATAGGAAACAAGAAACAACTTTACCATGACTTCCTACGTCATAACCAAAACTTACTTGCCTGTTACTGGCTTGTACCATTAAAATCAGCTTCTTTTTAACGATGTTAAGATTAGGCAATTGAATCATTGAGACTTGGCTTATTCGGCGTTCGACTGATAGAAATGGATTGAACGGATAATGCCCTCTTAAATTATTACAGAATGTATACACGATTCGTCAAATAATTCCCTAAAAAAAAATAATATTTTTTCCATGAGTTGATTATATTCCTTGAATCAATGTTATTCATTATCTACGCTTTCTACCCTAGAAGCTAGGATGTGACTGCCTCACTGTTGTTATCCTTTGAGTATATTATTACCACTATTGTTCACTTTGAGCAACTTTTTTTTAAAAGACTTGCTAAAAATGATGTTATGTGCATAGTTATCCAACCTGTTTGGGTACTCTAAAAACTAACAGGGAACTTTTCCCACCAGAGATGAGTCGCCATTTTTTATACATAAGGTAGACATCCTGTCAATTTTTTGTTACATTGCTTTATAATTAAGAGCAAGTGACAAAGTTAACCCCCTAACCAAGCCTCTTAGTCACCTATCTCTAACTCGATAAGGAGTCATTATGGAAAACACCTCTTGTAATTTAACCTTAGAACAACAATTTGAAATGAAACGGATTCGCGACGCAGCGAGCCAAATGAGTCGGGAGCAAGCATTAGAATTATTAATGCAGGCATCACGATTACTGATGATTAAAACCAATGTGGTTCGCAACTTGGGTAAATAAGCGGATCTTAACCCGTAAATGCTTAGCTAAATTTTTAATTAACTTATGGAGGTCATTATGGACGCAAATATCTTTGAATTATCTTTAGAGCAGCAATTCCAACTCCAATGCTTGCAACAAGAATTCCAAGACTTAGAAAGGGATCAAGTCATCGATTATTTGATTGATACTATGCAGCAAATTATGGCTAGAGATAATCTAATTCGAGATTTGATGAAAAACGAACTCTTCTAGTGTCTTAAGATCAGACGCTCTCCATCTCATGTCAAGCTTCTCTCATATCCTAGGCAGACGACGAAGAGGGACAAGGGGTGTTGGGAGGTCAATCTATATTCCATATGCAAACCAGCATCAATTAAGACTCAGACGATTTTAGTTTTTTCTTTGCCATACTCGAAACATGAACCCTAAACAAACTAAAATGTAACCTGACGTGAGCAAGCCGTTGAGATATAGTAACCGTAACGTAAGCGTTTCAGATGTTTGCAGAGAGCTTAACCAGAGTAAGCTATAAGCAATTGCCCAAATAACGGTTAGTTTGATAGAAAAGCGACTGGCCGATAATACTTGACGACTACCCTGATGATGGTACACTGTCCAAAGTGCAGGAATCCAACCAACAACAGGGATGAGACGAGTTATTTGTTGTAACTTTTCTAGTTTTTGTTCTTGAAACGGATCATGATTGGGATGATTCATGGCCTTGGCCTATAGTTTGTGATGAAAAGAACTTTTACACTTGATCTCAGTGCCATTATCCTCGCCGGGGGATATAGTTCCCGTATGGGTACAGATAAAGCACTGATTGAGATTCAAGGGGTTCCTTTATTACAACGTACGGCTACTTTTATAGAGGCATACGCTGACTCTGTTTATATTATTACCCCTTGGATAGAACGTTATCAAACCATTGTTCCTGTCCACTGTCAGTTATTGCGAGAAATTTGTCCTTCTGGAAAAACTCGAGGGCCATTGGTAGCATTTGCTCAAGCTTTAGACCATGTTTCGACAGACTGGGTGTTATTATTAGCCTGTGATTTACCCAATTTAACACCTTTGGTGCTAGAAGAATGGTTAAAAACCTTAGATCAGCTTTCCGATGACGTGATGGCTTATTTACCCCGTCATGCCAAAGGTTGGGAACCCTTATGTGGGTTTTATCGTTCTTCGTGTTTAACTGCTTTAGAGAGCTTTATATATGGAGGAGGACGATCGTTTCAGCAATGGCTGGAACTTAATCCTGTGGAAGAACTGTTCGTAAGCGATCGCTCTGTGCTTTTGAATTGTAATACCCCAATGCATCTTCAGCAAATTAATTGAGTTTATTATGAATGCACTTTCAATTCCAACTTGGATGGTTCATGTGTCTAGTGTGATTGAGTGGACAGCCGCAATTGTATTGGTCTGGACCTATGCCCAAGTGACCGATAAATTATACTGGCGATCGCTGTCTTGGGGAATGTTACCGGCGTTAGTGAGTGCCATGTGTGCTTGTACGTGGCATTTTTTTGACAATGCCCCGTCTTTAGATTGGTTAGTGACGTTACAAGCTTCTTTAACTGTTATGGGCAATTGTACCCTTTGTTTTGCCGGTTGGTGGATTTTTCGCTCTTCTTCTTCTCAGGTTGAAGAATAATATTGAGACAACAGTTGTAATGGTTCGTTAGACACATCCAGGGTCAATAATTCTCCCTGACAATCAATAGAAGAAAAGGGAATGACTTCTACGACACTGTTGCTATAAGCAACGATTTCTAAGGATTTAATCCAGGAAAGCGTCCATTGATTTTCTTCGATTTTGATATTGTGTTGATGTAACCAGTTCATTAATTGCCATCGTCCAATACCGGGTAAAATTTCACCGTTTAAAGCAGGGGTGTACCATTTTCCTTGTTTCCACCCCCAAAGATTGCCGGTACTGGTTTCCAACCAATGACCTTGTGAGTTGAGCAAAATAGCCTCTTGAAAACCAAGACTTTTAGCTTTTTGTAAGGCTAAATAAGCTCCTAAATAATTACCTGTTTTATGAGAGTTTAAACTACGTTGAAACAGAGCATCAGAGGCTAACCATCCTTTGATCCCTTGCTGTTGAAATTGAGTTAAATTTTTGGGTAAAAAACGTCCGGTAATCCATTCTTTGCCATCGGGAAAAATAGTAATTCTTAAGACTGGGTAAGTTTCTCTTAAATAGTTAGCTCCTTGATAGATGTTTTCCCAATTGGGTAAACACCAGTCAAACGCTTCTAAGCTCTTTTTCAGACGACGACAATGAGCATCCCATTGAGTCAGAGGGTGTTCTAAAGATTGTTGATAGAGGCGCAGGGTCGTAAAGACTGTCGCCCCATATTTCAAACCTGGATTATCAATAGAGAGAGAAATTGTTTCTTGTTCAAATAGTTGACCATTGTACCAGTAGTTCACTCTATTCCTTGATGCACATTATTTGTTTAAATGCAAGCTCACGTTAAAATTTTTAATAATACTTTTAGGGGTTAACGAAAGAATGCCTAATACAGCCCTATTTACTCGTTAATTAGATAGACTAAGCCCACAACCTACCTGAAAAAAAGAATATCATAAAAATGGCAAAAGTGCAAATCTTGGCAAATTTCTGGAAAATGAGGAAAAATAAGTTGTTTATGAAGAAGTCAAAAAAAGCAAGCATTGTTGAATAAATTAAATCATAAACAAAAAAAATATAAGTTTAAGTTATCTGCAAATGAATATTATGGATCAAAAATATTGTCTCATCGAAAACAGAATAAATGTGTAGCGGGAGTCCTCTCGCGGAAAAAAGATAGAGCCGTCGGCAAGATAGCCAAGACACTATTTTTGCGATATACTGGTTTGTGGTTGCGACCTACCCGAACTTTGGACTTACAGACAGCCTAACATCAAAGCAAAGTAGTACACTTTCGGCGCAGAAACATTGTCAGATCGGGAAAAGAAATCGCTGAAGAATAAAAAGTCGGCAGCAATAGCGTAAGCCCAAACAGTGATTTGTCGAAAAAAAATTACACTCCTTGGGACACAGGGAGTCTGCCTCGGTACAGTTTTGACTGTACGCCAGTTAGTACCACTTTTGTGAGTAAAACCTGCGGAGGCTGAGTAAGACCAAAGCAAGATTGTCTTGTAGAGGCTTCGGCCATTGAAAGAGGAAGCCCCAAACGAAGCGTAGCGGAGTTTGTGGGTATGTCACGAATAGGCTATTCTAACAACTATGCAAAGTGACGACGACCTCAGTGTAATTGAGAGTGTAGACCAATTTGATGACCCATTGGATCGCCTAGAAGCCGTAGATGCCAACGTTCCTAGTCCCGATCCAGAAGAAATGCTGCCCAGATTGAGTGATGAAGACCCATCACAGAGAATGCTGGCAGCGAGGGCATTTTGTGAGCTACAAGACCCGAGAGCGATTCCCCTACTAATCCGACTGTTAGAGGACATTTGCCCCTTAGTACGGGTTAGCGCAGCCTATGCTTTGGGAAGAAATACCAGTCCTGAAGCGGTAACGGCGTTAATTGACCTATTGGGGCGAGATTGGAACGGATACGTTCGCAAAGGGATTGTGTGGGCGTTAGGGAATGGGGGCGATCGCGCCAGTGTTCAACCCTTGATCCATGCCCTGAGAACCGATATTTCTGCGGTGCGGTTGTGGGCGGCCAGCAGTTTAGCTCAAATTGCCAAACAAGAATACGAAGATGCGATCGCGGCTATGGCTCCCCTGATTGAAGGATTAAGACGGGACGCGGTGGCTGCGGTGCGAGGAAACTGTGCTTGGGCTATTGGTCAACTCTGTCGAGAACTGCCCTCCAACGTGGTGTATGCCACCGCTATTGATGCCTTAATTGAGGCATTGGTCGAAGACGAAGATTATAGCGTCAAAGAGGATGCCAAAAGTGCCTTATTGCGGTTGGGTGATCCCAGAGGAATGCAAATGATCGAGGATCTTGAACTAGAAGGGCTAATTTAGTGAGTAAACCATTAATTTTGGGCATCAGTGGTGCATCTGGCTTAATTTATGCGGTTCGTGCCTTAAAGTTTCTCTTGGAAGCCGACTACGATGTTAATGTAGTGGCTTCGAGGGCAACCTCTATGGTGTGGCAAGCGGAACAAAATGTGAAGATGCCGGCAGAACCCGAGTTACAAGAGAAGTTTTGGCGAGAACAAGCAGGCGTGGCCACTGAGGGACAGTTACGCTGCCATCGTTGGGGGGATGTAGGAGCAACCATTGCCAGTGGCTCCTTTCGTACGTTGGGCATGGTGATCATGCCCTGTAGTATGAGTACCGTGGCCAAATTAGCCAATGGATTAAGTTCTGACCTTCTAGAAAGGGCGGCCGATGTCCAAATAAAGGAAGGTCGTTCTTTAGTAGTGGTTCCCCGTGAAACCCCCTTTAGTTTGATTCATCTGCGAAACTTAACCGCTTTAGCAGAAGCCGGGGTGAGAATTGTCCCTGCTATTCCAGCTTGGTATCATCAACCCCAAACCATAGAAGATTTAGTGGATTTTGTGGTAGCTCGTACGTTAGATCAATTGGACATTGATTGTGTCCCTTTGACTCGTTGGCAGGGGGGAACCAGCGATCGGTGAACTACCAACTACAGCAGTTTTCGGCTTAGTGTGGTGCAAGATGTGAGTTGAGGCAGAAGGCAGAAGGCAGGAGGCAGAAAGCAGGTGTTAGATGTACTTTAATAACTGCTTTTGAAACTTTTGTACCCCTAAAAGGGTCGTAAATTGTTAAACTAGATAGATCAGGTCTTTTATTGCTTTTCCTTAGATCCTACCGCGCCTATGGTTCATGTTAAGCGCATCGAATTATCTCATTTTAAATCGTTTGGTGGTACGACTGCCATTCCTTTTTTACCTGGGTTTACGGTGGTGTCTGGTCCCAATGGGTCCGGTAAATCTAATATACTCGATGCTTTGTTATTTTGCTTGGGGTTGGCTACGTCTAAAGGAATGCGGGCCGAACGGTTACCGGATTTAATTAACCATAATCATAGCAGTAATCGGAAGACTCAGGAGGCTTATGTTTCTGTTACTTTTGATGTTTCTGATTTGCATAACTTAGAAGAATTTAGTCGAGATAATCCTCCCGTTACTAAGATAGCATTAACCGAAGAAAGTAATAATAATGGGAATGGGAATCATGTCGAAGAAATAAACATAGAAAATGGTTTAATTACCAGCAGTGAATGGACAGTAACTCGACGGTTAAGAGTAACCAAAGGGGGGAGTTATTCGTCGACTTATTATATCAATGATCAACCTTGTAATGTGAGTCAACTCCATGAACAGTTGAACCGTTTAAGGATTTATCCTGAGGGCTATAATGTGGTATTGCAAGGGGATGTAACCCGCATTATTAGTATGAATGGAAAGGAAAGAAGAAATATTATTGACGAATTAGCTGGTGTCGCAGAATTTGATCGCAAAATAGAAAAAACTAAAGAAACTCTAGAAGAAGTTAGAGAAAGAGAAGAACGGTGTCAGATTATTGAAAACGAGTTGAAACGGTCGTTGGAACGATTGGCTGCTGATAGAATTAAGGCAGAAAAATATCAAAAATTGAAACAACAAATTCATGAAAAACAAGGATGGGAAACCGTTTTAAGTTGGAAATTATTACAACAAAAAATATCCCGTCTGAAAACTCAAATAACCACAGGGGAACAGGAAGAACAAAAACTAAATCAAGCTATCAATGAACTGGCTACAAAAATAAGAGAAAATACGGTCAAACTTGAAGAGTTAAACCGTCAAGTTAAAGCATTAGGAGAAGATGAACAGTTAACCGTTGCGTCTCAACTTGCCACCCAAAAAGCACAACGTAACCAACGACAACAAAAACAACAAGAAGTCCACAATTTAATTATACAAACAGAAAAAGAAATCAAAGAAACTGAGACAGTTATTACTCAACAACAACAAACCCTATCTCAACTCACTGAAGAGCAGAAAAGTTTACAACAAGACACTTTACCCCTTTTAAAAGAACAAAGAGATCGTACCTCTCACACCCTAGAAATGGTGAGAAAACAAGCAGCAGCAATAGCAGAAGCGTCTGATGCTTGGGTACAAGAACAAGCAAAATTAAGCCGTCAAATTTCTACGTTACAAGATAGCTTAAACCCGCAACTAACCCAACAGGCACAGTTAACAGAACGATATCAACAGTTACAAAATAGTATTAATGATGAAACAGAACAATTAGAAACTATTGATGCAGAATTAAACAATCAACAGCAAGAATTTAAACAATTATCCATTCCCCATGAAGAAAAAATACAACAACTTGCCCAACAATTAGCTACCGCAGAACAAGATAAAAGTATTCTCGAAGAAACTCAAACCCGTCTCGATAAAGAGTACCGAGAAAAACAAAGACAACTTGATCGTTTAGAAGCTTCTCAACAAGCACAACAAGAAGCCCAAGGAACCTATGCGACTCAACTAATTTTAAGTTCTGATTTACCTGGAGTTTGTGGGTTAGTGGCGCAGTTAGGACAGGTGCAACCCATGTATCAATTAGCCCTAGAAATTGCCGCCGGATCACGGTTAGGTCATGTAGTCGTTGAAGATGATACCATTGCTGCTGCAGGAATTAAGCTCTTAAAACAAGCAAAAGCAGGACGAGCAACCTTTTTACCGTTAACAAAAATAAGACCCTATCGTGGACAAAACAGTAATAGTTTAAGTTATGCACAAGGATTTATTGACTTAGCTGTTAATTTAGTGCTTTGTCGCCCTGAACATGAAAAAATATTTTCTTATGTTTTTGGTAATACTGTTGTCTTTGAAACCCTAAATGATGCTAGACATCACTTAGGAAAACAGCGCATTGTTACCCTAGATGGAGACTTATTAGAAACCAGTGGTGCTATGACAGGAGGAAGTCGTCCTAAACGTTCGTCTATTCGCTTTGGAACTTTAATTCAAGGAGAGTCCCACGAAATTAAATCCTTAAAACAAAGATTAACTGATTTAGAAGAGTTACTCTCCCGTAATCAGGAAAAATTACAGCAAAAATCTGAGCAAATTAAACAACTATCCCAGGAGTTAACTGAAGTCAGACAAAGCGGACGAGAACAACAATTAAAACGTCAACAGTTAGAAAAAGAAATCCAACGACTGCAAGGACAACAACAAAAGTTAAGCTTACAGTTATCTCGTCATAAACAAGAAGCAGAAACCTTAGACAGTCAATTAAAAATTCTGGCTGCTGAAATTCCCCCTTTAACCACAGAATTACAACAGAAACAAGAAAGACTAAGAAAGTTAGAAGAATCTCATACCCACAGCGAATGGCAAGAAATTCAAACCTTAATTAAAAGTCAAGAAAGCCAACTACAAGAAAGGGAAAAAGAACTACGCCAAGGAGAAAATAAACTAGAAGAAATTAAGCGTCAAGTCTCCTCTTTAGAAGAAAAAATAAAAGAAAATAATGAGAAAATAGAAACACAAAAAGAACAAATTGTCAAGTTAGATAGTGAAAAAATTGACATCAAACAACAACTAGAAACCATTAACAATAAAATTAGTAACTTAGAAATTCTTTTAGAAGAATTAACCCAAAAATTGGGGGAAACCAAAAAAGAAAGAGATCAACTAGAAGAACAATTAACAACCATCAAGAAAAATCATCAACAAAAAATCTGGAATTTAGAAAAATTACAAACTACACAACAAGAAAGAAAAGAGAATTTAATGAGTTTAAAAGAAGAACAAGAAAGCCAACAAAATGAATTACCTGACCCCTTACCCGAAGTCCCCTTACTCTCAGAAATTGATGAAAATACCACAGACTTAACCCCTCATATTGAACAACTGCAAAAAGACATTCGTAACGGACAAAAACGCCTAGAAGCGATGGAACCCGTTAATATGTTAGCTTTAGAAGAACATCAAAAGACCCAAGAAAGATTAAACGAACTTACCGAAAAATTAACCACCATTCAAGGGGAAAGAACCGAATTATTATTAAGGATAGAAAACTTTACTACCCTAAGATTTCGGTCATTTAAAGAATCCTTTGATGCGGTTAACGAGAACTTCCAAAGCATTTTTGCGACCCTTTCCCAAGGGGACGGTTATTTACAATTAGAAAACGAAGAAGACCCCTTTCAAGGGGGATTAAATCTTGTCGCACACCCCAAAGGAAAGCCCGTACAACGGTTAAGTTCTATGTCAGGGGGAGAAAAATCATTAACTGCTTTAAGCTTTATATTTGCCCTGCAAAGATACCGTCCTTCTCCTTTTTACGCCTTTGATGAAGTGGATATGTTTTTAGACGGGGCCAATGTAGAAAGACTTTCAAAAATGATTCAACAACAAGCACAACAAGCACAGTTTATTGTGGTTAGTTTACGTCGTCCCATGATTGAAGCGTCTCAAAGAACCATCGGCGTAACCCAAGCAAGAGGTGCATATACTCAGGTTTTGGGCATTAAATTATAAATCTTTGTTTCAAAAACAACTCCTGTTCGTTAGAGTCGGAATTTCCTTAAGGAACTTCTGATTTCTGACTTCTGACTTCTGACTTCGTTAACCACCCTACCGTCTCAAATTCTGCTAAATTGTAAGCGTAACAAATGTTACTATTCCCTGATATGGAATCTACTTTCCACAATTATGCGTCACTTTTTTTAAAATCCTATTAACCATAACCATACCAATGAGCAAATATAGTTCTACGCAAGCTGAACAAATTAAAAAGATTGCCACCTATCTCAAGGAACAACGAGTTAAACAGGATTTGAGTATTGAACAAATAGCATCAATGACGTTTATCCGTTTACCCATGCTCAAAGCCCTAGAAAGTGCTGATATTGAGCAGTTACCCGAATTAATTTATGTACAAGGGTTTATTCGTCGTTACGGGGAAGCATTAGGGGTTGACGGATACACCTTATCCCATAAAATTACTGCTTCTGAGGCAGAAAAACCGACCATTTCCCCTAACTTAGTGGCATCTCCCACGCAAGAATCTAACATCGGGCAAGAGGTTCCTGCTACCTTAGTTAATGACAATAATCATAAGTCGGTGGCTGTTAAATCTAAGCCTCGTACCCTAGTGCATCCTTCCGAAGAGACAGCCGAACCCTCTGGAAACTCTTGGGTCAAACAACTGCAATTATACTGGATTTATTTAGTGGTTTTAGGCGGAGCAATCGCTGGGTTATTTTATCTGTTTTCCCGTCCCCCCGCTACCGAACAAACGGCACAAACTCAAACAACTGAAAACGTTGCCACATTCACCCCACCCACTCAACCGAGTCCCAATGTAAGCAAACCGAAACCAACGTCTAAACCCACTCAACCGAGTTCTACACCCACTGAACCAGAAACAACGTCTCAAACAACTCCACCGAGTTCAACTGCAACTGAAACCGAAGCAACGTCCCAAGCAACTCAAACCGAACAAACCACCCAAACGTCTGAAAATTCTAATAACATTCCTCAACCCGAAACCATTATTTCCTCTGAGGAACCCTCTCCTATTCTAGAGCCTCCTCAAGAAACCCCCGAAACAACCCCCAGTACATCCCAGACGACTGAGATAACCCCACCCACTTCCACTGCAACGGCAAATAACACTACCAGTGAACCTGCTACAGAAAAAGCTATTAAGGCTGCATTGCAACTAGAAGGAGACTCCTGGTTACAGGTAAAGGTTGATGGTAAAGTCGAATATGAAGGCATTTTAAAAGAAGGAGAGCAACAAAGTTGGGATGCTCAAGAAACCTTAACCATTCGTGCTGGTAATGCAGGGGCCGTGAAGTTATCCGTTAATAATAAACCCGCAGAAGTTATTGGAGAACTAGGACAGGTGAAAACCGTTGAAGTCACCCCCGATAGTTAATAGTAGGGGCGAACGGTGGTTCGCCCTTTTAGATATTCAGAAAATCAACTTTTTCGGCCTTCTTTTCTGACATTTTTTATTAAGATGAAACTGTTTCTAAAGAAGCAATGGGATCAGGAATACTAGAAGAAGGGGCTTCAAATTCTCCTTTAGCAACGTATTCTAACCGTAATTTCAACCAAGTAATAAACTCAGAATTTTCAGAAATAATAGCAGCACAAGGTTGAGGACATTTTGCTTTAATCTCAGCAAACTCTGGAGCTTCAATAAAAGCCGGTTGTTTGACTAACCAAAAGTCAATTTCTTTGTTTTGTTCTTCGTAGTTTCTGACTCTTTCTCTCAACACTTCATCAAGCGGTTCTTCTTCTAATAGAAAGCGTTGACTGGCTAAAACGTAATGGTAGGTTGTCATTGCTGAATCATTAATTGCTAGTTACCCAATTACCATTATTGGACTTAAGGGGACATTGTAGGTCAGGGTTTATTAATAATTTATAATTCCTTTTGAGGCAGGAGGCAGGTGTTAGATGTACTTTAACAATCCGCGAAGTGCTGGAAATCAAGGAAATTTCTCTCTATGGTTAAGTCTCAAATTGCGGTGAGAGTTCTTTCTCCACTTCTATAGCAATCAGTAATCAGTCGTGAAAAAGGGTTTAACAGTGTTAAACCCCTACAAATCACCCTTGTAGGGACATAATAATATTATGTCCTGAGCAGTTCTCATATATCATTACTAATTGCTATATTGAGACTATGATTAAGTCTCAAATTGCGGTGAGAGTGCCTTCTCCACTTTTAGCAGAACTCAACAGTTATGTTGAGGAAACTGGGATATCAAAAACCGAAGTGGTGGTAAGCGCAGTGGCAAAATATCTCGGTTATACTTATCTCGAAACTCAAGTCAAAGGAATGTGCAGGGGGTCATGATGTCAGAAGAAAAAGGAATTTGGATTATTCGAGAAACAGATGATACAAAAGGAACATCAGAATGGGGTGCTGACTATGAAGAGGGAGGAGAAAGAAATGATAATGGTTTTGTGAGTGCTAGTACCTTAAAACGCAATGTGGGAGAATTTTTAGAAGTGATTAAAGAAGCCTTTACCCAAGCCAAAAATACGGCTGATGGCATAGAATTATCAGAGTTAGAATGTTCTATTGAAATCAATGGAAAAGGACAAATAGGAATATTAGGAACAGGAGGAGAAGCAGGAGCAAAAGGAGCAATTAAGCTAAAATTCACCAAGAAAGATGGCTAAAAACTGGGCAATTTGTATCGGCATTAATCATTATGATTATAATAGGCCACTGGAATGTGGGGTGAATGATGCTGAAAAAATGAAAGGGTTTTTTTCAGAAGCCAAGTTTGACAAAATTTATCTGTTTACTGATGATTCTCCACCCATTACAGATATGAGTAGGGATTTTCCCTCTCAACCCACTTATACAAAAATTTCTTATTGGTTAGGAAAACGATTTAATAAAAAGAAAAAACCGTTAACCGTCGAGGATAATCTTTGGTTTTTTTTTAGTGGTCATGGCTGGAGATATAGAGGAGAAGACTATATTTTATTATCCGATAGTAATTCAGATGCAGACTATATTGAGCGGACAGCTATACCGATTAAAGAGATAACGAATCATCTGCTAACTTCAGGTGCAGGAAATATTATCATGTTACTGGATGCTTGTAGAGATACAGCAAAAGGGGCAAGTATTGAATTAGAAAAAGAACAAGGAATTATTAAGATTGCTTCTTGTCAACCGAATGAATTATCCTATGAAATAACAGCTTTAAAACATGGAGCCTTTACGTTTGCTTTATTAGAATCATTACGATTACAAGGAGAAGGCAATTGTGCGACGTTAGAACGGTTATGCAATCGGTTAAGAAATAGGGTCAAAGAACTAACTTGGGAATATCATAAAAAAACACAGATTCCCTATGCTGCGGTGGAACCAGAAACTAAGTACCATTTAGTTCTTTTACCGAATTATATTCAACCTAATCAAGCGGATTTATCTCTATTGAGAGAAGATGCTTTGAAAGCGGAAATAGAAGGCGATTTAATCCTAGCAGAAATGCTGTGGACTCGCTTAGTAAAATTTGATAGTGAAGAAGCGTTAAAGGCTTTAAGAAGGATTTGGAGTAAATCTACTAAAGAGCAATCCTCATCAATAAACACCCCAACACCAATTAGTAAATCATCAACGGTTATCCCATCATCAGACGAAATCAAGAAATCAAAAAGCACAACAAACAAGAGACCATCAAACAATCAAACAAATAGGAGGTCAATAATAAATTGGCCAGAAATAACATGGCCTCAATTACCCCATATCAGGGTAACTCGAAGACAAATCTTAAAAGGAATGGGTTGGACAGGGACAGGAATTGGAATAATTGGGTTAGCTAAGATAGTCCAAGTACAATTAAAGCCTCTTCCCAGTGCCAAGACAGAAAAAAAAGGAGAGTCAGAATTTGAGTTTCAATTTGTAACCGTTAATGACAAAGGAGAAGAAATCAAGCGTGAAACCGGTACGGCGCAATATATAGCCGAAGATTTAGGCAATGATGTCACCTTAGAAATGGTAGAAATCCCAGGTGGTACTTTCATGATGGGAACAGATGATAAGGAAATTGAACGATTAGTCAAAAAATTTAATGTGGAATATTTCACAAGAGAAAGACCCATTCATCAAGTTAGTGTCTCACCCTTTGTCATGGGCAAATATCCCATAACCCAAAAACAATGGCGGGCGATCGCTAGTTTAGATAAAATCGATATTGACCTCAACCCAGACCCCTCCTCTTTCAAAGGAGATGAGCGTCCAGTAACTAATATTAATTGGCATGAGTGTATCGAGTTCTGTAAGCGACTGTCAAAGCTAACAGGGAAAGAATACAAGCTGCCATCAGAAGCCCAATGGGAATATGCCTGTCGAGCAGGAACAACCACCCCTTTCTACTTTGGAGAAACCATAACCACAGACTTCGCTAATTATAATGGCAACTATGTGTTTGCCTCAGAACCCAAAGGTCAATACAGACACGAAACAACCCCTGTGGGACAGTTTCCTCCCAATGCTTTTGGCTTATATGATCTCCACGGCAATGTCTGGGAATGGTGTGCTGATGATTGGCATAGCAACTATGAAGGTTCACCCAAGGACGGTAGTGCCTGGATTTCTAATGACGATGATACTACAAAAATACTACGCGGCGGTTCTTGGTACCTCAATCCTGTTGGCTGCCGTTGCGCCTACCGTGACTCCTACGCTCCGCGCGACCACCTCAATCCTGTCGGTTTTCGAGTTGTGCGTTCATCCCCCAGGACTTCTTAGCCCTCTGCCCTTTTGCCCTGTCTTGGTGAGCGTTCCCTTGCGCCGTAAGACGGCGCGGGGTCTCACCGCTTTTGCCCTTTGCCCTTCCGTCGATTTTTGAGGCTTCTGTTACATTTCTTAACATGATGAGACAAAAGGTTACAATTCCCCTCTCATAGCGAGTTTCATCTCTCTAACCGCCCGTTCCATCCCTACTAACACGGCGCGACTCACAATAGTATGACCGATATTGAGTTCTTCCATCCCCGGTAAACAAGCCACAGGATAAACATTAATATAGGTTAATCCATGACCGGCATTAACCCGTAAACCTAAGCTTAATGCTTGCTCACAGCCTATTTTTAAGGCTTCTAATTCTTTTTGACGAATTTCTGCATTAGGTGCATCGGCGTATTTTCCCGTATGCAGTTCGATAAACTGGGCTTGAGTCTCAGCAGAGGCTTTAATTTGTGCCTCGTCTGCGTCGATAAAGAGGCTTACAGGAATGTTTGCACTTTGGAGACGAGCCACAACATTTTTGAGTTTTTCGAGGCTTCCAGCGATATCTAAGCCCCCTTCTGTGGTGACTTCTTCCCGTTTCTCTGGTACGAGGGTAACGTAGTCTGGTTTAACATCAAGAGCGATCGCTACCATTTCCTCAGTAGCAGCCATTTCGAGGTTAAGATGGGTGCGAACGGTTTCTCTGAGTAAGCGGATATCTCGATCTTGCATATGACGACGATCTTCTCTCAAATGCGCTGTAATACCGTTTGCGCCCCCTAATTCTGCCAGTACCGCCGCCGCAACAGGATCGGGTTCTACCGTTCGTCTGGCCTGGCGAATGGTGGCAACGTGGTCAATATTAACACCCAACGTGAGCAATTTTGTTTCTCCTTTTGTTTTAACCCTCTTCTAATTTATCAAAAAAAACTGATATTTTTAACCATAATGAACAAAATTTCACGGTAAGGTGGGCAAAGTTATCTATTTTACGGATAGTTTAGATACATCTCTTATTTGCCCACCCTACAAACTTCATGAATCTGTTGCTTGAAAAATCATATCAGGGGTCAATTTTAGTTCAGGAAAAATGATCGATTTTAAGCGATCGCCTTTAACATATTTTTCCATCTGATATTCCCTTTCAATTAACTGACAAATCGTAATCGTGGGTTGCTTGGGTTTACCAATATAACGAACTGCCCCTAAAGCGCGATAATCAACAATCCAATATTCAACAATTCCCATAGCTTCATACTCAACAAATTTATGTCCATAATCATCTCGCCAGTTGGTACTAACCACTTCAATTACTAAAGGAACTGTTTGACCATTTTGAATCACCGATGATTTTTCCCAAAGAGGTTCCTCTTTAATGTATTTTCGGTTAATAACTGCTACATCGGGTAAATATCCAGAACGAGGGGCAAGGGGTTTAAGCAGACAGTTTTTAGGAATAGAATAGGGCAGTTTTTGTTTACGAATTTCTAGGTTTAATTCGGCAATCAAAAAACCACTAATATCTTCATGAGAACCCGTCGGAAACATCTCAACAATTACACCTTCAATTAATTCATAGCTTTGCTCATTGTCTGGATACCATTCTAAAAACTCCTCAAAACTTATCGGTTGGATCTGCGGTGTTGTCACCATTTTTAATCCCTCAGAAGCATTTCTATTATTTTACCTCTATATTAAGTGTTTAATCTAGTAATATTAGCCAAATAAATTATATTTTAAAATACAATAAATCGCTTGAAATCCATCTTTCCATCCGATTTTTTTCCCTTCTTTATAAGTTCTACCGTAATAAGAAATCCCCACTTCGTAAATACGACACCCCATTTTTGCTACTTTGGCGGTAATTTCTGGTTCAAACCCAAAGCGACTTTCTTTTATTTTAATGGCTTGGATAATGTCTCGTTTAAAGGCTTTATAACAGGTTTCCATATCCGTTAAATTAATATTAGTCAACATATTAGATAAAGTGGTCAAAAATTTATTACCCACCATATGCCAATAATAAACCACTCGATGGGGACGACTTCCTTGAAAACGAGAACCAAAAACCACATCCGCTTTACCTTTGACGATAGGTTCTATCATCAACGGATACTCTTGGGGATCGTATTCTAAATCAGCATCTTGAACAATAACAATATCTCCCGTCACTGCTGCAAAACCCGTTCTTAAAGCAGCCCCTTTTCCCTTATTTTTGTGATGATAAATGACTTGATCAACTAAATGTTCTAGTTTAGATTGTAGGAGTTCTCTGGTTCCATCCGTTGAACAATCATCTACTATAATAATCTCACAATTTTTCACAGGAGACGCTTTAACTGCTTCAATAACTTGACCAATCGTCCCAATTTCATTAAAACAGGGAATAACCACAGATAATTTCATTTTCTAAACTTCCCACACACCACAATTGAGCAATTTTCTTATTCCCAAGACTATAACAATAGGAACTTTGATATGTCAATGGATAAAATTTAAGCTAACGAAAGCAGCAGACAATAATTAAGGGTAAATAGTTCCCAGGTTTATATTTTTTTTATTTTCCATAATCATTAATGTTGAAGCTACTGTCGGATGACAGTAAAGCCAAAAACTTAGTAAAGTATACAGATCACCTCTAATAAGATCAATTATCATAGTAGGGTCAATCCTCACCCTCAGGACTAATATATCTAGGGTTAAGGAGTGTCTTCAAGTCTTCACGAAAATGAAGACAGAAACTAGATAGATCCATTGAGGTTTAATGAGTTATGTGTTTAGCCGTTCCCGGAAAAGTGGTAAGTATTAGCGGAGATGAACCCTTGTTAAAAAAGGGAAAAGTCAGTTTTGGGGGAGTAATGAAAGAGGTGAGTTTTGCCTATGTTCCTGAAGTAAAAATTGATGATTATGTCATTGTCCATGTAGGATTTGCCCTGAGTATTTTAGATCAAGAAGCAGCCGAAAAAAGCCTCGCAGAATTTGAGGAAATGGAAGCTATTCTCTCAGAGCGATAATTAATTAACCGAACCGATAACCAAATCCGCGAACCGTAATTAAATATTCGGGTTGGCTGGGATCTTTTTCTAATTTTTCCCGTAACCAACGAATATGAACATCAACGGTTTTGGTATCCCCTAAAAAATCAGGCCCCCAAATTTGTTCAATCAATTGTTCCCGGGACCAAACTCGACGAGGATAACTTATAAACAGTTCTAACAAGCGATATTCTTTTGGAGACAGGTTAATTTCGTCTTCCCCTACTGTGACGCGACATTCTTGGGTATAGAGGGTAATGTCACGGAACTGTTTAACGGAACTCGAAGAAGAATTGGTTAAGTTTTGACGACGAATCAACGCCCGACAACGGGCGACTAATTCTCGCATACTAAAAGGTTTGGTTAAATAATCATCAGCCCCCACTTCTAAGCCTAATACTCGGTCTGTTTCACTGGCTTTGGCACTGAGGATTAAAATGGGAATGATATTACCTTGATAGCGCAACAAACGACAGATATCTAAACCGTTAACTTGGGGTAACATTAAATCCAAAATTAACAGATCAAATTCTATCTCCGTTGTTTTGGGATTATTATCTTCTTGTTGTAAGAAATTTAAGGCCGTTCGTCCATCACTGACAGCAGTGATGTCATACCCTTCATCTTCTAAAGCCAGAACAATCATATCGCGAATAACATCCTCATCTTCTACCACCAGGATGCGGTGAGTATTGACAACAGAGGAGTTAGGGGGAGTTTGAGTCGTATCAAAAGACAACATAATTACTCTGATTTTTGATTCTATGTCAGTATAGACAACAAAACGAAACCGTTAGGATAGAAAATATCCTCATCATTGTTATACCATTGAATCTCTATGTTGCTACATTTAATGACCTGGCCAGAAGTCGAAGACTATTTACAAACCCAAACAGGGATCATTATTCCCATTGGTTCAACCGAACAACACGGACCAACCGGTTTGATTGGAACCGACGCTATTTGTGCCGAAGCGATCGCCAAAGGGGTTGGAGAACAAACTCAAACCATCATTGGACCGACAATTAATGTGGGTATGGCTTTGCATCACACCGCTTTTCCTGGAAGTATGAGTTTACGGCCCAGTACCCTTATTCAAGTCATTGTTGATTATTTGACTTGTTTAACGCAAGCTGGATTTACTCGTTACTTTTTTATTAATGGCCACGGGGGTAATATTGCTACATTGAAAGCTGCTTTTTCTGAAACTTATTACCATTTATCTCATCTAAATATTCCTCAAGGGACTCCAGTTCGCGCCCAAGTAGGAAATTGGTTTATGTGTCGTTCGGTTTATCAAAAAGCTAAAGAATTGTATGGAGATCAAGAAGGATCTCATGCTACCCCTTCAGAAGTCGCTGTCACTCAATTTATTTATCCTGAATCCATTAAAAAAGCAGACTTATCTCCTAAGGTTAACTCAGGCCATCCTATTTATAGTGCTGTTGATTTTCGCGCCCATTATCCCGATGGTCGAATGGGTTCAAATCCGGCTTTAGCAACCCCCGAACACGGTGAACAATTGTATAAATTAGCAGTTAAAGAATTAAGTGAAAGTTATCTAAAATTTTTGCAAGCTGATTGACTAAAGTCAATTAACGTGGGTTAGGGGTTAGGGGTTTGGAGGTGGAAGTTAAATCATGTTTAATTAAGTTTCTATTTTATTTAGTCTAGGTTTTTTTACGTTTATAACGACGTTTTTTAGGCTTTTTTCGAGACCGTTTAATATGACTAACAAGATAATCACTTAAACTATGACTCATTGCCCCTAATTCTAACCCGATAAAGGTAACAATTGCTTCCCCTAAATAGTGATGTTTGAGTACAGTTAAGCTATTTTCTGCAACATTACGCCAATTCCAATTAAACCCCCAAATGAATTGGGCGATCGCCACAGTAAAAATAGCCACAATTAAAACCAGACTAAAAAGATAAATAACTCGGATTATCGTTCCCACAATCAACCCATGAGAAAAAAAAGAACGATGTTTCAAACAAGCTTGATAGGGTAACCAAATCCAGCGTATCAAACCCCATCGTTTGTATTGTAGGGAATAGATATCTAAATCAGGACCAAACATCAATCCACTGAATAAATAAGCCCCACTAAACCATAATAACCAGTCTCCTCGACGGGTGAGGAGATATCCTAAAACAGCTAAGGGGGGTAAACTAAGATAAGTAATGCGATCGTGAGTATGGCCAGATGGCATGATGATGAGGACAATATGGAGTTGATTTATATTTTATTGAAGGGGCGGGGAAGTGTGGGGGAAATTTAAAAAAGTGTTGCTTTTTCTGGTAGATGTGTTATGATAGCAAAGCATGAGTTAGGGCGATTAGCTCAGCGGTAGAGCTCCTGCCTTACAAGCAGGCTGTCACTGGTTCAAATCCAGTATCGCCCATAAGATCATATGATAATTGGAAGGATGGCTTATAGAACCCATTTGGGATCTTTTTTGACAAACATAAATATTCTTAGTAAATTACCAAGTAACTTACTAAGTAATTTTAAATTAGAATAAAGAACTATTTTCTGAAACTAACTACAATGTATATACATTTGTATAGACAATTATATATACAAGAGAAAAGTTTAAGAAACTATCTCTAACTTGATTGCTATTACTTAGTCTAAAAACCTAATAAAATCAATTTGATATCTAAATAATTGCTAATCTTTTAAGCATAAGCCTAACAAAACATAGATGAATCTTAGGATGATAACCATGATCAAGTAAAACCGAGATTTTGGTAAAAAAAACAAGCCTACAAGATTCCACCAGAGATCCCAAATGGGTTCTATAC
>JASJDN010000098.1 GCA_030065205.1 Crocosphaera sp.
CCTGGGGTATCTTTGATGGTCATATCTAAATAACTCGCATCAGGATCACTTCCTGTGTCGAAAACGACGCTAAACACCACTTGGTCAGGTAAAGCTGCACTTAATTTTTGAATGGCAGAAGAATCAGTCATTGTATATAGTTTCCTTTTCTCAAAATTGAATAATTGAATCGTTGGAAAACGGGTGTTGATCCATAGTCTCAATACTAAACGGGTGATGTTAGCGTTTATGTTAGCGTTTATGTAAATGTTCAATGTCTAACATTAAGGATGACAAAACCAACTTTGTAGAAATGTCTCATCTGTCCTCATCTTTAAGAAAAATTTGTACAATATATAAACATCTCAATAACCCATCATCAAACTACTATCGCTAACCACTCCAATAACTTAACAGTGATCGACTCTACCAGCGACAACCCAACCCAAACCCTTGCCACAACCATCGCCCAAGCAGCCGACGATCGCAAAGCCAGCGATATCGTCATCCTCAAAGTCACAGAAGTCTCCTATTTAACCGATTATTTTGTGATTGTGACCGGCTTTTCTCGTACCCAAGTCAAAGCCATTGCAGAGGCCATCGAAGAAAAAGTCTATCAAACCCATCAACAAGTCCCCAGGCAAACCGAAGGGAAAAAAGACGGAAATTGGATCTTACAAGACTTTGGCGATGTGATCGTTCATATCTTTCTCCCCGAAGAACGAGAATTTTATAATTTAGAAGCCTTCTGGGGTCATGCAGAACGGTTAGAATTTTCATCATTAGAAGTTACACAAGCATCACGACTATGAGGGAATCATCTATACAAGTTTGTCCAGTCCCCCTAGACCAACAACCGGTTAACGAATACGAGGAGTTAAAAGAATCTTGGTTTTTTCGGTGGGCAACCCTAGAAAAAACCCTATTTTTCAGAAAAATAGCTGTTGTTTGGAGCATGGGATGGCTCATTACCAGTCCCATTGCAGCCGCCAGTTTTTCGCCGAGTAAATTTGTGTTACCCTTTATTCTCTTCAGTAATCTAGGGGCGGGATTGATTTTAGCCTTGATCCTACTACAGTTATTTCTCGGATGGCATTATGTTAGCGATCGCCTCAAAAAAGAAACCATCTTTTACGAAGAGTCAGGATGGTACGATGGACAAACTTGGCCTAAACCCCCAGAAATGTTAACCCGCGATCGCCTCATTGTCTCCTATCAAATTAACCCCATCTTAGGACGCTTAAGCCGTACGGTTGGCCTATTAGTCCTATTTATGGCAGGAGATGGCATGGTTTGGCTATGTTTTTGACACTCTCGCCGTTAAGCTCCTATCGTCGCTGTAACGGGGGTCTTC
The DNA here is from genome assembly GCA_030065205.1 of Crocosphaera sp. Lineage (GTDB taxonomy): Bacteria > Cyanobacteriota > Cyanobacteriia > Cyanobacteriales > Microcystaceae > Crocosphaera. Next base: position 1,334 of record JASJDN010000098.1, read on the forward strand.
ACCCCGACACTCAAGATAATCTTAAGTTAATTCTCTATGACAACCAGAGTAAAACGTCACCTAACACCCAAATTAGAAGTTCACCTACTACGAGAGGGGATCGTCGAATCAACCCATTACGTTGAAGCGACGGTTTGTGATGATCGGGGCCGTATTTTATCCGTTGCTGGCAACCCAGAAACCACTGCTTTTGTGCGTTCAGCCCTTAAACCGTTTCAAGCGTTAGGGGTCATGGCCACAGGAACCCTAGAACGCTATGACCTCAGCGATAAAGACTTAGCCATTATCTGTAGTTCCCATCAAGGAACCGTAGAACAGGCTAGACAAGTCTTTAATGTGTTGTGGCGGGCTGATATTGACCCCAGTGCCTTACAATGTCCTATTCCCGAAGGTCGCAACAGTCCCCTTCAACATAACTGTTCAGGAAAACACGCCGGAATGTTGGCTGTGTGTCAGCAACGGAGTTGGCCCCTAAACACCTATTTAAAACGATCATCTCCCATACAAAAGCTAATTTTAGACAAAATTGGCGAATTATTGGGCATTCCTGGGGCGGAGTTGATCGGCGCTCATGATGACTGCGGCGCACCCACTTACTCCATGAAACTCTCCCAAATGGCCCACTTGTACGCCCAACTGTCTTCTGGGAAACGTCTCGACTTAGAACGAATTTTGCGATCGATGACCTATTATCCCACAATGGTGGCCGGCGCGGGATCGTTTGATACGGAGTTGATGCGTTTAACAGAAGGGGAATTAGTCAGTAAAGCAGGGGCAGAAGGCATTCAGTGTGTGGGACGTGTGGGAGAAGGAATGGGACTGGCTATCAAAGTGTTAGATGGCTCTAAACGGGCTAAGTCTGCTGTTGCCATCCATATCCTACGGCAAATGGGTTGGATCAGCCCTAGTGTGGCCGAAAGTTTAGCAGAAAACTTTATGATGTTAAGCAGTTATAAACGGTTAGAAGTGGTTGGAGAGTTAGTCATGTCTTGAATCTGAGGGACTGCAACCCTTACCTGTTGCCTGATTCCCGCAAAGTCTATTAGCTTTTTTCAAAAAAAGCTTGCAATTTTCAAGACCTTCTTGTTATACTAGAAAAGGCGACGCGGGATAGAGCAGTCTGGTAGCTCGTCGGGCTCATAACCCGAAGGTCGGTGGTTCAAATCCGCCTCCCGCCATTCTTTCAAACTGATAAGAGTTAACAACTGTTAACTCTTATTTTGTGGTTTAATGCTTCTATTTCCTCTTTTAAGTTATTTTTTAAGCTCTTTGTTGTTGTATTTCTTTAATAATCAACAAAATAATAGCGACTATCAATGGTAAAAAGTAATAAATAGCCCGATAAGCAATTAAACCCCCTAAAATATCTGCTTGAGGAATAGTGTTAGGAAGAGACAATAAAATCACGGTTTCAAAAACCCCTAATCCCCCAGGAACACTACTAATCAAACCGGCCGTTAATCCTAAAATATAAATCCCAAAAAACCCAGGAAATGAGACAGTTTTTGATAAGGGAAGTAATAAGTATAATACCCCTGAAGCAACTCCCCAATCCATTCCAGCAATAACAATCGAAGTAAAAGAAATTCTAGGAGAAGGGAAAGTAATAAATTCTGAGCCAATTTTCAAAGGTTTCTTTCTAAAAAAGCTAATCAAAAAATATACAGAAACTAAAATCAAAAACACAAATCCAATGGGATGTGCTGAGGTAAAAGGTAAGTTTAAAATTTTAGGTAAACTTAAGGGGTCAACTAAAAAAACAACGCCACTAACCCCTAATAATCCTACCCAGAATGTTAAATGAGTGAAAATAATTAATTGAGCAATTTTAAGTTTAGAAATGCCCCAACTTCCATAAAACCGATAACGAATAGCTGTTCCTGATAAGGCAGTAAAACCAATGGTATTACCCACAGCATAACTAATAAAAGCGGTCATAATAATTTTAGAGGGTTTTAAAATTTGATTGATATAATAAAACCCTACAAAATCATAACCTGTCATGATGAAATACCCTAAACTGGTTAAGGCAATTACTCCTATTTTGTGAATTGTGGTAACATTACTTAGGTAGTTTAAAATATCAGCAGGATTATGATCTTTAAACTCATGGGTAATCGTAATGATAGAAAGGATTAATAACGAGATAGCCAAAAAAATAGGTAAACATTGGATAAAACGCCGAACCATGAGATAATTTTGTAAATTGAAACGACTTGTTTTGTTATTATAATAATTAAGAAAGCTATATTACCTTAAAAATCACAAGTTGAGGAAATGATTAATGTTACAGTCTATAAAAACCTATGCAATGACTATGATAGTAGGGGGTATATTGTTCTTACTTAGCAGCTTATGGAGTCAACCAGCATTAGCTTTAACTAATATCGATTTATTCGATATCTCCTATAAAGATTGCCCTCCAGAATTAGCAGAAGGAAACGTTACCAGTGGCGGTTCAAGTTTGCCGGCTGATTGTTATATTATTACCGGAAAAGCTAAAAATACATCGGGAAAAATGGTTTATGATGCTGATGTATTTGGACGCATTTTAGATGCTAATAACGAACCCGCTTTACAAAATAGAAGTCGGGTGGGTTCCATTGCAGAAGTCCCTCCAGGAGTCAGTGATTTTGAAGTGAGAATTACGGTTCCAGCTAATCAGCCCACTCCCTTAAAGTTAAAGAAATTTAAAGCCTCTGGGTTTACCACAAAAGTAACTCCTATTTTCTAGATAAGTAAAGACCCCACGCAGCAATGGGGTCTTGTTTTCATAACTTTAGAAGCCTGTAGAAACAGGAGAAAGACTGGCTAATATTCTTGCCAAAAATTGTAAAGCAAAAATGGCTAAAATGGCCGAAAAATCGATACCACCCAAAGGGGGAATAAAAGAACGGAAAATATTAAGATAAGGATCAGTAATGGGGCTTAAAAAAGACATGGCATTGTAAGCCCATTCTGCACCTTGAAACCACGATAAGAGAATACGAATAAAGATTAATACCAAATAGATATTGAGAAATGCAGTCAGGGTTTGAAAAATTAATTGAGTAATGGCAGTATCCATAATGAACTATTTTCCTGATAAATAACTAGGTCTATCCATTGATCTTATATCAAACTTCCCTTAAATGTAACTGAATGAAGGATAATTTTAAGTCAATGAGGCCCAATGCTACCAGTCGTCCTCTTCTTCTAGAACAGCTTCTTGTTGTAGAGGGGGTTGTTTTGAAGGGATGGTGTCTTCTATCTCTTCCTCCCAACGGTCTGATAAAGGTTGCACAACTTTGGTAATCGCATCTTTAACAAAGGCTTTGAGAAATTCATCTTTGCGACTGAGTTGAAACTGTCTTTGTACCACTTCTGTTATACCTCCATCCCCCCAATCTTGATCTTGACGGAAGTATTCAACGAAACTTTTACCAGCAATACGGGTTAAGTAAGCGGCAGTCACCCCTTGAATAACTTTCCCCACTAAATAGGTTGCTATGTTTAATTGTAGGGCTTTTCCTAATAGATCAATAGCCCCTTTTACTACCCCTAAACTAACTAAAGTTTTACCTAAAGATAAAGCTAATTCTTTTCCGCGATCGCTATTAATTTCACAGCCATAAACTTGTCCAATTTCCATTACCATTTGAGCATTAACAGCAGCCGTTGCTAACATATCTACTACGGGTAAAGGGGTTACTGCAATGACTCCTGCACTGATCCATTGATAACGTTCAATAATTTGCTCACTTTGTCGTTTGCGTTGCCGATCAATGAGTCGTCTGGCTTCTTCTCCTAACCGTTGAGATTGTAATAAAATGTTATCAGCAATTAAGTCTTCTCCCTCTGCCCTTAAAATCGCTGCCAGTCTTTTGATTAAAGGAAGAATATCAGGGGAGGGTTGAATCTTTTGACCAGTTTCTGATAGGAAAGTCTGGGGATTAGCTGCAATGGAAATAACGTCTTGTTCGGGAATAAATATGTGAACTCTTTCTTTTAGTTGTTGTAGAATTTGTGTTTTTTCTTCTTCGGTATAAAGATCAATTTTATTAAAGATTAGCAGCGATCGCTTACCAATATCCACTAAAATTTGTAAGGGTTTATATTCTGATTGTCTTAAATCATTATCAATAACAAATAATAGTAAATCAGCTTCGGTTGCCAATTGTCTCGCTATTTCTTCTCTTTCGGTTCCTTCTATCCCTGCTTCTAGGATACCAGGGGTATCTGTGATTAATATTGTTCTGGATAAACCTTTTAATTTAAGACGATAGGTTTCTCCTACTTTTGTGGTTCCCATTGTTCCTTCAACTTGACCGATGATTTCGCCAAATAAGGCATTAACTAGGGAAGTTTTACCGGCTGATCCGGTGCCAAAAACAACAACTTTTAACTCCCCTCTGTTTAAATTTTCTGCAATTGCTTGGGAACGATCTAATAGGGCTTTTTGGGTTACTTTATCTTGAATTGTTTCTACTTGACGGCGAATTGCGCTTAAGTTTTCTTGAGCCGCTTCTGTTTTCTGTTCGGGTAATTTTAAGTTAGCATAACGCTGATGGCGACGACGATTTGTTTTACGAGATGAGAACAAATTAAAATAATAAATAAAAGCATAAATGAGTAATCCTAATAATCCCATGATCAGGAAAATTAGAAAATTAGCTAATAAAGGAGCCGTAAAAGAAATGGATATATAAAGACGGTATAGAGAGTTAATTAACCAAATAATTAACCCAAGAATTATACTTAAGCCAATAATTAAAATAATTAGACGAGGAAGAGGCATAGACTAAAATTGGTTGCTTAATAATGAGTTAAATGAGTTAAGCGTAAATTGTTAATAATTTTCTGATTTATAATTCTTTTTTATTATATAACACGACTTAAATAGAATAAATTATCTGGATTAAACATCAAGTAATTAACTTAAATTAGGCTCTCCCGACAGTGTGGGGTAAAAAGTATAATAGACTACATACCTAAAATGGTGGGTTAGGTTGCAGACCATAAGTTATTCTGTTTTCATAAAAATCAACCCTGCGCCTAACCCACCCTACGAGGTATAAATTTTTCTGATCACCATAACTACAGGAGGGCCTGACCTAAAAATACTAGGGGCGAACTAATGTTCGCCCTTAAAAAATAGGAATACGATTTGTTGATTTATGTTTCCCTTTCTAATATTGTCGCTGCCGGGGTTTCCGAACAACATGGCAAACCTATTTCTTTTAAAACCTTCCTTAAATATGGGTTTCCTGTGATGACGATGCAGTTAGTTATCTGTGCTTTATACGTGGTTATTTTCTTGTTAAAGTAAAGGTAAATTGGAGAGATACGTAGGGATTCATTAGCATCAAATTAAGGGGAGGGAGACTGTCATGGCGAGGGGTAATATAAACAGGAAGCTTTGACTGGTACTGAAAATACCCCGAAGCAATCTCTCCAGCTATTTCTGAGAATTGGTATTATGATCTGAAATTATAACTTCAAAATTTTGGTATGTTTCGACCCCAAAAAATCCAACCCCAAGAAGGCCAAGAATCTGTTTGGGACTATCCTCGTCCCCCTCGTTTAGAACCCTGCGATAAACATATCCAAATCATCTTTAATGGTGTCACCATCGTCGATACAAAAAAAGCCTATCGTGTCTTAGAAACCTCCCATCCTCCCTCCTATTACATTCCTCCCGAAGACATCAAAATGGAATATTTACAACCCACCGAAAAAGGTTCTTTTTGTGAATGGAAAGGGCCAGGAAACTATTACACTCTGACTGTCAACGATAAACAAGCGGTTAACGTTGCTTGGTATTACCCCAACCCAACCCCAGCATTTGCCGATATTAAAGATTATGTGGCATTTTACGCCGAACCCATGGATGAATGTTTAGTGGATGGGGAAACCGTCACCCCCCAACCCGGTAACTTTTATGGCGGTTGGATAACATCGGATATCGTTGGACCGTTTAAAGGGGGCCCGGGGAGTTGGGGATGGTAAGTGTGAGTGTGGGGAGTGTGGGGAGTGTGGGGAGACTGATAATGAACCAAACTCCGAACTCTGAACCCTGAACCCCGAACTCCTACCCCCTACCTTCTGTAACTTTACAAAACCTTTTGATTCAAAGCCCTGTTTTCAGATTACAATGCGGTCAATGTCAGTCTTAACGAGAAATTTTAATAGGAATCAATAGATATGGGTGAGTCAGACAAAATATCAGTGGGAATTATTGGTGCTTCGGGATATGGCGGAGTCCAATTAGTTAGACTCTTACAAGAACATCCCTTAGTGGAAATTGCCTACTTAGGGGGAAAAGGTAGTGCTGGTCAAGCTTACGCCGAATTATATCCCCATTTAGGCCATGCCATAGATTTAACCATTGAACCCATTGATGTTGAGGTTATCGCTTCCCGTTGTCAGGTGGTATTTTTAGGACTCCCCAACGGCCTTGCTTGCGACATTGCTCCCCCATTAATCGAAAAAGGGTGTAAAGTATTAGACTTATCCGCCGATTATCGCTTCAAAAATTTAGAAACTTATACCAGTTGGTACAATAAAGACCGTAACGACCTAGACACAGCAAAAACGGCTGTTTACGGACTCCCAGAACTCTATCGAGAAGAAATTCAATCCGCTTCTTTAATTGGTTGTCCGGGTTGTTATCCTACCGCCAGTTTAATGGCCCTGTCTCCCCTACTCAAACAAGGGTTAATTCTACCCGAAACCACCATTATCGATGCCAAGTCAGGCACATCCGGGGGCGGAAGACAAGCAAAAACCCATCTGTTGTTAGCAGAAGCTGAAGGCTCATTTGGGGCCTATGGCGTAGCAAAACACCGTCATACGCCAGAAATCGAGCAAGTTTGTTCTGATTTAGCCGGTCATGACCTAAAAGTTCAGTTTACTCCCCATTTACTGCCTATGGTTCGAGGCATTTTATCAACGGTTTATGCCACCCTTAGAGATCCAGGACTCGTCAGAGAGGATTTATTGACCATTTACAGTGCCTTTTATCGTTCCTCTCCTTTCGTCAAAATTCTGCCGAACGGCGTTTATCCGCAAACGAAATGGGCTTGTGGAACCAATTTATGTTACTTAGGTATCGAAACCGATCCCCGTACCGATCGCGTCATCGTTCTCTCTGCCATTGATAACTTGGTCAAAGGTCAAGCGGGACAAGCGGTACAATGTCTGAACATTATGATGGGATGGGAAGAAACGTTAGGATTACCTCAACTGTGTTTTTATCCCTAGATATTATTCCTTAACCCACATAATCCCGCGTAGGCAATGGCGATCGCATCGACACTATCATCGATGGGTAATGTCTCTAACTTAAACAACGTTGTGATCATTTCGGCTACTTCTTTTTTCTTCGCTTTTCCGTCTCCTAGATGGCATTTCCAACTGGCTTGATGAAGAAAAATAGGCTCAATTTTCGCCTCTCGATAACAAACTAAATTAATCACCCCTAACGCTTGCATAACGCCGCCTGCTGCTTTAATCGTACGATTAAAAAAAGGCATTTCGATGGCAATTCCTTTAGGGTCAAATTCCCTGAGTAATTCCCTTAAATCTTCTTCTATTTCTAAGAGTCTTTGGGAGGTGGATAATTGTTTATTGGTTTCAATGGTTCCATAGTCAATAATTAAAGGAAGTTGTTGGTCATTTTCTTGTAACATTGCCCATCCAACTATTGCCAATCCTGGATCAATTCCTAACCAAGTTGTTTGGGACATTTTCTCAGAATTATCTCCGATTTGCATCAAAATAATAGTCTTTGGTATTAGTCATTAACCATGTTACTATAGCAATCAGGTTTCAGTTGTGAGAAAATGACCAAGAGGATTTAACAGTGTTAAATCCCTACAAGGGTGGATTTTTAGGGACATAATACCATTATGTCCTCATCATTTCTCACATATCATTACTGATTGCTATATACCGCTAAACTATACTAATAACCAATTTTATTTAAAATAATTTCATGATAAGCATCCGACAAAGAACCGGTTTCGTAAGCTAATTTAAACGTATCCGTTAACTTCAATTCAAAGGTCGCTTGTTGCGTTTTATCCTTTAAATTAAATCCGATTATTTTTAAACTACTGTTTTGAAACAACCATTCTCCTTGCCAGGTGATATCCTCAACGGTTTCCCTATTTTGATAGATACGATGTCTAGCAATAAAACTACCATCGGGACGAAATTGATACCCATAATAAACTTTCAATCCGTCAGATTCATGAAACCCACGCCACAGGCCAGTAATAAAATTACCGTGATCAATACTATCAGAAAAATCATCAGTGTTTATATTGCTCTGATTGTTCTCTTCCTTAATGAACTGACCCTCAGTAACACAGCTTATCCGATTAGTCTTTAAATCTTTTATCTGTTGCTCGTTGACTGTTGTCTGTTCCCCATTCTTACTAATACATTCACTTCTAACTGACGTAGAACAGAGTAACAGATTTAAACAACAATAACAGAAAAGACAAAAATAATTGATCATTTATCCGTCACAATCGTTGATAATAGATAGTATAAGGCTAGAATAAGCAAGGCTATTAGAGAAATTATGACACGACTATGCAAAGGCGTTGAAGTTGAAATGTACACAGGAACACCCCAAGGCCAAATAGTGGGATTGTCTGATCGCATTAGTAAAGACCTTAACGGATTTGTGCGAGAACCTGATAGTCGTAATGTTGAATATACTACCGCACCTTTATCTTCTTATGATCGTCTTCTTTGTGCCTTACTCCGTCCCCGACGAGATTTAAGAAATTATTTACAAAAAATTGGCAATTATACAATGATTCCTGGTAGTACCCTTTCTTTAGGGGATAGCCAGCAATTTTATCGCTCTGATCCCATTAATCCTTATCATAGCTTCATTGAACACACCTATGGCACTAATGTTGTTACCGCCAGTGTCCATATTAATATTGGCATAAGTGATCCCGAACTCTTAATGCGGGCCTGCCGTTTAATACGGGTTGAAGCCCCATTATACCTGGCGTTAAGTGCATCGTCTCCTTTCCTCGACGGACAAGTTACCGGTTATCATTCCACTCGTTGGCAAATGTTTCCTCAAACTCCCCAACAAGTTCCCTTTTTTGAGAGTCATCATCATTTTATTCAGTGGACAGAAGAACAGTTACGCCTGAAAACCATGCAGAATGTGCGTCATTTATGGGCATCGGTTCGTCCCAATGGTGATAATCGACCTTACCATCTTAATCGCTTGGAACTGAGAATTTGCGACTTAATTGCTGATCCTATCGCTTTATTATCGGTGATTGCCTTATTAGAAGCCCGTCTTCTACAATTAATTAACGATCCTACCCTCGATCCCCTCAACAGTAGTCAATTGTCCCCTGATACTCTCTTAGATATCACTGATCACAATGAACGTGAAGCAGCTAAACACAGTCTAGATGCACAGCTTTACCATTGGAAAGATGGTCGTCAGATCAACGCCACTGCTTGGATCGAACAAATATATCAAGAAGTATGTCCGTTAGCCAAACAAAATGGATTTAGTTGTTTTTTGTCCCCGATCAAAAAAATCTTACGGAATGGGAACTTAGCCCAACAATGGTTAAAAAAATATGAACTTTCTGCTGATATTCCCTCAATTATTACCGCAGAAATTGAAACCATTGCCCAACAAGAAAAAATGTTAGAAGATCAAGTGTGTGACACCTTGTTAGTTGCTTAAAAAATGATTAAATTTTGGCAAGTTATTCATAACTCTTTTCAATCAAAAGAGAAAAACAGTTTAATAAAGTTAATTATTTTTCCTTAGTGAATCATCGATAAAAAAAAACTATCAATCATCATGCCCAGAGTTGTTCTAGTTAATCCTCAAATTCCCCCCAATACAGGCAATATTGCCAGAACTTGCGCTGCCACCAACACCGAACTTCATCTAGTCGGTCCTTTGGGCTTTGAATTAAGCGATCGCTATCTCAAACGAGCCGGTCTAGATTATTGGCCCCATGTCAAACTCCAATATCATCTAGATTTAGACCAATTTCAAGCCTATCAGCAACAACAAACAGGAAGGTTACTGGGATTTAGTGTCAGAGGCAAATCCTGCTATGGGGATTGTAAATTTCAAGAAGATGATTGGTTAGTGTTTGGCAGCGAAACCGAAGGACTTCCCCTCACCTTCCAGTCTCAATGCGACCAAATGCTCTATATCCCCATGCCTCACCCCCAAGTCAGAAGCCTTAACCTCTCCGTTAGCGTGGCCATTGGCTTATTTGAAGCCTTAAGACAACTAGACCAATTGCATTAAATCCTACAGAAATTACTGGATTATTCATATTTTTAATAAGAAATTTCTATCATTCGTTGTCGAAATAAAGATAACGCTCAAAAATCATGGCTAAAAAATCAAAAAGCCCCAACATCAATGGCTTAACCCAAACAGATCACAACGAATGAAACCTTTTGAGGATTGGGATCGTCAACCAACTCGCGTCTTGCAACAAGTATTAAAGATAGATGAAAAATTGCTGAGTAGATTACAATCAATTCACGCTTGTTTAAAATAAGCAAAACAAGTTAATTTCTCATAACATAATAGACTAGGTATATTGACTTAATTGGCGATCTGAATTAAAACTAATTTTTGATAGGTCTACTCAGTACAAAATCATCCCTAAAGACTCTTTATAGTCTAAATCGCTCGTTCACACAGTAGGAGGTTGTCCTTGAAAGGTAAATTCAACGAAATAACAGCAATATCTTCTTGTCTGGCAGACTATACCCAACTAGAGGTATCTTCGTTTCCAGAAGGCTGTCAAAATAAGTTAGCCTCAAGTGAAAAAAGTCGCGTTCGTCGTTCAGCGGCCATGATTGGTCTAGCTATTTCTATGGGCGCGACTGGAATGTTATTCAGTCAAGACAAAGCAGCAATGGCAGCTAACGCTGTAACAGCGAATACCGCTATCCCGAGTCTTCCTAATGTTTCAGAGTCCCCAACAAAGGATAGTGAACTCGCTCCTTTAGCCTTGAAGCATAAGGTAGAGATGGGAGAAACCATTGCCCAACTCGCCCAAACATATCAGGTTAGCCCTGGGGCGATCGCAGCGATGAATAATCTCACCATCACTGCCAAACTCGAGCCAGGAGAATCCATCAAAATTCCCTCCGTTAAGGATTCTGTCAACAAAATTACCCCCAAAAGCTCCACAGAAAATAGTCCCCGAAACAAAAATGTTGGCACAAAATCAGTCAACACCTCTCTCGATCACCTCAAAGAAACCCGTAAGCGTCTTCAAGATAGCTTAGCGGAACTGAAAACCGAAGAGGCTCAAACCACCGTGGAAGGGGAAACAACGGCTGATGTCAGTCGCCCCCTTAACAAACCAGAAGAGCAAGCAGCGATCGCTCCTCCAGCCAGTGTAGAAAAAGTTAAAGTGGCTCAAGCCATTGAAATACCCGTATTTACTCCTGACACAGAAGAGAATGGGGTAGGGGTGAAAACAGACAAAGAAAAAGTGGCTTCCCTTAGAGGATCAATCTTAGAACAGAGTGAGGAAACACCCCTCCCTGTGGTTCCTTCCCTTCAACCCCAAACCACTGCCAAGATTGAATCGGATCAACCCATTCCCCTCAATGTCATCCCCGCAGAAGACGAGGAAACAGACAACACCCGTCCATCGATTGATGTGACCACCCCAGAACAAACCTCTTTTATCCCCCCCAGAAAATCGGTGGTTCCTCAACCTACCATTCGACAAGTCACCGAAAAAAGCTATCGGGTTCGTCCAGGGGATACTCTCAACAGTATTGCTCGTCGTCATGGCATTTCCACCCAAGAATTGATTCGCGCTAACGGTATTACTAACGCCAATTTGATTCGGGTCAATCAAACCTTGATGATTCCTCAACAAAAGGCGATCGCTCAGTCAACTCAAAAAAGTACATTGCCTTCTGTCTTTGATGAGTTCCGCTCACAAAGTCAGTCTCCTAGAGCGTTTGTGTCGAGTCGCAGTCCTGAATCAGTGGATATCCAAATTTCTACGGCTCAACAGTCCCATACCAATAAGTTAAAGGCGGACATCGTCAGTTTACAGCGAGATTATGGACAACAAGGGTCAGAGATTTCCTTAGATCAACCTCGTCGCTCCAATAAAACGGTAGTAGGGGAAGTGTTAAACTCTGAATGGACCAGCGATCGCACAGAAATGACCTCTCCCCAACAGGCGATCGAAGAACGGTTAAACAGCAGAAAACCTGAATTAATCAGTGCTGCGCCCAGTAACCCCAGTGTTTATAACAACACCTTTGAAATCCCCGTCGGAACTGCCGTCGGTCCGGATCTCCCTGGTATTTCCAACCCCGATGATTTTCTTCCCGATGCTCCCATGAAGTTTACCGGCCATATTTGGCCCAGTAAAGGGGTGCTAACCTCTGGGTTTGGTCGTCGTTGGGGCAGAATGCACAAAGGAATTGATATCGCTGCTCCTGTGGGAACGCCCATTATGGCCTCTGCTCCTGGAGAAGTAATCACTGCCGGTTGGAATTCTGGCGGTTACGGCAACTTGGTTAAAGTACGTCACCCTGATGGTAGCGTTACCTTATACGCCCACAATAGCCGTATTTTAGTGCGTCGGGGTCAAAAAGTAGAACAAGGTCAACAAATTGCCGAAATGGGTAGCACGGGTTATAGTACCGGTCCCCACCTTCATTATGAAATTCATCCCAGTGGTAGAGGCGCACAAAACCCCATGGCCTTTTTACCCAAGAATCGTTAAATTATTAGCTCGTTTGTGAATTGGAGCGATGGGATAAATAGGATCAGAGGAGGTAATACTTCTCTGATTTTTTTATATGAAATCCCCTTAATTAGCCATTGTGAGAATCATTATACTGAAACTCCTCCTCCCCTGCTTTCTCTGTTTCCTTTGCCTCCCCTGCTCCTTAATATGTCAATTCTTCCTAAACTTCACTAAAAACTTCTCTAATAGGGTAGACATTTAATCAGTTTTGCCTTATGCTAGTAAAGGTCTAAAAATGACGGCTCGGTAGCTCAGTTGGTTAGAGCAGGGGACTCATAAGCCCAAGGTCGGCAGTTCAAATCTGCCTCGAGCCATTCAAATCCTGTATGATAGTGAATTATTGGTCATTTGTAACAGATTAATGTCAGATAACTAATTAATTAGGGTTTGCTGACTAAAAGCGTAACCTTCATGATTAAAAGGTTACAATCATATTCGATGAAGAAAAAAGATGAGCCTAAACCAAAGTTGAGTTGCAAGCTAAATTAGTCAATACATTTCCAATAATGAATAATGAACAAAAACTTTCTAGTTGAGCAAATAAAGAAAAGAGAAGTTTTTGACAAAGCATATCTCTATGCAATTGCTTATAGAATTAACCAAGACTCATACTGTAACTTTATTGAAATAGATTACTATAGGCAAAATAAAGAAAAGCTATTTGGAGAAATTCAACTAGCTTTTGATAATCCGCAATCATACGAAACAGAAACCGCATTTTCATTTTATCTGCCAAAATCAGATATGTTTTTTAGACGAATGATACATACTCCATTCAAAGACTTAGTAATTAAATTCATGTTTGTAACCGTTTTAGAAGAATTTCTAGATTTTACATTTATCCAAAATTGTTTTTCTTATCGTCTCAAAAAAGCTTCTGGGAAAAACAGAAAATCCAAAGAATTTTTATATCAATATTATTATGATGGTTTTCAAGAATTTGTTAATTGGCAGTTAATTCAAGTTCAAGACAATACTTGTCTGTTAAAAACCGATATATCATCCTTTTACGACTCAATATCACATGAATATTTATTATCTGCGCTGTCAAAACAAATTAATCTAGAAAAAAATACCGTATTTATGCTTCTTTTTAGCAAAATCTTAAAATTCAAAATTTGCTATTATTCAATTGTAAAAAGACTGAAACAATCCAATTATCGATATTATTTAATTGGGGGCGCAAAAGTAATATTTCGGAAGGAGCTTCCGATGGTAAACCATTAATTACATCGTCAATATCAGTAAAAGCTACACCTTGTCCTATACAAAAATCTTTTGAATCAAATTCATGGTATTTATTAAGAAATTTTAAAAATCTAAACTTTATATCTTTTGCTTGTTGAAATGGAGATATTTTCATTCTATTTTCATTTTGATACCAATCTTTATTAACAGCATCATATGTAATTTTTCCACCTTTTGCTTCTAGTATCAGTATTCCCTGATCAGGATGAAGAATTATGAAATCAGCTTCTCTATCCTGAATAATATATCCAATATATTGCCACCATGTACTATGAAAAACGATATAATCTTCACTTAACTGTTCTTTAAAAAGATTAAATAACTTTTTTTCAGCATAACTTCTAGTATTTGAAGATAAGTTTTTAGGGATCATTCTTGCCATAATTACTTACATCCTCATAACAATATTTAGTAACCGTGAAGTAGACTAATAAACTTCATTAAACAACATCCGCATAATAACAACATCTATAAGCTTATTGTATATTGTAAGTGCTTATAGGAATTACCCTTTCATCAGCTAACCAAGCAGCATACAATAAACATTGTCTAATATCCTCTAGTTCTAAGTCAGGATATTCTTCTAAAATTTCACCATTAGGTTTACCGTTAGCGACCAAATTAAGAATTAAAGAAACAGGGATACGCATTCCTCTAATACAAGCTTTCCCTGTCATGATTTTGGGATTAAAGGTAATTCGATCTAGCTGTTTTAACATGGTTTAAATCTTCCTTTTTCTGGTGTTTAAGTGAGCGATCGCAGATCAACTATACAACTCAACAAAAATAATATCAATTCTTAAAAATAGTTAGAGAGATAGATTATCTTCAGCGTATTTATAGTATAGTCGTTTCAAATAAGTTTGAGACAGAGGAGTGTGAGCAGGATGCTCACTATGTTAACAATAAAACAGCTAAGTTATGTCTCATTTTTATCGAAATTAACTATAGATTGCTTCGGGGTATTTTTAGCCACAAATTAAAGTTAACTACTGATATAGCAATCAGGTTTCCGTGGTAAAAAAGGGTTTAACCGTGTTAAAACCATACAAATTGCTCTTGTAGGGACATAATAATATTATGTCCTAATGGGTTCTCATATATTATTCCTGATTGCTAGATTACCCCTCGCAATGACAAATTGAGAATTAGTATAAGTTAATAATCTATCAGTTTATTTAATCTTATTGTATCTGATTCTAAAAACTTGGACAACAGATATAAAAATAAGGGTCAACGGTTGTTGACCCCTACATAATAAACAATTACCTTGAACAACTTTTATTAAGCTGCGGGTAAGGATTTTTGATTGTTAATTGCCCCTAAATTACTGTTTCTAGGTTGATCAATTTCTAACAGTAAACTGCGAATTAAACGAGCAACTAATTTCTGCGTTAACCCTTCAGCAATTTTTTGTCCCATCTGTTGAGTTTCTGGCTTTCCTAATAGCTTCATCACTAAAGGAACTAGGTGCATTGGATCAAATCCTGGGGTATTTTGTAGAATTTGTAAGATATTTTGTAGATGTTCTACACTGTCACTTTTCTCCTGTAATTCGGCGGGTGTTTCTTGAACTGCTAAACCGACTTGTTCGCGCACCATACTGGACATATTAAACCAGGTACGACGGCTAAACATATCTAAAGCATTGATAATTTCATTGACTAATCTTTCTCGAATAAATTCACCTCGTGAAGAGAAGAGAAAATCAGCCGCTTGATCCACTACTTTATCAATATCATAGTCTTGGGAATCTTTAGCATTTCTCATCAAATTTTCTAAGCGATTCCAGCGAAAACTTCCCTCTTTAAATAATAAATCTTTTAGGGAAGCTCTTAACTCTGGGGAAGGGTCAGTTAGTAACCGTTTTGCCACATAAGGATAGGCTTTACTTAATACTTTAAAATTCGGATCAATACCAATGGCAATCCCCTCTAATGTTACCATTGAGCGCAAAATTAAAGCATAATAAGCCGGAACTTTAAAAGGAAATTCATACATCATTTCCGACATTTGATCCGTAATACTTTTAAAGTTTAACTCAGCTACACTCGATCCTAAAGCATTACCAAAAACTTCTGTCAGCGCAGGAACAATAGGGGTTAAGTCGGTTTCGGGTTTCAAAAAGTCTAACTTAACATAGTCATAAGCCAACGCATCAAAATCTCGATTAACTAAATGAACAACTGCTTCGATTAAGCCATATCTTTGATAGGGTTTAATGCGACTCATCATCCCAAAATCAAGATAAGCGAGTCGTCCATCTCTCATGGCTAATAGATTACCAGGATGGGGGTCAGCATGGAAAAAACCATGTTCTAATAGTTGACGTAAAGAACAATTAACCCCCACTTCTACTAAGTGAGTGGCTTCAATTCCTTGTGCTTGAATTTCCTTAATATTAGTGAGTTTAATTCCTTCAACCCACTCCATCGTTAATACGCGTCTCGCTGTGTATTCCCAGTAAATTTTAGGGACATAAATTTCAGGTAAATGACCGTATAGTTTAGCAAATTCTTCAGCATTTCTGGCTTCTTGAAGATAGTTGATTTCTTCAAAAATACGACCGGCCAATTCATCGGTAATCGCTACTAAATCTGAGCGAATAAACGAAAAGGTTTTTTGCGCCCAAATAGATAGATTACGTAAAATATAAATATCTAAAGTAATTCGTTTAATTAAATCAGGACGCTGTACTTTGACGGCAACTTTTTCCCCTGTTTTTAATTTTCCTTTATAAACCTGACCCAGAGAAGCAGCAGCAATGGGTTGGGCTGATAATTCTGCATAAATTTCTTGGGGACTTTTACCTAATTCTTCCTCAATAAAACCATAAGCAACTTCATTGGGGAAAGAGGGTAATTGGTCTTGTAATGTGGTTAATTCATCTAAATAAACGGGAGGAACTAAATCCGGTCGCGTGGATAAAGCTTGTCCAACTTTAATATAAGTTGGCCCTAATTCTGTTAACATTTCTCGTAAATGAATCGCCCGTTTTCTCTCTTCTTTGGGATTTTTTCCCCTAATTTTATCCCACCATAATCCTACGGCAAAACGAGCAAACAATAAGAAAACATTAATGAGGCGACCAATAACTTGAGGAAGACGATTACGATAATAATCATTAATTGTCTCAGGATGATATCGCCAACTATCGGGAGACATATCACTAACAGGGCCTAAGTCTTCTGTATGTCCTTGGGGAATGTGACGAGGTTCGACAGTAATGGTGACGGTATCAGTATTAACGGTGTCTGGGGAGACAGTGGATTGAACCATAGGAATATACTTATAAGTGCTTTTGTAAAATATTGTAACAAGCTCTGTTCAAATTGTAGCTTACTGGTCGCAGTTCGGAGTTGAAATTTTTTTTATGAGATAATCAGAGTTAGAGACGCTTGACCACAGATGAAACGTTAAATCAAAAGTCAGGATATGTTATTATGAAGCGCAATTATTTTATGTCCAAGCCTTGGTGAGTAAGAGCGTTAATTAAGGTGGGTTTGAGCAATGAGTGATTCTTCTATCATTTTGGATGCGAAACAGTTATCTAAAAGCTTTGGTGGCCTAAAAGCTGTGGACAAAGCGCAAATACAGGTCAAACAGGGTAGTATTACGGGGTTGATTGGACCCAATGGCGCAGGGAAAACCACCTTATTTAATCTTTTATCCAATTTTATCCGTCCCGATCAAGGAGAAGTCATTTTTGACGGGGAACCCATCCAACAGTTATCCCCTCATCAAATCGCTTTGCAAGGATGTATTCGGACTTTTCAGGTGGCAAGAGTATTATCTCGTCTTACGGTATTAGAGAATATGTTATTGGCCAGTCAAAAACAAACTGGAGAAAATTTAGTGCAACTTTGGTTAAAAGGAGGCCAGGTGAAACAAGAAGAACGGGAAAATAAAGAAAAAGCCCTTTCTATTCTTGAATCTGTCGGGTTAATTGAAAAACGTCACGATTATGCGGGGGCTTTGTCTGGGGGACAGCGTAAACTTTTAGAGATGGCTAGAACGTTGATGACGCGCCCTAAACTTATTTTACTGGATGAACCAGCAGCCGGGGTTAATCCTACTCTTATTGGGCAAATTTGTGAACATATTAAAACTTGGAATCAACAGGGGATTTCTTTTTTAATTATTGAACATAATATGGATGTGGTTATGTCCTTATGTGATCATATTTGGGTATTAGCCGAAGGAACTAACTTAGCCAATGGAACCCCTGAAGAAATACAACAAAATTCTCAAGTTCTTGAAGCTTATCTAGGAGAATAAAGTTAGTATTTGTCTCTTTTTTTATAACACAAAAATTATTATTAATCATAAAAAAATGAGTAAATTAATTAATTTAAGTAAATGGGTTTTATGGGGATTATTAGGATTAGTATTAAGCTTTCTAATTAGTTGTAGTATTTTTAAAACTCCCACCCCAACCCCAGAACCACCTGCGGCCAATGGTCAAGAATTAGAGTTTTGGACGATGCAGCTACAGCCGAAATTCACCCCTTATTTTACAGAATTAATCGAGACATTTGAACAAGAACATGAAGGGATCAAAATTCGTTGGGTTGACATTCCTTGGTCAGCGATGGAAAGTAAAATATTAACCTCTGTTTCTGCTGGTACTGCACCGGATGTGGTCAATCTTAATCCTAATTTTGCTGCTAAATTAGCCAGTCGAAACGCTTGGTTAAACTTAACCGAAAATAATTACATTTCTCCTGAAGAAAAAGAAACCTATTTATCGAATATTTGGCAAGCTGGAACCCTTAAAGATGTTAGTTTTGGGTTGCCTTGGTATTTAACTACACAAATCACAATTTACAATCAAGAATTACTCAAACAAGCTAATATTGAAACCCCACCCGAAACCTTCACAGAATTAGCGGATGTTGCTGCAATATTAAAAGAAGCAACAGGAAAATATGCCATGTTTTTCACGTTTGTTCCTGGAGATTCTGGAGAAGTTTTAGAATCTTTAGTGCAAATGGGTGTCACATTATTAGATGAGAATGGAAAAGCAGCTTTCAATAGTCCAGAAGGGTTAGAAGCATTTCGTTATTGGGTAGATTTATATCAACAAGAATTATTACCCCCAGAAGTCCTAACCCAAGGCCATCGCCACGCCATCGACTTATATCAGTCAGGAGAAGTCGCTTTATTATCAACCGGTGCAGAGTCATTTCCTGTCATCATAAATAATGCCCCTACCATTGCTAAAGTGTCCGCAGCCTCGCCACAAATTACAGGAGAAACAGGTAAAAGAAATGTCGCAGTGATGAATTTAGTTATTCCTAAAAGTACCGAGAAACCTGAAGAAGCGGTTGAGTTTGCCAAATTTGTAACTAACACCGAGAATCAATTAAACTTTGCTAACGAAGCTAAAGTTTTACCCTCAACTGTAGAAGCAGTAGAAACCTATATTAATGAGCAAGAAAACTCAACTGAACAAACCCCATTATCCCAAGCACTTGCGATTAGTGCCAAACAATTAAAAGATGCTCAAATTTTAGTGCCTCCCCAGGACAATATTAACCAATTACAGAAAATTATTTATGAAAATTTACAAGCTGCTATGTTGAAACAAAAAACAGTAGAACAAGCATTAAACGATGCTGCTGATACTTGGAATAATCTTAGTTAATTGTTGTTATTACTTTCTCTTCTTCGCCTTTCAGGGTATATTGGTTCTAGAGGACTTATTATGCTAAAATGTCAGCAACATTGTCATAAATCACAAATATGAAACGACAGTTAACTAAACTGCTTTCTCTTGCAGGAGTAAGTGTAAAATCACAAAAACAATTAGAAAATACTCTGATATTAGAA
>JASJDN010000015.1 GCA_030065205.1 Crocosphaera sp.
GCAGGGTTGATTTTTATGAAAACACAATAACTTATGGTCTGCGCCATAACCCACCATTTTAGGTATGTAGTCTATTATACTTTTTACCCCACACTGTCGGGAGAGCCTATCCTCCTCGTCAAGAAGCGGCTAGTTTTACCATTGATCAAGTGTTAGAAGAGTTAGTTCCACCTCATAGCTAAATACATATAAGTAGGGTGGGCATTGCTCACCCTATAACTGAATAATATATACAATTGAACAGTAAAAATAATGAGGTTTTTAGATGAAATATAAGGTGTTATTCCACTTTCGATTAACCCAATGTTTTTTTATCCCTTTGGTCTTATCTTTTATTGCTTTATTAATGATCGGGTTATCAGTTAACTTACCTGTTGTTGCAACCCCATCAACAGAGAAGGTGATAGACACATCAATAACCCAAGAGAAACCCGTTTTATTAGCTCAAGCCGAGTCAGAAACCGACACCCCAAGGCCGACTCCTAAAAGATATCGAAATTGGGAAGAAAAAAACTTAGAGACGTTACAAGAGTTTCGTGGAGCCTTAGCTGTTGGTAATATTTTTATTATTTTCTTTGTTACGTTAGGACCGATTAAAATCATTCCCACCTTTATCAAACTGACTCAAAATGCTGATGATGACCTACGAAAAAGTTTAGCCATTAATAGTGCAGGATTAGCAACCATTGTTATTCTCTTAGTCGTTCTGATTGGGGGTAATATTCTGACCAAATGGACGGTGAGTATTTCTGCGTTGCTGATGGCTGCCGGTATTATGTTATTTCTCACCTCCTTACAAGTGGTGATGTCTCAGTATCAAGGGGCAAAAGGAAAGGAACCACCGCCAGAACCCTCTATGAAACTGTTAGTTAATCCCCTCACGTTCCCTACCATTTTGACTCCTTATGGTATTGCCCTTGCGTTAATTTTAATGGTGTTTAATAATCGACTGTCTGATCGGATGTTTATTGTGCCAATGATGCTTATCTTGGTTATGTTTTTGAATTTGTTGGCCATGTTCTTTGCTCGTCCTATTTTAAAAATAATCAAGCAAGAAACCTTATATGTAGCTGGAATGGTTTTGGGAGTCATGCAGTTAGCATTAGGCTTAGAAATCATCCTCATCGGTATTCATATTCAAGCACTGATTTTACAAGACCTCCTCAAACTTGGTTAATATCAATGCTCAAAACTAGATTAAAAGTAGATTGCTTCGGGGTATTTTCAATACAAATCACAGCTTACTGTTTATATTACCCCTCGCAATGACTTAATTATGGAAATAGTAACGCCAATGAATCCGACGAATAACTGATAGAGGTTTGTTTTATTTTTCTTGATCATCATTATTTTTTTCATTTTTTTTGATAAGGTTTCCGAGAGATTCAAAACGAAATCCTGGGGCTGTATAATCATCAGGTAAATAATTTTCTGGAATGGTAATTTGATGCCCATCTCTGACAGCCCGATAATGGGGTGAAAGAATTTCGATATCCGCTTCGTTACATTTATCTTGGATACTTTGATGAAGCTTTGAATAGGTTAATCCCATCTTTTCAGGAGCGTTGGTAAAGGCTTTAATGGTATAAGCTACATAAAAATCATCTAAACTGGTTTGTAACACAAACGGTTCAGGATTTTGGAGAATTCCCTCACTATTTTTCGCTGCTTCAATGAGAACTTCATGAACTTTTCGCCAAGGAACATCATACCCTAACGTAATGGTTGTTTTTAGGACTAAGGGTTGTTGGCGATCGCGGATAGAAGCGGTATAGTTCGTAATATCACTCACCAAAAGACTTGCATTGGGAATAGTAATTACTTCGTTATCGGGTGTCATAATACGAGTCGTTAGCATAGTTTTTTCGATAACTCGACCCGTTTTATCGTTAACCGTAATCACATCTTCTAGTTGAAAAGCACGGGTATAAATCAGAACAATTCCACTCACTATATTACCAACGATCGCCGTTGAACCTAAAGTAAATAAAGCCCCAACAAAAATAGATATTCCTTGAAATCCTGCTGAATTAGATGCTGGTAAATAAGGAAAAATAAGAACACCCGCTAATCCAATAATAAAGAACATTGTTAGATTATAAGTTGGTTCTGCCCACTCTGGATAAAAGCCGTTAATGCGGATACGTTCTCGTCCAATGGCATTAAAGAAAATATGAGAAAAGCGAATACAATAATAAGAAATGATCCCAATGACACCAATAATAAATAAGTTAGGGATATAAGAAATAATCCCACCAAAAACTAAATTAATTGTTTCCCAAAAATAACTCAGTAATTTATTGCCAATGGGTTTAGTCCAGGGAAAATAACTTAAAACGAGAGGAATATAAATATAAAAAACTAAGAAAACTAAAAAGATACGAATTAAAGTAAAAATAAAAGAAATAAATTGAGCAACTTGGCGACCCGATATAAATTGTAGTCCTTGAAATTCAACTGATTCGAGTCTTTGTCTTTGCCAGGCTCGCAAACGATTAAAAATAGTAGGTAGAATCTTATTAAAGAGAAATAATGTAATTAAAGCAACAATGGTGGCAATAACTGCTTTAAGTATTCCCCAAAGAATTGATTCTTTAGTTCTAGATTCTCGATAGTCGATAATAGCATCTATAATTTGATTACGGCGTTCATTAACTAATTCTGAAAGAGATAAATCTTCTGCATTTTCTGCCTCAACATCTTCTTCTGCAAAGGATGTTATCACAATATCATCGGCTTGTATCAATTCTAATCCTTTTAGGTTTTTGAGATTAATCTCTTCAGGAGACATTTCTAAATTTTGAGCCACTTTTTCAAGTCTGTCCATGGTTTCTTTAGCTCTGTCTTTTGGAGAAACATCCCCTAAATTACTTTTAATGGTAAAAACTGTTTTTCCATCCAGTAAAACGTCAGCTTCTTCTACTTCTTCGTCTTTATTTTCCGTCTCTTCTGTTGTTTTTTTATCCCCTTCATCGGTGGTGGACGTTTCTGTTTCTTCTGAAGCTTGAGCAATAATAATCGATGATGCTGTCTGTTGATTTAAGGCATCAAAAATAAGAGGTTGTGACAAACTCTTAGGAACAATAACCACCGTCAAAAAACCCATTAATAGACAAATAAGGGTTATGCGAAATGATGAAAACAACTTCATAATAGTTTGATAATTTTATCTTTATAAGTTCCACACAATAAAAGCAGTTATCAGTCTGTGGTTACTGATAACTACTCACTGTTCACCGTTCATATCTTTCTAAACAATCATTAGTTTTTCGGTAGCTGTTTGCATTTTTTCGGAGTCAAATTCTAAATTGTTTTCTTTACCAGCAACAAAACCCCAATACATCATTAAAACAGCCATGCGATCAAAGTTATTGGCATCTAATAAATTCTTACAAGTCACTTTTGATAAGTTAAAACGGGTGACTGTTGGTGTTTCGGTTTGGGCTAAAACATGACCAGACAGTCCCATACACAAACTGAGAGAGAGAATTAACGGTTTCCAGTTTAATTTTGCTATAGATAACATTTTCTTCAGTGATTCAAACAGCAATGGGTGAATTCAGTTAGAGTATAAACTAATTTTTTTTGTATGATCATTATCTTTTTCTTAATCTAAAAAGTAAACGTGGTGCGAATGGTTCCAATAAAGTCGGTGGCGTTATCATTATCTTGGTTGGGGGCTAATAACCAGATGAAACCAGGGGTTATATGGATGTTGTCATTGACCCCATAACGATAAAATACCTCAACATGATAGGGAATATCCACCTCAAAGGGTTGAGGGTTTCCCCCCTCAAGGTCATCGATATAAGGGTTTAGAGTGGGGACTAAGGGATGAAAAGCGGTGATAAGTAGGTAGGCATAAATAAAGGTAAAATAGAAAAATACCTAAAAACTAAAAATGCTGACTATGCCTTCCCCTTTAAGAATACAGCTAACTACTGAAGAAAAGCAATGTTTATTTGAGTTGAGAGATAACCCTAAAATTACGAAAAGAACTCGACAGAGAGTAGAAGCTTTACTCTTAAGTAATGAGGGGTTAAAAGTGTCAGCGATCGCTAATTATTTGAACTGCGGATATAAAGCAGTACGTCAAACGTTTTACCGTTGGTTAACTCAAGGAAAAGAGGGATTATTTGATGCGCCACGTTCTGGAAGAAAACGAGTTTGGACGAATGAAGATATAGAATATATTGAAGAATGTTTAGAAAAAGAAGAAAGAACGTATAATAGTAAGCAATTGGTAGAAAAATTAAAGCGAGAAAGAGGAGTGGAATTGAGCCAAGACCGTCTCAGAAAAATATTTAAAAAAAAGGGTGGAGATGGAAAAGGACAAGAATTAGTCTAAAAGGAAAGCAAAAAGAGCAAGAATTTTTGAAGAAAAAAAGAGAACTAGAGAGGTTGAAACACTATGATAAAGAGGGATACATAAAATTAAAGTATCTAGATGAAGCTGGATTTTCTTTATGGAGTTCAGAAAGTTATAGTTACAGTAGGAGAGGAGAACAAAAAAAATAAACCAAACAAAAAAGAAAGGAAAAAGACTAAGTATATTAGGAATATTTAAGGAAAATTCCTGTATGGAATATGGATTAAAATTAGGAAGTTTTAAAACTGAATCTTATATAAAGATGATAGATTGGCAAGCAGAAAAAGCAGAAAAGACCTTAAGAGAAACAGGACAAATAACAATAATAGTTCTTGATAATTATAGTGTTCATAAAAGCAAAGAAGTAAAAAAGAATTTAAAAAGATGGAAAAGAAAAGGATTGGAATTTTTCTTTATTTCTGCCTACAGTCCAGAATTGAATCTGATTGAACCAGAATGGCCTCAATTAAAAACTCATGAGTTATCTGGGAGAATGTTTGAAGATGAATATGATTTGGCAATGGCTGTTATAGATAGCGTAGAAAAAAGAAGTCAAAATAATAATTGTCTTTGTGAAAGATTTAGATTTGATGAGATAGGATAAGTTAAAAATATAAAAAGTAAAAATGATTGTTTTTTTATGCTTTTAATTCCGCCTACCTACTTAGGGTTTGCTGAAAAAGTTCCTCAAAAATTTATGCCACTTTTGACCAAGAATTTTCTGACAAATCAATAAGTTTCAACACAGAAAAATGGTTTAAACTATAATCAAAATTAATGAAAAGCTGATTGATTAGTTCAGTTGTTTTATTATAAGTAAATAAGGACAAAAAAAGCGACAAAAACTGCCTCAGCAGTCTGGAAAGATTGACAACTAAAAATGTAATAGCAATAGATGTCTCTGAGGTTTCAGGAAGTTTGGTCATCACTAGATTCAGGCTAAATCTTCGTTTAGCTTGTCCAAATTTTCCTTCAATAGCATTACGAAAACATTCATCTGAGCGAGCTTGTTTCTTTTCTTCTTCACTCACATTTTTCGGAGGTCTTCCTAACTTGGGACCACTAATTCTTATCCCTCTTGCTTGGTGCGCGTTCCCTTGCGCCGTGCGACGGCGCGGGGTCGCATCCGCTTTCTTTACACCAATTTCTGTTTTCTCTAGTTCGATAAATTTTATCTACCCAGGTGACGAATATCTTGATGCTGAAGATGTAGGCGATTGGGCAATTTGGTATCGTATCCTTCGTAGCTAGTGGGTTTGTGGGCGCGTCATACCCTAATAAGCGAAAAAGGGAGGCATTTAGCCTCCCTTTGTGGTGGTAAGTCAAGCAAAAAAGTTTTAAAGTAAAAGCACGGAAAATTCTTACCCTATCCATTTAACATGGAAATTCTTTGTACTCGTCCAGAATGCGCTCATCCTCAAAATTCTTTTGCTGATCTTGATGATCCTTCAAAATTTAAAACGGTTCAACAAAAATATTGTACCAGTTGCGGAATGCCTCTCATTTTAGGAGGTCGTTATGTACCCTCTAAGTTATTAGGAAAAGGGGGGTTTGGGGCTGCTTTTTTAGCTAAAGATCGCTTTACTCCCACTATGCGCTTATGTGTGGTCAAACAGTTTCAACCGGAAGGAAACTTAAATGCTCAAACTTTAGCGATCGCACAAAAATTGTTTGAACGAGAGGCAATTATTTTAGAAGATTTAGGTAGCAAGCATCCTCAAATTCCTCAGTTATATGCTTTTTTTCCTTTGGTGGTACCGCATCATATTACCAAGGAGGAAGAACAGTTTTTTTATTTGGTTCAAGAATTGATTGATGGGGAAGATTTAGAAACTGAACTGAAACGAAAGGGGGTTTTTCTTGAAAGTGAAATCATAGAAGTTTTACACGAAATTTTATTGGTTTTGCAGTTTATTCATGATAATAATTGTATTCATCGTGATATTAAACCGTCTAATATTATGCGGAATAAACAAGGCCGTTTATATTTGTTAGATTTTGGTGCAGTTAAACAAGTTACAGCCACTGCTGGTAATCCTCAAAAACGCTCAACTGGAATTTATTCCATGGGGTTTGCGCCTCCTGAACAAATGCAGGGATCTGCAGTTTATCCAGCAACCGATTTATATGCTTTGGCCACGACTTGTTTAAATTTATTAACAGGAAAACCCCCAGAAGAGTTATACGATTCTTATAATAATTGTTGGAATTGGAAGCCTCATGTTACTAATATTAGTGATGGGTTGGCGAATATTTTAGATCGATTATTATTGCCCAGTCCCAGTGAGCGTTATCAAAGTGCATCTGAGGTTTTACAAGCCTTACATTCTTCTCAATCTCAAGGGGTTACTTCTAGTGCAAAAACGTCAATTCAAACCCCATCTAATCCCCCTGTTTCTTCCGTACCGTCTCCTCCTTCTCAACCGACTCCTTCTCCTATTTCTCATCCTCCAAAAAAGAGTTTTCCGATTGTTGATTTATTAATTTATTCAGGGTTTACTGGATTTGAAGGAGCCATCCTGATTTGGGTATTAAAAGGTTTTTTAGCTGCTCCTGGAATTGTCATGGGATTGATGCTTATTGGTGGTCTAATTTATCTTCAATATCGTCGGATACTAGATAAGAAAGATTTATTGATTATCGTAACAATTACAGTATTTTTATTGATCGTTGCTCTGTTTTTTGGTGGTTTAGCATTAGACTCTGTTTTATTGTTGTTAGTATATGGAGCATTGGGAGGAGCTAGTTTAATAGCGATTACTTCTTTGTTCAAGCTAATTTATCAGCTACTTTCTAAGATTTTTTGATGCTTTCATGGGTAAAAAAATGACAGTTGGCAAAGTATATTTAGTGGGTTCAGGAATTGGTAATATAAATCATCTAACCTTGAGAGCATATCATCTTTTATGTCGATCCGATGTCTTAATTTATGATGCTTTGGTTGATGAAAAGTTACTAGCTTTAGTTCCTGAAACTTGCTTAAAAATTAATGTGGGTAAAAGAGGTGGACAACCCAGTACACAGCAAAATAGAATCAATAGTTTACTAATCAATTACTGTTTACAAGGAAAACAAGTTATCAGGTTAAAAAGTGGTGATCCCTTAATCTTTGGTAGAGTTAATGAAGAGATAAAAGCCTTAGAAGACGCTAATTGTCCCTACGAATTAGTGCCTGGTATTTCCTCAGCTTTGGCTGCTCCTTTATTGACAGGAATCCCTTTAACTGATAAAGAAATGAGTCGATGTTTCACGATTTTAACAGGACATCAACCTGAATTATTAAATTGGGAAGCATTAGCTAAAATCGATACCTTAGTGATTTTAATGGGGACCATAAATCTTGAAAAAATTATTAATTATTTAATCAAGAACGGGCGCTCGCCTCATGAACCCATTGCCATTATTCAAAATAGTGGGAGTGAAAAAGAAAAGATTTGGATAGGCACATTAAAGACTATAATAGAACAAGTATCAGGACTGTTTTTATCTCCTGCTATTATTATTATTGGAAACGTTGTTAATTTACGCTATATGTCTTCATCTTTAACCCTACCTTTAGCTCAAAAAACTGTCTTAATTACCCGTGCAAAAGAACAATCCAGTCAGTTTAGTCTCCTTTTACAACAACAGGGAGCAAACACCATAGAAATGCCAGCTTTAGAAATTATGCCCCCGTCTTCTTGGGAACAACTAGACTTAGCCATTGAAGCTTTATCTTCTTTTGATTGGTTAATTTTAACTTCAGCCAATGGGGTTAACTTTTTCTTTCAACGGTTACAAGAATTAGGTAAAGATATTCGTGTTTTAGGTAAGATTAAAATTGCTGTGGTGGGTAAAAAAACAGCCTCTTGTTTAAAACAATATCACCTCACCCCTGATTTTATTCCCCCTAACTTTATTGCTGATCAATTAATCGACTATTTTCCTGAGAGTTTAAGTCATCAAAAAATCCTATTTCCCCGTGTCGAAACAGGAGGAAGAGAAATCTTAGTTAAAGAGTTAAAAAAACAAGAAGCCAATATTGTTGAAGTTCCCGCTTATCAGTCAGGATGTCCAGAAAACATTGATACTCAAGCATGGGAAGCCTTACAAAATAAACAAGTTAATATTATTACCTTTGCCAGTTCTAAAACAGTCAAAAACTTTTATGAATTGATAAAAAAAGCTCTCAATACTAACAAAAAACCCGAGATTGTATCTCTTCTAGATAATGTTTGTCTTGCCTCCATTGGACCACAAACCTCACAAACTTGTTATAATATATTAGGGCGAGTGGATCTAGAAGCTGAAGAATATACCTTAGAAGGATTAACTAGGGAATTAGTTAAATATTTTAGTTAACCTTAATTTCTACTTTTTTCTCTAATCTCATCCAAAAGTTCGCCCATTTAACCCCGAGCATTCCCTTATTTTTGGGACTGACATTCCCAAACTTAAGACCTATGCTGAAAGTAGAGGGGGATAAAAACTACCCTCTATCGCATCAGGAGGGAACAAGAAATGTTAACACTCAATCTTAAAAAATCAGGTTTTTCAACCCTTAGCGCGTTTTTAGTTGCGATCGCTGCTACGACATCGTTATTACCTTTCACCCCCGTTTCCGCTCAAGCTTATTCTAAAGCTAACCTCACTGCAACAGACACGTATCGGGTTCGTATTCCCCAAGGAACCTTAATTCCCGTTACCTATCCTCAAGCCAGACAAATTCGTATTAATCAAGGAGAATATTTACCCTTAGAATTGCAAGTGTCAGCTAACCTACGAGATAGCAATGGTAATCTCTTAATTCCAGCAGGAACAAGAATTCGAGGTCAACTCGAACCCACCCGACAAGGGACTCGGTTTGTTGCACGGGAAATGGTCATTAATAATCAATGGATACCCCTTAACGCTACCTCTCAAGTCATTTCTAGGACAGAAACCGTCAACAATGGAGCCACCGTTGGTAATATTTTATCGGGAACCTTTGCCGGTGCTGGTACCGCTACTATTATCGCAGGAACCACAGGCGATCGCCGTATTGATCCCCTAGAAGTCTTAGGCGGTGCTGCTTTAGGAACCTTATTAGGATGGGGTTTACCGGAAGGTCAAATTATTGGCGGTGGAGAGCATCAAGAAATGGTTATCGATCCGAACCGTGATCTAACCTTAACCCTTGATTCTGATCTGTCTCTCATTGCCAACCAATCAAGACAACAGCCAAGCACGTCCTATTATCGTCGTTTCAATGTTAGCTATTAACTCTATTTTTCGGTGTGAGGTGTGTCTAATTTTCAGAGCATTTGGGGAATACTAACACTACCAGATTGATCATTCCCTGAAGTAGAGATTATGAAACCAGTTGGATCGATTATATTAGTTTTAGCATTAATTTTTGTGGCCGTTGGGGACAGTTTTTTACCCAAACCCCTCAGTACCCTTAGTAAAAATGCTCGGACCCGTGTCAATAACATTTTCTTAAGTTTCACCCCCGATACTGACTTTGAGAAACCCAGTAAGCAAAGAGACGCGCAAGTGGACGATATGGAAGAACGGGTTAAAGGCAACCGTGAGCAGTTGCTTCAACAACCCTAAAAGCAAGCTCTTAGACACATTTGAGTCAGTCTGTGACCCAGGCTGATTTTTTGCTGAAAGATCATTTGCGTTTTTCTGAAATTTTTACTAACATAGATTTAAGTTAAGAAAAGTAACGTTTTCTTAGATTTCGTCTACAAGTCTGCTTCATAACATGAAGTTGGAAACTGCTAGGCGACTTTTGAGAAGACATAGACTCTGCCCTTATATTGATTTGGAGATAAGTCCATGACTATTGCAGTCGGACGCGCACCAGAAAGAGGATGGTTTGATGTCCTCGATGACTGGTTAAAACGCGATCGCTTTGTTTTCGTTGGTTGGTCTGGGTTATTACTCTTTCCCTGTGCCTACCTCGCTCTCGGTGGCTGGTTAACCGGTACCACCTTTGTTACCTCCTGGTACACCCACGGTTTAGCGAGTTCCTACCTCGAAGGATGTAACTTCTTGACCGTAGCGGTTTCTTCCCCCGCTAACGCCTTCGGACACTCCTTACTGTTCCTCTGGGGACCAGAAGCTCAAGGAGACTTCACCCGTTGGTGTCAAATCGGTGGGTTATGGACCTTTGTTGCCCTCCACGGAGCTTTCGGACTGATTGGCTTTATGTTACGTCAGTTTGAAATTGCCCGTCTGGTAGGCATTCGTCCTTACAACGCCATTGCTTTCTCTGCCCCTATTGCGGTGTTCGTCAGTGTCTTCCTGATGTACCCCCTAGGACAGTCTGGTTGGTTCTTTGGACCTAGCTTTGGTGTAGCCGGAATTTTCCGTTTCATTCTTTTCTTACAAGGGTTCCACAACTGGACACTGAACCCCTTCCACATGATGGGAGTCGCCGGTGTTCTCGGTGGTGCGCTACTCTGTGCCATTCACGGTGCAACGGTAGAAAACACCCTGTTTGAAGACGGTGAACAAGCAAACACCTTCCGTGCGTTTGAACCCACCCAAGCAGAAGAAACCTACTCGATGGTGACCGCCAACCGTTTCTGGTCACAGATTTTCGGTATTGCCTTCTCCAACAAACGTTGGTTACACTTCTTCATGTTATTCGTCCCCGTCACCGGGTTATGGATGAGTGCAGTGGGTATCGTGGGTTTAGCCTTAAACTTACGAGCTTATGACTTTGTCTCTCAAGAATTACGGGCAGCAGAAGACCCCGAATTTGAGACATTCTACACCAAAAACATTTTATTAAACGAAGGTCTGCGAGCTTGGATGGCTCCCCAAGACCAACCCCACCAAAACTTTGTATTCCCTGAGGAGGTACTGCCCCGTGGTAACGCTCTCTAATGTTGCCAGTGGTCGTGACCTAGAGTCCACCGGTTTCGCGTGGTGGTCAGGCAACGCTCGTCTGATCAACCTTTCCGGTAAACTCTTAGGCGCTCACGTCGCTCACGCTGGTTTAATCGTATTCTGGGCCGGTGCAATGACACTGTTTGAAACCGCCCACTTTATCCCTGAACGGCCCATGTATGAACAGGGCTTAATTCTCCTTCCCCACATCGCCACCCTCGGTTGGGGTGTTGGCCCTGCGGGTGAAGTGATTGATACCTTCCCCTTCTTCGTTGCGGGAGTCTTACACTTAATCTCTTCTGCTGTTCTCGGTTTCGGTGGTATTTACCACGCCTTAAGAGGTCCTGAAACCTTAGAAGAGTATTCCAGTTTCTTCGGTTATGACTGGAAAGATAAGAACCAAATGACCAATATCATCGGTTATCACCTCATTCTCTTAGGATGTGGTGCGCTGCTGTTGGTGTTCAAAGCCATGTTCTTTGGCGGTGTCTATGACACTTGGGCTCCTGGTGGCGGAGATGTGCGTGTGATTACTAACCCAACTTTAAACCCTGCAATTATTTTCGGCTATCTGCTGAAAGCACCTTTCGGGGGAGAAGGTTGGATTGTTGGTGTGGACAACATGGAAGATATCATCGGCGGCCATATTTGGGTTGGCTTGATTTGTATCTTCGGCGGTATCTGGCACATCTTAACCAAGCCTTTTGGTTGGGCCCGTCGTGCGTTCATCTGGTCTGGTGAAGCTTACCTTTCTTACAGTTTAGGCGCGTTATCCTTAATGGGTTTCATCGCTTCTGTGATGGTTTGGTACAACAACACCGCTTATCCCAGTGAATTCTACGGTCCTACTGGTATGGAAGCGTCTCAATCTCAGGCATTCACCTTCTTGGTGCGTGACCAAAGAATGGGGGCTAACATCGGATCTGCTCAAGGTCCTACCGGCTTAGGTAAATACTTAATGCGTTCTCCCACTGGTGAAATCATCTTCGGTGGTGAAACCATGCGTTTCTGGGACTTCCGTGGTCCTTGGTTAGAGCCTTTACGTGGGCCTAACGGTTTAGATTTAGATAAGTTAAGAAACGACATTCAGCCTTGGCAAATTCGTCGTGCTGCTGAATATATGACCCATGCGCCTTTAGGCTCTTTAAACTCTGTAGGTGGGGTTATTACCGACGTTAACTCCTTTAACTATGTATCTCCCCGTGCGTGGTTAGCTACCTCTCACTTTACTCTCGGTTTCTTCTTCCTCGTTGGTCACTTATGGCACGCTGGACGTGCGCGGGCGGCCGCTGCTGGATTTGAGAAAGGGATTGATCGTGAGACTGAACCCGTACTCGCTATGCCTGATCTTGACTAAGATTTAGGTATAACCCTTAAAAACCCCTGCTATTTTGGTAGGGGTTTTTTTGATGGTATTTTGTTATCGCATCATCGCTAACATCATCGCTAACATCATCGCTAACACCCCTCGACTATACTGGATGCCAACAGTGAGACCAAATCCGGTTTAGATACCCCTTTTATCTTGCTAGTTGAGGAGTGTGGGAAGTGTGGGAGGATGGAGAGCAAAACTATAAAGAGGTTTTGACAATCGGATTTGGTATGACTACTACTCGACTGGAAATTTTATTGAGTTTTGACCGGATATGCAAAGATTGCAACACACATCGACCCAAGAACTGACCAAATTAAACAAAATCCCCTCAACAGTTGTAATTCGGTCACTTTTATCGAATCTCCTGATGAGTGCAATGGGGTTAGGTCTACTCTATTGGTCTTACCAATTAATGAAAGCTCGCATGACTACGGTTATTAGCAAGGATGCGGTGATTAATGGGGTTCTCATTGACTTGAAAACCCCCTCAGAAGGGATGATTAAGGAACTATCGGTTAAAACCGGTCATAGTACAACGTCCGAGCAAATGTTGATGGTACTCAAAAACGAGAAGGTGAGTAAACTGGAGGTGCAAGAAATTCAAAGTCGCCTTAATGAATACAAAACCGAATTAAGACGAGAACAAGGCCAACTCGAACGCAACTTATCCTTATTACAAAGAAATACCGCCTTATTAGACGATTTAACCACCGAACAAAACAATTATCGTCGTTTACAAAGTCAAGGGTCTCAAGAATCCATCGCCCAAGTTCAAGCTCAATTACAAGCGGCCCAAGCTCGTTTAGAATTTGCACAAGTTAACTACGATCGCATTAATTATCTCACCCAAGAGGGAGCATTAGCTGAAGCAGATTTAGAAAAAGCAAAACTGCAAAAAGAAGAAACCATCGCCCATATTAGTCAATTAAAAGCGCGTTTAAACGAATTAAACAGCAAAGAAAAGGCCACTCAAACGGATTTGAGTCTTAACTGGAGTCCTAGTAACTTTGATCCGAATATTCGTCTTAAAGACTTAGAATTGGAAATTGCCGATCAACGGTTAGCCATTGCCGCTTTACAACAGTCTATTCAAGACGCTCACTTAGAACTCAAAGAAGCGCAACGGGATTACACCAAAGAAGAGTCTACAACGGTTAAATCCCCCGTAGAAGGGATTATGTGGAACCTAGATGCTCAAAAAGGTCAATACGTTGAAGAAGGGGACTCTTTAGGGAAAGTTCTCGATTGTAAACGACGTTGGATAGATGTCTATCTCGACGAAAAGGCTCTCCGTTCCATTCAACCCAATACACCGGCCACCATTGAATTATACGGCGATCGCACAGACACCCTACAGGGACGCGTCAGTTTAGTGCGTTCAGGAATTGGCCGCTTAGCACCAGGGGAAGAGGTAGCAGTGCCTTTAATTCCTAATTTACCCCGTCAAAGTCAGCTTCGTGTCGAGTTAGAACCGAATCAGCGTAACAATGATCCTCAACTATTTTGTTATGTCGGATATACCGCTAAAGTCACGTTTAACTTAGACTAAGGGTTTTGCTAACCCCATCTAAAATCTTTGAGTTAGACGGGGACTGCGCCAAAAATTTTGTTCAAAAAATATGAAAAGCGATCGCCATCAATCTATAAAATGTCCCCAATCTCGCCCACAAACCTTTATCCATCCTTTGGTTTGGAGTTTTTTTATCAGTAGCACTTTACTGTTTATTACCGTTGTTTTTTTGACCACAGGAACCAGTACCGGACCCACTTTCTTTTCCCCCAAAGAATTGAAAGAACAATTAAAAAATATAAACTTTTAACTCACCCCCTAAATTATGTTTATCTTTCCCAAAAAGTTTCCCAGTAACCATC
Source organism: Crocosphaera sp. (assembly GCA_030065205.1). Taxonomy (GTDB): domain Bacteria; phylum Cyanobacteriota; class Cyanobacteriia; order Cyanobacteriales; family Microcystaceae; genus Crocosphaera. The sequence goes on from JASJDN010000015.1 coordinate 14,478, forward strand.
AAAGACAACCAAATGCTGCTCAAAAATCTTTTTTCTCCTTGAGTCGGATTCTTTTTATTACTGGGATTGTTATTTTTTTCCTGACTCTGTTTGTTACCCGTTGGAATAGTGAAGGCCCTATTTTCTTTTCTCCCGATCAGTTAGCCGTTCCTCAATTTACCTGGCCTTTAGATACAACAACAAATCCTTTCTCTCTCGATCCATTATCTGATACTGAGCAGCTTGATGTTAGATTTGGTCATGCTTTACCTGAATTTTTACAACCCCCTCAACAACCGTTTGATCTATTTTTACCCTTAATTTTAGTCGCTTGTTTATGTAATTGTTTACGATTAATTCCTTCTAATAACTGGACTCGCTTGGTAGTTAGGGGGATGCTGGTGGTGTTGACGCTGCGTTATTTTATTTGGCGTACCCTAGCAACGCTTAATCTTGATCATTGGATTAATGCTATTTTTAGTCTTCTTATTTATTCCGTTGAGGTTATTAGTTTAATTACATTTTTGCTCAGTACAATCCATTCTATTTGGTCCAGTGCGTCTCAACGCAGTGCTGAAGCTGATCGCTACACCGATGATATTTTATCAGGAAATTATGTTCCGGCGGTAGATGTTCTTATTCCTACTTATAATGAACCAGAATCAGTGGTACAACGAACCGCTATTGGCTGTCTTAATCTGGATTATCCCAACAAAACCGTTTATATTTTAGATGATACCCGTCGTCCTCATATTCGTGCGCTGGCCAAAAAATTAGGCTGTGAATACATTACTCGTCCCGATAATCAACACGCAAAAGCTGGTAACTTAAATAATGCCATACCCCAACTTAAAGGGGAACTCATGGCCATTATGGACGCAGATTTTGTACCATTTAAACATTTTTTGATGCGTACCGTCGGCTTTTTTCAACAATCAAACGTTGCATTAGTACAAACACCGCAAAAATTTTATAATCCTGATCATCATGTTCGTAACTTGGGGGTTGATCACATTCTTCATGATGATTTGGCCACCCTTTTTGAGTTTGATTTAGCCACTTGGGATACGGTTAATTGTGCCATTTGTTGCGGGACTTCTTATGTGGTTAGACGCAGTGCAATCGAAGCAGTGGGAGGTTATAGTACGCGGTGTTTAGCAGAAGATTCTCCCACATCTATTACTATGTTAACGAAAGGGTATCGTATCATTTGTTTACCCGAAATTTTATCGATGGGTGAGTCAACGCGGACGTTTGTTGACTTTATTAAACAGCGCACTCGTTGGCATCATAGTAACTATCAAATTTTTTGTTGTGGTGAAGATATTCCCATTTGGTCTAGTTTGAATTTAATGCAGAAAAGTTTTTTTCTTAGTTTTTTCTTATCTAGTTTTACTCCTGTTTTTCGTTTAGTTTTTCTTATTTTCCCCATCCTTTGTCTTTGTTTGGGAATTAGTCCCTTAATTTTTAGTTCGGCTGAAATGATTTATTATTTCCTTCCTTTTATGTTATTAATGATGGGAACAACAGCTTGGAGTAAAAATTATAATAATTCATTTTTCTGGAACGAGGTGTATAGTACAGTGCTTTGTTTTCCTCTTCTGAAAAGTCTTATTTTTGCGATACGTTCTCCTTTTGGACTACCGTTTAAAGTCACAAGAAAAGGGGTTCAAAGTAATCAAAAAAATTATAATCTACAACATACTTGGCCATTGTTAATCTTAATTGTTGTGATGATTACTGTTCTTGTATTATATTTAGGGGGTTTTCATCTAGGAATATGGCAAGCGGCAGCGTCCCCTCAATTTATGTTAGCTGGTTTCTTTCTTGTTTATAATTTGATGGTTACGATTATTGCTGTTTTAGCTGCCATTGATCAACCAGAAAGACGGGTTAGCGATCGCTTTCCTTTACACTTCCATTGTTCTCTAAAAACTCATACTATTATTGATAATAAACATCAGATACAAACTGTATTCAAAGCTTATACTGAAAATCTTTCTGAAGGGGGTGCATTAATAAAAATTAAACCAGAGGATCTTATTCTTGATCAATTATTTTGGCTAGAATTGCCAGAGCAAGAAATGTTACTAAAATCTCAAGTTTCTTATTATTATAAGGATAAAAATTATATTTTCATTGGAATAAAATTCGTCGATGTAAACCTGGAACAAACTCGCAAATTAACTGATATACTTTACTGTAATTTAACTTGGTGGAAACGAAGTAAAAAACCAGGCAGTTTAGATGTTTTTCTGCATTTATTTTTATCTTTTCTAACCCTTAGACCTTTACGAACAAAATACCAATAAATTTAACTACAACAGTACAAAGTTAGTTAGAACATTTTTTATATATTTGCTCCTCGTTTCTTGGAACGAGGAATCTGATTATTTGTCATTGCGAGGGGTAATATAAACAGTAAGCTGTGATTTTGGTTAAAAACACCCCGAAGCAATCTACCATAAGCGTTGATTAATTCAGGAATCTTTAATAATGCTTTTTCAAAATAAGAACTTTAAAAAAACAATATTTTCTCTTTTTTTTGTAATGACTCTACTTATAATATCTATTATTAATTCATTCAGTTTCAGTCAGAATTACACTAAAATTAACTTTCCTTTATCGACCTCTGGCACAAAGATTATTGATGCTAAAAATAAAGAAATATTACTGCGAGGAGTTAATTGGTTTGGAATGGAAACAGAACTTCATGTTCCTCATGGTTTATGGGTTAGAGATTATCAAGACATTTTGATGCAAATTAAAAGCCTTGGTTACAATGTTATTAGAATACCTTTTTCCCTAAAAGCTTTACAGTCTTCTGATATTAATGGAATTGATTTTTCATTAAAAAATAATAAAATACTCCGTAACAAAACTCCTTTACAAGTTTTAGATATTCTGGTCAAAGAAGCCGAAAAACAAGGATTAATGATTATTTTAGATTGTCATCGTAATAATGATCAAAGAATTCCCGAACTTTGGTATGGTGATGGTTTTAGTGAAAAAGATTGGCTGGAAACTTGGACAATGTTAGCCCATCGTTATCAACAACAAAAGAATATTATTGGAGCAGATTTAAAAAATGAACCTCACGGGAAAGCGAGTTGGGGAAACAATAATTTATTAACCGATTGGCGTTTAGCAGCAGAAAGATGTGGGAATGCCATTTTAAAGATTAATCCTCATTGGTTAATCATTGTTGAAGGGGTAGAAAATAATGTACCTGGACAACAATTAAAACACCATTGGCAAGGGGGAAATTTAGAAGGAGTTAAACAGCATCCAATTCGCCTTTCTAATCAACATAAATTAGTGTATTCTATTCATGAATATGGACCCGGAGTTTATACACAAACCTGGTTTAACTCATCAGATTTTCCCGAAAATTTATTAAAACGTTGGGAAATAGGGTTTGGTTATATTCTTACTCAAAAAATTGCCCCTGTTTTTATAGGAGAATTTGGCGGAAGAAAAGTCGATCAACAATCAACTGAAGGAATTTGGCAAAGAAAATTTATAGAATATATTAAGCATAAAAAATTAAGTTTTACTTATTGGTGCTTGAATCCTAACAGTGATGATACAGGGGGTTTATTATTAGAAGATTGGATAACAATTGAGTCTCAAAAACAAAATTTATTAAGTTCTTTATTACAACACCTCAATTAATACGGTAACAAAGTTCGGGAACCCGTACCCAGACAACTGTTGCCATAGCTCCCCTTATTTCGCTAAATTAGCACTCGGAAGGTGAGAGTGCTAAACTTTTGACACAAGCCCTCGACCCCATTATAACCATCAGGAGGATTCGTTCATGGCAGCAGTTAGTATCAACGTCTCGACCCTTAAGCCCCTTGGCGATCGCGTTTTCGTTAAGGTTAGCCCCGCCGAAGAAAAAACCGCAGGGGGTATCTTACTTCCCGATAACGCCCAAGAAAAGCCCCAAATTGGTGAAGTTGTCGCCGTTGGACCTGGAAAACGTAACGACGATGGCAGTCGTTCTGAATTAGATGTCAAAGTGGGCGATAAAGTGCTTTACTCCAAATATGCTGGCACTGATATCAAGCTATCTGGAGAAGACTACGTATTACTATCAGAAAAAGACATCCTCGCCTCCGTTGAGTAATGAAAATTCGAGGCAACGCTTTATCGACTTCATTTATTTATTCATTCAGAATTGACCAAAAAGAGGCATAACCTATGGCTAAATCCATTGTTTACAACGAAGATGCACGCCGCGCGTTAGAAAGAGGAATGGACATCCTCGCTGAATCTGTGGCCGTTACCCTCGGACCCAAAGGCCGTAACGTGGTTCTAGAAAAGAAATTTGGTGCCCCGCAAATCATCAACGACGGGATCACCATTGCTAAAGAAATTGAATTAGAAGATCATATCGAAAATACTGGAGTTTCCTTGATTCGTCAAGCCGCCTCCAAAACTAACGATGTCGCAGGGGACGGAACCACCACCGCCACCGTTTTAGCCCACGCTATCGTTAAAGAGGGTTTACGCAACGTTGCTGCGGGTGCTAACCCCATCGCCCTTAAAAAAGGTATCGATAAAGCTACTGAGTTCTTAGTGGAAAAAATTGCGGCCCACGCTAACCCCATCGAAGACTCTAAAGCGATCGCCCAAGTGGGTTCTATCTCTGCCGGTAACGATGAAGAAGTCGGCCAAATGATCGCTGAAGCGATGGACAAAGTAGGCAAAGAAGGGGTCATTTCCTTAGAAGAAGGAAAGTCCATGTTCACCGAACTGGAAATTACTGAAGGGATGCGCTTTGATAAAGGTTATATCTCTCCTTATTTTGTCACCGATCCCGAACGGATGGAAGCGGTATTTGAAGAACCCTGTATCCTGATCACCGACAAAAAAATTAACCTGGTTCAAGACTTAGTCCCTGTTTTAGAACAAGTGGCCCGTCAAGGTAAGTCTTTAGTGATTATTGCTGAGGATATCGAAAAAGAAGCCTTGGCTACCTTAGTCGTCAACCGTTTACGGGGTGTGTTAAACGTAGCTGCGGTTAAAGCCCCCGGATTTGGCGATCGCCGTAAACAAATGCTCGAAGATATCGCTACCTTAACCGGCGGTACCGTGATCAGCGAAGACGCTGGTCTCAAGTTAGAAAGTACCAAAGTAGAAATGTTAGGGTCTGCCCGTCGGGTAATCCTCACCAAAGATAACACCACCATCGTCGCCGAAGGCAACGAAGAAGCGGTTAAATCCCGTTGTGACCTCATCCGTCGTCAAATTGACGATTCTGACTCTTCCTACGACAAAGAGAAGTTACAGGAGCGTTTAGCTAAGTTATCTGGTGGTGTGGCGGTTATTAAAGTGGGTGCTGCTACCGAAACCGAAATGAAGGATCGTAAACTTCGTCTAGAAGATGCCATCAACGCTACCAAAGCAGCCGTAGAAGAAGGAATTGTCCCCGGTGGTGGTACCACCCTGGCCCACCTCACTCCGACCCTAGAAGAGTGGGCTAATGGCAATCTGGCCAACGAAGAGTTAACCGGTGCATTGATTGTCGCCCGTGCCTTAACCGCCCCCTTAAAGCGTATTGCTGAAAACGCCGGTCAAAACGGTGCCGTGGTTGCCGAACGAGTTAAGGAGAAAGACTTTAACACCGGTTACGATGCTGCGACTGGTGAGTTTACCGATATGTTAGCCGCCGGTATCGTTGACCCGGCCAAAGTAACCCGTTCCGGTTTACAAAATGCTGCTTCTATCGCCGGCATGATCTTAACCACCGAATGTATTGTGGTAGATAAACCTGAGAAAGACAAAGCCCCTGCCGGTGGCGGTGGCGACTTTGACTACTAAACCCTAAGTCATCTAAACTGAGTAATTAACCCTGTCCTAATGAGGATAGGGTTTTTTTACCGAAAATTTGGGTTTAAAGCCCCGTCCCTTTCAGGACGGCTTTTCTAGGGTTTTAATGTAATCTCTAAGAACTTCGGACATGGGAACTTGCTTGGATGCCGCATAAGACTTAAGGGTTTCGTACTCAATCTCAGACAGTAAAAGTTGTAGTCGTTTTGTTCTTGCCATAATCTCTAAATATATGTATAATTAGAGTATAGCGGATAGGGTAATCAACCGCTCTAAAAACCCAGTCGCCTAATGGCAACGCACCTTGAAAACTCAGGCTATGGGGTTCTGCACAGAAAAGCTTGTACAGGTAAAAGCCTTCAGCATCAAGTACCAGACAAACCAAGTTTTCGGTTTTGAACTGTAGCGTAGGGCATACGCAAACAGACCTCTGAAATGGGGTAAACGTCTGAGGAGAGAATCGCCTCTGGGTTAAAGACTGAGAAGACTTTAATGTAAGCGAACTCGTTGAGTCAGAAATCTTATGCAGTGATGCTTAGAGAATCCACGCACTTATAGGGCGTGGAGTATGTCAACTAACCATCTTCATTGTATTTGGACGTTACCCCAAGGTGATGCTGAGTTTTCAACTCGTTGGCGTTTGGTTAAAAGTTGGTTTAGCCGTCGATGCGATCGCAAATATCAAGGAAACGTTTCAACTTCGAGACAGAGTAAACAAGAGAGGGCTATCTGGCAAAGACGATTTTGGGAACATTTAATTCGAGATCAACAAGATTTTATTAATCATGTGGATTATATTCACTATAATCCCGTGCATCATGGATTAGTTTCATCTCCGAAAGATTGGGAATATTCCAGTTTTCATCGTTATGTGCAGCGCGGTATTTATGATGTTGACTGGGGAAGTTCAGAAATCCTTGTTTTTGATGTTTTTGTTGGGATGGAATAGTTCATGATATTGTTGGGTTTCGTTCCTCAACCCAACCTACAAGATTTGCCATCGCACTACTTTGTAAGTTTTAACCCCTAAATGCTAATGAGAAAATCAACTTCGTCCAAACTTTCCCCCATTACCCTAGCTTTGAGCATATCTGTGCTAATCACTCTAAGTACCTATATTCTAAGGAGTTTGGGAATCTTAGGTTTTATTCCAGGAAGCGTTATTTTACTGCTGATCACCATTTCAATGTTCTTGGGAATTTTTTATGGTATTTCCCTAACCCGCCGTTTCTAGGATAAAAAGACCAAATCCTGATAATATAGAGTTCTTTGACATTTAGATATTTATAAATGGTGAAGCGATAGTGCATAATGACATCAGTTTTGCCCATTACTTCTAGAGAACACCAGAAATTATGACTGGAAAAGTATTCGATGGTAATCCAACTCCGGCTGCCTTTCTCATCCTAATCCTTCCCTTGGCTGCAGTAATCGTCCTTCTGTACAAAGCTTGGATATGGGTATTAGGATTTGTTGCCTTAATTATTGTCTGGAAACTGGTGGACAATTATCAATGGCAACAGTGGAGTGCCAAGATTAACCCCATTTTTAACCAATTACTCCAAGAAAATCAGGGAAAAATTACCCCGATGGATTTATCCCTCAAAGCCAATTTAAGCGCAGGCAGTGCTAAACGCTTTTTGGCTAGAAAAGCAGAGGAATTTAGCGCAACTTCAAAAGAGTTACCAGAACAAGGAAAGGTATATTATTTCATTACTGCAAGTACCTTGGGCAGTATCCTCGACGATAGTGAACCAATGGCCGAGGAACCCGATGAACCTGAAACCTTTGATGGTGAGGACGATGATGATGACATCGATACCCCTCAAAGCAATCAGAGCGAATCCACCCCTTCTGAGGTGTCTTCGACTCCATCCAATTCCTCTCTATCCAGTCCTTTTGCTCAGTTAGCAGCCCTTAAAGAAGAACGACAACAAAACAATCAAGAGCAGAACGAACCCACTTCTACCCCAGAAACATCCACCGTTTCAGAAGCCAGCGAAACCATTAGACCCCTTGACCCAGGCCCACCCCCCACTACTCCTGAGCAGGAAGACCCCTCTGCTGAGAGTCCAAAAAAAGAAAAATTTACGTTGATTCAATCCGATTTGGCTAAACGCTTAGATACCACCCCCAGTACCATTGGTCGTCGTAAAACCGATGCTAGTTTTGGCGAATGGAGTCAAAGCAAAGATCCTGAAGGTATTGCTTGGAAATATCTCAGAAAGTCTAAGGTCTTTATTCCTGTTGATCCTGATAAGCGTTATATCTGATGGAGAGCAGAGGGAGCAGAGGGCGCAGAGGGCGCAGAGGGAGCAGGGGGAGCAGGGGGAGCAGGGGGAGACTGGGAGCAGGGGGAGACTGGGAGCAGGGGGAGACTGGGAGAAATGATTGATATATCTTCCCCCCATCACCCCATCACCTGATCACTTCCCACACTCCCCCTGGATCAAGGGATACTTTTACCTCCAAAAATAGAATGTCCCCTCTGATCCCTAAGCCGTTGTCCTGCAAATTAAAGGTTAATTTGTCAAATATGAAGCTTTGTTAAGAATTTAGTTAAATAGGAACAAAAGTTGATATATTAATAATTGAAGCAAGTAAAGCTTCCCTGGCAGATCAAACAGCCCAGTGAAAGTCCAAATAAAAACCAAGAGGTAAGTAAACGCTGTTTAAACTAACGTCTGTCTCGTATCCAACAACAACACCCAATCCGAAAACGGATAATTCCTCAAATGGGTAAATAGGAAGCACTACCACAGAGTGAGCTTAGAGAGTGGAGAGAAAAGGTAAGCTCGTGTTAGGTATCTTCAGATAGTATCAACAAAGAGAGGAATGAAGCCGCAGAGTAGGGCTTGGGTGTTGTTTGTTATATTAAGTAATTAATTTATCTAATTTTAGTGATTGAGGTTACACTATAAATAGGATTATGTTTTCCCTTAATAGGGTTTCCTTATGTCAGCTAAGTCCCATGACCAAGCCACAGCTAAACCACAAGCTTTAATAGCAATTATTCGGCAAATTTATGAAGGGAGAGAATTAGAATCGATTTGCTACCTAGTTGCGATTAAGCTCAAACGATTACTCAAGATAGATGCAGTATTCGTCTATGAATTTGGGGGGAGTTTTTGGGGGAATAACGGACAATCACCTAATTGGTCTGGTAAGCAAAATAAGCAAAACATCAATTTAGAACAAAGCCTAGAGGAACTGTATCATAAACAGCAGACATCGTATCATATCTTATCAGAAGATTTTAAAGACTATATAGAAATCGGAGAGCAGATCACTCAACTAATCGTTCCCATTCTATGCAAAGAAAAAGCATGGGGACTATTAATTATTGATCACCGTTCACAATTGCGTCAATGGCAACCAGAAGACACCGACTGGGTGCAGCAAGTTGCTTTTCATCTTAGTATTGCAGTGGAACGCTATCGGATGCACCAAAAACAAAAACAGCACGAGGAAATTCTGGAGCAAGCGGTTGAAACAGCCATAGAACGACAAACCACCATTGCTAATATTATTGACAAAATTCGTCGCTCCCTCAATATCGAGACCATTTTAACCACCGCTACCCGAGAAACGCGAACACTCCTCAAATGCGATCGTGTGGCGGTATATCGCTTCAATACTGATTATAGCGGAGAATTTATTGCCGAGTCCGTGTCACCCAGTTGGCGATCGCTAATTCAAAAAGAAGAGAAAGATAGTGATAACAATAAAAATATTCAAGACTGCACCATTACCCTCTTAAACAATCTAGAGTTAAGCGACACTTACTTACAAGAAACCCAAGCAGCCATTTTTAACCCTCAAGACTTGTTTCGGGTGTGTAACGATATTTATCAAGCCGACTTTTCTCAATGTTATCGACAACTCTTAGAAAGATACCAAGCGAGAGCCTATATTATTGTCGCTATTTATAAAAATAATTCCCTTTGGGGACTATTTGCGGCCTATCAAAATAATGGTCCGAGGAACTGGAATACCACAGAAATCAATTTTATGGTGCAAGTAGGGGTGAATTTAGGCATTGCCTTACAACAAGGGGATCTTTTAGCCAAAACCCAACAACACGAACAACAACTGCAAAACGCCTTAGAAACCGCCCTAAAACAACAGGCCGATACTTTAATTAAAATCAATGAAAAAGAGCGATCGCTAGGGCTAGTTATTGATAAAATTCGTCAAACCCTAGACTTAAATACCATCTTTCAAACCGCCACCACAGAAGCACAAAAACTCTTAGGGGTAGAACACATTGTTATCTATCAGTTTGACCCAAGTTATGGGGGAACATTCATTTTTGAATCGGAACCTGGGGACTTTGTTTCCTTTGCTGGGGTAACTTGGAACGATGACTATCTCCAAGAAACCGAAGGGGGACGATTTCAAAATAATGAATCTTGTATTATTAATGATATTCAACAGGATCACCGCTTTGCTGATTGTCATCGGCGAATCTTAGAAAGTTTTGGCGTGAGATCCTTAGCCATTGTCCCTTTATTTCAAGGGTCGCAACTGTGGGGACTGTTAGCGGCCTTTGAACATAGTCGTCCCCGACAATGGGAACATGAAGACATTCACCTCTTAAAACGAGTTGCCCATCATATTAGTGTGGGTTTGCAGCAAAGTTTTCAGATACAACAAATTGAAGACTATGGCCACGAACAGGCAATGATGGTTCAACAAGAAAGGGCCTTAGGGGAAGTCATTGATAAAATTCGTCGGACATTAGATTTAGGGACAATTTTCCAAACCGCTGTCACAGAAGTGCGTCAACTTTTACAAGCTGATCGAGTGGCTATTTTTAAGTTTGATCCTGACTCAGAGTTTGCCTTAGCCGAATTAATTTCAGAAGATGTGGCCCCAGGTTATCCCTGTGCTTTACAAGAACAAGTAGAAGATCATTGCTTTACTAAATATAAAGGCCCCTATTATCAACAGGGTCATGTTTTTACCATTAATGACCTTTCTAAAGCCAACTTACTCGACTGTCATCGTCAAATTTTAGAACGGTTCCAGGTGAAAGCGAATATGGTAGCCCCTTTGTTGATCAAAGATGAACTTTGGGGGTTAATCTGTATTCATCAATGTTCATCCCCTCGTCAATGGAAACCTCTAGAAAAAGGGTTTATTACCAAAATTGCTACCCATCTCAGTGTCGGTATTCAACAAGCGGCGTTACTCAAAGAAAGTCAACACCGTTATCGTGTCCTGGAAAGAACCTTAAAACAAGTTCAAGTTCAAAAAGAACATTTAGCCGAGATAGCTAGCCAAGAGAAGGCTTTAGCGCGGGTGATTGAGCGAATTCGTCAAAGTTTGAAGTTAGACTCGATTTTTGCGTCTACCACCGAAGAAGTCAGAGCAATATTAAACTGCGATCGCGTGGTAGTTTATCGTTTTTGGGAAAATTGGGGAGGGGAATTTTTATATGAGTCCGTTGGGGAAGGTTGGAAACCCTTGATTGGTAATTCAGCGGAAAAACCCGTATGGGAAGACAGCTATCTTCAAGATACCCAAGGAGGACGTTACCGTAATCAAGAAATTTTATCAGTGAACGATATTAGTACGGCAGAGTTAACCCCTTGTCATCGCGAGCTTTTACAGCAGTTTCAGGTTAGAGCGTTACTGACGGTTCCTGTATTTGTGGGGGAAAAACTTTGGGGAATTTTAGGCGTTTATGACAACCAAAAACCCCGATATTGGTATAAGCGAGAAATTGAGTTAATTAAGCAGATCGCTAACCAGTTAGGGGTTGCTGTTTATCAAAGCGAGTTATTGAGACAAACGCAGCAACAGTCAGACATTCTACAAAGTACCTTAGCGGATCTCAATGCCATTGTTGATAATTTGGGAGATGGTTTATTGGTGGTGGATATTGACGGTAAAATCACCCGCTACAATCCTAGTTTACTGTCTATGTTTACTGTTACATCCTCTTTATTAGGAGAACAAGTTCTCGATATTTTCCCGACTGAGTTATCTTCGTTACTGGAGAGGGAAAACTTAGACCAAAACAAGGTGATCACAGCCGAAATTCCTTTATCTAATGATCGGATTGGTCAAGCATTAGCGAGTAATATTATTAAAGAAAAAGGAAAGGCTGAAGATGAATACATTGGGGTTGTTATTTTAATTCGAGATATTACCAAAGAACGGGAAATTGAACGAATGAAACACAATTTTTTGTCGATGGTTTCCCACGAATTACGCACTCCATTGACTTCGATTGTTGGGTTTTCTTCTTTAGTTCGCGACAAACTCAATAATGTTATTTTTCCCAAACTAGGAGAAGACGATAGCAAGGTTAATAAAGCAGTTGAACGGATTCAACAAAACTTAGATATTGTGGTGTTTGAGTCAGAAAGATTAACTAAATTAGTTAATGATTTCTTGGACATGACGAAAATTGAATCAGGAAAAATAATCTTGAATTTATTTCCAGTTCAACCCAATACCGTTTTAAATTGGGCGATCGCTTCTACTGCTCCTTTATTTGAACCTTCTCCTGTGGAATTAATGGAAGATTTTTCTGAGGATTTACCTGCCATTTTAGGAGATGAAGATCGGTTAATTCAAGTGTTTGTGAATTTAATTTCTAATGGGTTCAAGTTCACAGAAACAGGGTCTGTTACCTGTCATGCTAAAGCAGATCACGACAATTTGTTGATTTCGATCACCGACACAGGCATTGGTATCGCCGAAGATGATTATAGTAAAGTTTTTGAACCGTTTCAACAAGTGGGTAATATTTTAACCGACAAACCACCAGGAACGGGATTAGGTTTATCCATTTCTAAACAGATTATCGAACAACATGGAGGGAAAATTTGGTTTACTAGCGAAGTCGGAAAAGGAACTACCTTTTTTGTCAGTTTACCCTTAGCAAAATAACATTTAAGTTGGCAAGGGGTCATCATTGTTTTTAATGTTAATATAGAAGTTAAAGTCAGGTTAAATTTGGGTTTAGTTAAAAAACATACTAAGTTTTTTATTGTGAATAATGACAATTATTCTTATTTAATTTCAACCATTTAATAACTAAATAATACAACCTTGATATTGGGTTATATTTAACTACCTAATGTCTATATTTTGGTATATTTTTTTACCTTCAGTAATCTTATTTTGCTCCTAAAGCCTTGAGAAACACTTAATTTTAAATAATAAGAATGAAAAAAATTTTAATCGTTGATGATGAGCCTAATATTCTAATTTTAATGGAACAGATTTTAGAGGAATTAGAAGACGAAGGGGTATCAATTTTAACAGCAATTAATGGAGAACAGGCATTAGAAATTATTAAAAAAGAAGAACCTGATTTAGTATTTTTGGATGTAATGATACCTCATATTAGTGGACTGGAAGTGTGTGAAACTGTCAAAAATGATAGTCATCTTTGCCATATTCACATTATTTTGCTAACGGCCAGGGGACAAAGCTTTGATGAAGAAAGTGGAATGAAAGCAGGTGCCGATCTTTACATGACTAAACCCTTTCGTCCCAGAGAAGTATTATTAAAGTCTCAAGAGATTTTAGGAATCCATCAAGTATAATAAAAATAGACTCACTCTTCTCCGTCACTTTATCATGATTCAGGTTAAACTAAAAAAAATACTCAGTAAACCTGAGCTTAGTTCGTTGTTAGAGAATTTTAGAGAGACACTCAATTTATCGTTTTTTATTAGTGATACTCAAAAAAATCTAGTATGGGGTAATTTTAATCATGCTTTTGAGTATCATTATCCTATTATGGTAAATGAGCAAATTATCGGTCAGGTTAATGCAGAAAATAATAATATCAATACTATTTCTCAAATGTTAAATTATATGGTTAATGAAGAGTTCAAGACAAAATTATTGGCTGCTGATACCCTAGAAAAATATGAAGAAATTAATTTTTTATCTGATATTTCTCATCAATTTTCAAGTTGTTTAACCTTTGAAGAAATTATGGAAGTTGTGACAAGAGAAACCAACAAACTTCTCACTAATTCTGATATTTCTTGTATGTTATTAAATGAGAAAGGAGAGTTGGATATTTTTTCTTATCAAGAAAACAGGTTAACTAAAAGAACAGGAAGTATTGAAAGTATTGTTAGCTATGTCTTGCGTTCTGGTAGAGCAGAAATTGTTAATAATGTGGATAAGGATGATCGATATATTCCAGAAGGTTCTAAGATTAAATCTTTGATTTGTGCGCCCTTAAAAGTACAAAATAGAACCATTGGAGTCATTCAAGTTACTCACTATGAATTGATTAAATATACCAGCGAACAATTGAAATTGTTTACTTCTTTAACTTCGCAAGCTGCTATTGCCATTCAAAACAGTAAATATTATGATAAATTAATCGAATATTCTCAGAATTTAGAACAAAAAGTAATCGAACGAACTCAAGAGTTAGAAACGTCCAAAAAGAACCTAGAAGTATCTAATAAGGAACTAGAAAAATTAAGCAAAAAATTAGAATATTTAGCTACAGTGGATGAACTAACACAAGTTTATAATCGACGTTATTTTAATGAATATTTAGACCGAGAATGGCGCAGATTAGCAAGAGAAAGAAGGTTTATTTCTTTGATTCTCTGTGATATAGATTACTTTAAACGTTATAATGATCACTATTATCATCAAGCTGGAGATGAATGTTTATTTAAAGTAGCACAATGTATGAAAAATTTAGTTAAACGACCGGCGGATTTAGTCGCAAGGTTTGGAGGAGAAGAGTTTGTTATTATTCTTTCTAATACTAACCGTTTAGGTGCTGAAAAAGTAGCACAAGAACTTTGCCAAGCTGTTGAAGGGTTAAAGATTCCTCATGGTTATTCCGATTGTAGTGATTATGTTACCCTCAGTTTAGGGGTTGCCACAACCATACCGACTTCACAAGTTTGCCCTCAAAAGTTAATTAAAGCTGCGGATAAAGCACTATATAAAGCCAAAGATAAAGGCAAAAATGGATTTTCTGTGGCTGAGTTTCGTCCCGAAATTTTCTAAGACTTTGGCCACACTTTTATCTTATTAATGGGTTGTTTTTCTGTTGGAGGAACTGTTCTTTCTTCCATAAAGTAAATTTCTAAACTTTCTAACTGTTGCTCACCTGAATGATTAGCATTCCATTCCCGAATTAAGTAGTCAACAAAATAGGGATAAAGTTTTTGTCCAATGGCACGATTAAGGTTAATATAATAGACACGCCATTGAATGGTTTTATAGAGTTGTTGCCGTTGTTTTAAGGTGGGTTTATCCCAAGAAATAGGACTATTTTCATCAAGAAGATTGACCGTTTTTCCATTTTTTAAGGTTCCAATAATAACGTGCCATCCGTCGTCCCTTGGAGGTGCCGGCGCAAAAATACTCCAAGATTGATCTAAACGGGTTAAATAACCGATAATGTTAACGTATTCAAAGGTACGACGACTTAAAAAATTTCGGGTGTAGAGAATCCAATCTTTTTTACTATTATTACGATATTCTTTGTTACGGGCAACCGTTTGATCGACAAACCCTTTTAAATTCCACATTGTTGTCAGTAATAATAAGGTTAAAACAATAAAATTAAAAGGAGAAGAAGACTTGACACTTAAAGGACGAAACTTAAACGGTTTGGTAAAATTACCCGCAGCTTTTCGGTTAGAAGCAATCATTTGATAGAATTTTGTTCCTCCATCCATCACCGGTTGCCAACGCAATAAAGGTTCTAAAAAAGAGAGAATGGGAGAGAGACTAACCACATAAGCAATCGCTTCAAATTTATAATGACGATTTTCTTGCCAATCTACCACCACCCAAGAATTTTTTTCTAACATATCTTCATAGATAGATTCATCGTTTTGTGCTTCTAATAAGGGAGTTCCTGGTAAGATTAATAAGGTACGAATTCCATGAACCACTTTCTTACAAAAACCACAATCTTTATCATAGTAAATGGTTAATCCCTGTCGAGACTTGGTGCTAATTCTTTCCTGTGCTTTATCCCAGATTTCTGTTGGTATTAATGCCAACCAATTAACGATACTGAGATAACTTAATACCCCAATGGCAAAACATAATTCAAAGCCAATATGTAAGAAAATAAAAGAAATAATAGCCAGACAACGGAAGAAGGCAGTCTGAAAAGGAATAAAAATCAAAAACGGGCCAATCCATTCAAAAATTAACGCCCCAAAGGTCATTATTTGTAAAATTGGGAGAGGAAACCCTAATAGAAAATGACCAAACTCAGTGGCATATTGATCGAAATGGAGAGAGTAATAAACGGCATCTCCATCGGGCCACCATAACTCACTTTTTGTCTTATAAGCGGCTGACCAAGTATAGATAAACATGAGTTGTATCATGAAAGCGAAAGTAGCTGCATTCATGACCTTTTTGGGTAACGGGTTTGGGTTAGAATTTAAAGCACTATCGATAGAATAAGCACAACCCAACGGCAAAAACATCGACCAAAAAAGCATCGCTCTTAAAACATCATCCCCTGCAAAAATCAAAGCAGGATTACGGTTTTGGAGAGAAATATTTAACGCCCAAACTGCAATAACTGCTAATCTAGTACGATAACCAACTAATAAAAATAAACAAAGAAAAAAGGCAATAATAAATAAAACAACTTGAAACCATAAACTACCATTGAGCAAATTAAACGACCAATACCAAGGATGGAGTAAAGAATCGGATGCTGGTTTAAGGGCGATAAAAGAAGCAAATAAGTTAGAGTTTAAGGCTTCTCTGGGTAATACCCCTTGATCAGTATAATGAGCAGACACTCCCTGAAAACGACTGAATAAGTCAGCCATTACAACTAACGCTAAACCGATACGAAAAACAGCAAGCGATCGCAAATCTAAGCCAAAAATATTTGTTAATTTTGATAACTTATTTTGATTCATATAAAGTCATTTTTTAAAATTATTGGTCACTGGTTATTTTATTGATAACTGGTTTTAATTGTTCGGCTAATTGTTCTGATCTCAGTTTTCTTGCTTCAAACACTAAATGATGATGAGTATCAGCAAATAAGCTAGAATCTGTCTTAAGATTGTAATCACTTTTATCATAAACAAGGGGAGCAATTTTACTTAATTTTTTGGTAATATCCTCCATATTTGATAGGGTTTTTTGATCATGACTAGCATAAACCCAAGGCAAAGATAAAATCAAAGTAGCATCTTTTGCTTCTACTTCTTGACGGAACTGTTTAATGCGTTTAACTGCATGGGGAGAAATGGATTTATTAATTTTCCATTGCCACCATTTTCCTTGACGATATTTAACCGTAGAGGGATCACCTTTTTCGGTTAAAGGTTCAGAATAGTAACCAGTAAAACGACCTTTTTCCACTAAATCAACCGCAGATTTAGTAATAGGCCGAAGACTGGGGACTCCCTGCATCCAAATGGTTTCCACTAACTGTTGAGGAGGAACTCCACCGAGTCCGGGTCTTCCGGTAGCAACCCCAAACGGGGCCGAACGGTCTAATAAACCATCTTTATCTAGTAAGATTAAGTCTTCAGGAATCAATAGAACAATGTCCCCAGGACGCACTGCTTTGAGAATACTGGGTAAAATAACATTTAAACCCACCGGCCCGTCTAATCCCATGTTGAGGACAGGGATACCTAGCTTTTGGGATAACACATCGGAGTTCAGGGAATGATGGGCCCCAGAACCCCCTAAAATGAGTAAGCGAGGCGAGTCTTTAACTTGCGCTGCTAGGGACATTTTTTCAAAATACATCCCCCGTAAGAAGCTTAATTCACCGCCATAATAGACATTGTAGACAAAGCCTAATGACCAAGCTGCCGTGACTGCGATCGCCCAAGGAGCTAATTTCAAAAATTTCTGCATAATCCTTTAACATGGTATAACATTGTCTCAGTTTAGCTAATAAAAGCCGTTTAATAAAAATGATTAGATATGGATTATCTTGGTTTATTATAGGTGCTGGTGTCGTTTTTTCTTTGTTTTTATTGGGGCAAGTTCCGAATGGGGTTTATTTTAGTGGGGATGGTGGTCTTAAAGCTTTATTAGCGCAACAATTAAGCGAGGGAAGTTTACGCATTGATTTAATTCCTCCTGATGCTGAGTGGGTTCGTCAACTGTGGAAAGATGGTTTATATCCTTATGAAGAACCGTTTGTTTACTATTTGAATGATCGTTATTATATTACCTTTCCTTATCCATTTTCTTTAATTACAGCCCCTTTTTATGCGTTATTGGGTGAACGGGGTTTATATATTGTTCCTTTAGTTTCCACTTGGTTGATTTGGATTAGTTTTAATATTTATTGTCGCTTTTTAAAGTTAAGTCAGTTTCAGCAATGTTTATCTGTTTTTCTTTTAGTTTTTACTTCTAATTTAACCTTATACAGTGGAATGTATTGGGAACATACCCTGGCGGTTCTTTTTTGTTTGATTGGAATGATTATATTATTAATACCACGAGAGTCAGTGACGCTAAAAGAAGCAATTTTAAGCGGTTTTTTTGTGGGGTTATCCGCTTGGATACGTTCAGAATTTTTGGCGATGATCGCTACGTTAACGTTTTTAGTTGGAGTGATGATCATTGTACGCTTATTATCTGACTTTAAATCAGAAACAGATGTTAATTTAGCTAAGAAACTTAAGTTAGATCAATTCTTATATTTGGGGGATAAGGGCTGGATTTTTATCATAACTATGTATGCTAATGTCGGGTTGTTTTTTATCACTAATAAGTTGATTTATGGCCATTCTTTAGGAATTCATGCGTTACAAATTGTTGAAGAATTTTCTATCATTAGGCGTTTAACTGAAGCTTGGGAGAGTTTTCTGGAAATTATTGTTACCTTTTTTGAGTATTTTCCGATTGCTTGTTTTTCTTTACTTTACTTATTACTATTTCTTGTTATAAAAAGCTTTCAAGAAAAAATACCAAGAATTATTTTTATTGCTTTGATTATCTTTTCTCTGATTACCAGTGTGTACTGGGTCAATACTCATGGTTTAGCAGAAATAAAACTTTTCATTAAAACCTATGGAATTTTAGTTGTTTTATCAGCTGTTTGGCTAATTATCAGTCGTAAAGAAGAGATAACTGTTAGCCAAAGAATGGCTTTAGTTTATATGATTGGTCTATTATTTACTGCAGGAGTCGCTTTATTAGTGGATTCTGGTTCCGATGAAATTGCCGTCGGTGGAAAACAATGGGGACAAAGATATTTATTAATTTTGCTTCCTTTTTTCTCCATTATGATTGTTAAACAGTTGAAGTTTTTTCTAGATAACTCAAAATCTATCATTAAGTATTATACCATTTTTCTATTTTCTATATTTCTAATAATTGGAGTATATAAGAATATGTATTTAGGGACTGTCTTTTTCCAGAAAACTCATCGAGGTGTGGCTCCTGCTATTGAATTTTTAGCTGATAATTCTCGTCAGGTTGTGGTAGTTTCTCATCAATACGCAGCCCAAATATTAGAGTCTCCTTTAAAGAAAGATAAACTATTTTTTCGTGTTGATCAACCAGACAATTTAATTAAACTGAGTCAAACATTACTCAAAAATAATCAATCCGATTTTATTTATGTTTGTTATCCTTTCCGTAAGTGTGAAATCCCCAAATCTCCTTCTGAAACATTTACCTTAGAAGATAATAGTAATTCATTTTTTCAAGTTCAATTTAATCCTGTGGGGGAGAAAGGGAAATATACCATGTATGAAGCAAAAGTGGTGACAACAAACTAACTTAACTAAGATAAAAATCATCAGTTAATTCGACATTAATCAAACAAACTGATACAATTTTAAAATAACCCTAGTGTCTCCCCTAATAAACTTAATATCATGATTCAACAAACCAAGACTCAAGCCATGATCGAAGAAATCACTTACAATGATCAAGTATTAGCCATTATTCTTCCCTCCGAGTTTCGTCAACCCGGAATCCATTTTTTTACCCCGGATAGTTATTCTCAGCAACTTGCTTATATGAGACACCCAGAAGGTAAAATTATTAAACCTCATATTCACAAACAAGTTCGTCGAGAAGTTTTTTATACTCAAGAAGTCTTATTAATAAAAAGCGGTAAACTACGAGTCGATTTTTACAATGATGATCGTGATTATCTAGAAAGTCGTATATTAAAAGCAGGGGACGTTATTCTTTTAATTAAAGGGGGTCATGGATTTGAAGTATTGGAAGAACTAGAAATGATTGAAGTTAAACAAGGTCCTTACGTTGGGGATAATGATAAAGTTCGTTTTTCAGGGATTGATGGAAGTCAAGCTGATGTAAAATAAAAATCGAAATTAGTTCAATAATTATTCATTTTTAGAATATAACTATTATGGCTGACTTTATTCCTGTTAATGAACCTTTACTAGATGGTAATGAGAAAAAATATTTAAACGAATGTATTGACACCGGTTGGATTTCTTCAGAAGGTCCTTTTGTCAAAAAGTTTGAAGCAGAATTTGCCCAAACCGTCCGTAGAAAACACGCAATTACTGTCTGTAATGGTTCTGTTGCTTTAGATGCTGCAGTGGTTGCTTTAGAAATCCAACCAGGGGATGAGGTCATCTTACCCACTTTTACGATTATATCCTGTGGTGCAGCCATTGTCAGGGCAGGAGGTGTTCCTGTGGTGGTAGACTGTGACCCCATCACCTGGAATATGGATGTCAGTCAAATAGAAGCAAAAATTACCCCCAAGACAAAAGCGATCATGGTAGTACATATTTACGGACTTCCCGTAGACATGAAACCCGTGTTAGAAATTGCGGATAAATATGGCTTAAAAATTATCGAAGACGCAGCAGAAATGCACGGCCAAACCTATCGGGGTCAACCTTGTGGTAGCTTTGGGG
The DNA here is from genome assembly GCA_030065205.1 of Crocosphaera sp. Classification (GTDB taxonomy): domain Bacteria; phylum Cyanobacteriota; class Cyanobacteriia; order Cyanobacteriales; family Microcystaceae; genus Crocosphaera. The sequence continues at coordinate 35,156 of JASJDN010000015.1, forward strand.
ATATTAGTACCTTTAGCTTCTATCCTAACAAGCACGTGACCACAGGGGAAGGGGGAATGATTGTCACTGATGATGATAGTTTAGCCGAAAAATGTCGGTCTTTACGAAACCTTTGTTTTCAACCTCAAAGACGGTTTATTCATGAAGAGTTGGGGTGGAATTTACGCTTTACAAATCTACAAGCTGCCGTTGGTTTAGCCCAATTAGAAAGATTACCAGAATTTGTGCAACGAAAGCGCAAAATGGGGGCTATTTATACCGAATTATTATCAGAGGTTTCTCAATTAGAATTACCCTTAGTTAAGACTGACTATGCTGATAGTATTTATTGGGTTTATGGGATGGTTATCAAAGACGAAGTAACCTTCGATGCAGCAGAAGCAATGCAACAGTTAAGACAGAAAAAAATAGGAACTCGTCCCTTTTTCTGGGGAATGCACGAACAACCCGTATTTCATAAAATGGGACTTTTAAAAGACGTTTCTTGTCCAGTGGCAGAAAGATTATCCCGTCGAGGGTTTTATATTCCTAGTGGGTTAGCTTTAACAGAAGAACAAATGAAACAAGTGGTCATTGCTGTTAAAGAAGTGTTTAAATAAAGTTAGCTAAATAGAACTCATGGTACAAATACCCTCTAAATCTTTGACCTTAGCAGAGTTTCTACAACTACCAGAAACGAAACCAGCAAAAGAATATATCGATGGTCAAATTATTGATAAACCTATGCCACAAGGGAAACATAGTGCTATTCAAGGGGAATTTACCGCTACGATTAATAGTATTATGAAACCGCAACGTATCGCTCGTGCTTTCCCTGAATTACGGTGTACTTTTGGCACTCGATCTATTGTTCCTGATATTGTCGTCGTTACTTGGGATCATATTCCTCGTGATAAAAATGGAGAAATTGCTAATGTTTTTCCCATCGCACCGGATTGGACAATTGAGATTTTATCACCGGATCAAAGTCAAACTAAAGTTACTAAAAATATTCTCTATTGTCTTAAGTATGGGACACAAATGGGTTGGTTAATTGATCCCAATGAGCAAACTGTATTGATTTATCGGCCTAAACAAGAAACTGAAGTATTTGATACATTAGATTTAATCCTTCCTGTGCCATCTTTTGCTAAAGAGATAAATCTTACGGTTAAAGATGTGTTTGCTTGGTTATTATAATAAAACTCAAAAAATTATGTTATTAATCTTAAAAAAATTAGAAATACTCGTCTGCTTTTGTTAAGTTACTAATTTTTTAAACCTAGTATTTTCCCAAATGAATGTATCAAGCTCTTACTGGTATCCAATTTGCTTTTTAACAAGTGGAATCCTTTTAATTTCTGGCACTTTATTCAATACGAATCTGTCCATTCTTGCAGCAGTAATGATGTTTTTAATTTGGGACATTGCTTTTATTAGCACTGCTGGCAACTTTACGGGTCGAAATGCGAACTTTACCATTCAGCAAGTTGTTCAGGCTCGTTCTTACATTTCATATTTCATTCCTTTTTACGGATTACTTGTGGGTCTTCTATTTACAGCTGAAACAGAAAAACGTGTTTTCTTTCTTGAGCTATGTAGCAAAGCTGAAATACCAGTTTTGCTTCTTTTTACACCATTTTGCTTGGCTTCTATTGTTATTTTACTTTTTCCTCTGCGTGTTTCAGAAGATGTGGAAGGAGTGCGGCTGACTCCAGCAATTCAAACTTTGATGATAAGCAACTTTTTCATTGAAAAGTGTGTTGTTTTTATTTTCTCACACTGCATTATTCGGCTTTTAGTTGCTTGGATTGTAAGCTAAAAAGTCATAACTTCTGAAAAGAGCTACTACCTCCATTATAGCAATATCTATTATAATAATGATAGAGAGACGTTCAATCAATCAGAAACTTTATCTTTGCATCCCTATCAATAACTTACCTAAAATGAAACAGATAAATATTAAAGAAAATAATTCCCTACTTTCAGAATTAATTGATAATATCAACGACTCTAATGAAGCGACAATGATTACAGTTGATAATCAGAAACAAGCTGTATTAGTTTCAGTTAATGAATGGAATTCAATTCAAGAAACCCTTTATCTACTATCAATCCCTGGAGTAAAGGATGATTTAATTGAAGGAAAAAATACAGATTGGGAAGACTGTACCCCTCTTGAAGAAATAGAATGGTAATGTGGGAAATCGCTTTAACTAAAAGAGCATTAAAAGATGCTAAAAAGATTAGTCGTTCAGGATTAAAAAGTAAAGTTGAAAAATTAATAGAAATTGTGAGAACAAATCCTTATCAAAATCATCCATCCTATGAAAAACTGACAGGGGATTTAGCTGGAATGTACTCACGAAGAATAAATATTCAACATCGCTTAGTTTATTAAGTAGATGAAGAAAACAAGAGAGTTAAAATTTTAATGATGTGGTCACATTATTCTTAACTTAAAATAGTTAAACCTTATCATTTAAGTTAAGAATAATCCTATTATTGATTATAAGTTATCTTTAAGCTCAACTCGTTTTTTACTCAAGTTACGTAACCAAAATCCTCCTATAACAGCAATGGTTAATGACACAAACCCAGTGAGAGATTGTAGTAATAAAAAGCCACCAATAGCGAACATACTGCCAAACATAACCAAAATAGCTGCCACCACTTTTAAAATATCATTCTTTAAACTTTGTGCAGGTTGTAAACCCGTTTTATATTGTTGATGTTGCCAACCTATACCCCCAGGACGAACCCGACTATAAAAATTCAAGAGGGTTTCTTCATCTTCGGGAGGTGTTAAATACATAACTGTTATCCACACCAACGCTGTCATAACAGAAATACCCAATAACCGCCAACCAAAGTCAGGAAAAATATTATTAATTGCAGGATTGACAGTAGTAACTAATCCAATTAAAAACCCTGCCACCATTGCCGATAACTCAGCAGCAGCATTAATTCGCCACCAAAACCAGCGTAAAATTAAGACAAGTCCGGGTCCGGTTCCAATGGCAATCACTAAACGAAATACCGTGCGAACATCCGTTGCATAAAATGCAGCCACTGACCCTAATACTGTCACTAAAACTGAAGCTAATCTAACGGCATTAGTTAACTCTTGATCAGAAGCGTTTGGACGCAAAAAACGACCATACAAATCATTAGTTAAATAGGAAGCCCCCCAATTAATAGAAGTGGAAATGGTACTCATAAAAGCAGCAATTAAAGAAGCCACTACTAACCCTAAAACCACCGAAGGTAAATAGGTTAACATCAAGGTAGGATAAGCCAGTTCAGCATCTTCTAAATTAGGCAATAAAACCATCGCAGCTAATGCCGTCACAATCCAAGGCCAAGTTCTCACAATATAGTTGAGAATGTTAAAAAGCCAAGTGGCTTTTTCTGCTTCTTTTGTGGCTTCTTCTCCTTCTCCTTTAACTGCTAACAATCTTTGCACAAATTCCCCACCTCCATCGCTACGACGAAAAGACCACCATTGTACGAAAAGATAGGCCGAAAACGTAGTCGCTGTAATTCCCGCAGCATCATTCCAAGTAAAACTTAAACCGCCATTATGACTAATCGGAATAAACGATAAAACATCAAAATTGGTTATTTCTTGAACATTGGGGATTAATTGGTGCATTCCGCCGGCATCATTCACCGCAATAATAGCCACTAACGTCGCCCCGAATAGTCCCAAGAAAAATTGGAAAAAGTCCGTAACAACCACCCCCCAAAGTCCCGAAGCTGCGGTATAAATAAGAACAAATACACTTAAAGCAATCACCGTCCACAGTTTTGCGGCCTCTCCAGGGTCAAACCCCAAACTTTGCCATAACTGTAAGGCATCCACCACTTTAACCATGGCCAACATGGCGTAACCGATGCCGATACAATTGATAGGAACGGCAAATAAAAAGGCTTTGGTTGCCCGCAAAATGGCTGCTGTAGAACCGCCGTAACGCAATTCTGTTAATTCAGCGTCCGTGACCATTTCTGACCGTCTCCATAGCCCTGCAAAGACGTAAATAAGAACAATGTGGGCAATGCCAAAACTCCACCATTCCCAGTTTCCTGCAATACCTCTTGAGGCTACCAGTCCACAAATGTACAAGGGGGTATCGATAGAAAAAGTGGTGGCGGCCATACTGGTTCCTGCTAACCACCAAGGAAGGTTTCTTCCTCCAATGACTTTGTCAATCCAATCTTCGTCTTTTTTCTTTTTTGGATTGTCTGGAGATTTTGTTTCTCTATGGGACAACAATAATCCTATAGCCATCGTCGCAAAGAGATATATTAAGACAATAATCCAATCTATAAGCTGCATAGTGTCAATATAGGTTATTTTATTTAAAGTTTGGTTGTGAGGATTTTCTGTGTTAAAACTTGAGTCGTCTAAACAGTGGGTAAATCAGTTATCCCAAGTCAATGATTGGGTATTATTAGGGTTATGGATGATTGTAGGTGGGTTTCTCCGCTTTACAAATTTGGCCGCTAAACCCCCTTGGACTGATGAATTTGCCACAATGGTGTTTAGTTTAGGAAATGATTTTCGCTCAGTTCCTTTGAATCAGGTTATTTCATTGGATACCCTTTTGCAACCACTTCGTGTTAATGGGGACGCAGGAATTAGTGAGGTTGTTTCTTTATTACTGCAAGAAGATAATCATCCTCCTTTGTATTTTGTTTTAGTTCATTTATGGGTGAAATTATTTCAAAATGTAGGGGAATATGTGGATGTGGGAGTGATGCGATCACTTCCTGCTTTTTTAGGAATTTTATCCATTCCTGGGGTTTATTTTTTAGGAAAAATTGCGTTTCGTTCTCGATTAGTGGGACAAATTAGTGCTAGTTTGATGGCGGTTTCTTCTTTCGGTATTTTCTTAGCACAAGAAGCCCGTCATTATACCTTAAGTATTTTATTTGTGATTGCTTCTTTACTCTGTTTAATCCTTACTCTCAGACATCTTTATCAACAATCGATTATTCCCTTATGGTTAGTATTTAGCTGGATTTTAGTGAATAGTTTAGGGTTATCGGTTCATTATTTCTTTGTTTTAACACTCATTTCAGAAGCAATAACTTTAGTTATTCTTATTTATGCTAAATATAGAAACAATTTATCACAGTTAAGTCAACGAAATATCATCCGTCTTTTAGCAGCTATTCTAGGAACGTCTACTACAGGTCTAGTCTGGATGTTGTTAGCTATTTCTTACGGTTACGGTAATAATATGATTACTTGGATTCATCCCTTAAGTCATATTTTATATGCTATCAGTCCCCCATTGCAGTTATTAGCGGTTTGGGTTCCAATGATTTCTTTGTTACCCGTTGAATCTTCTTCTATTCCTATTGTTATTCTTTCTGGTTTAATTTTATTGCTATTTTTTATCTGGTTAATTCCTTATAGTATTAGAGGAATAAAAAAAGGATTAAAGTTGAATCAATTTCGTCTTTCCCTGTTGATTTTGATGACCTTTATTGTTGGTGTAATTTCTTTATTTTTGATCATTACTTATGGAGTTGGAGTTGACTTAACCCGTGCTGCTCGTTATAGTTTTACTTATTTTCCTGCGGTGATAGTATTAGTGGGAGCAAGTTTAGGTATTTTATGGCATGAAATTAAACGAGAAAATGAACAATTACAAGCAAAAGAAACAATTAATCCCTTAATATTACTGAGTAAATTGTATGATAAATTGAACTGTAATGGTAAATTAGCCTTTTATGCTGTGTGGTTGATGGGGTTTTTAGGTGCTGTAACTGTTCTTATTAATTTAGGATATCAAAAATATTATCGTCCCGAACAATTAATAACAGTTATCCAAGAAAATTCATCCCAACCTGTCCTTATTGCTACCACTCATAAAAGTTTAGTTCAAGTAGGGGAAATGATGGGAATAGGATTAGAATTAAACAGAAATAATGAACTAGAAAATACTGACTTTTTATTTATTCATCAAATAATAGATAATGATCCACAATCAACTACAAAGCTACAAGAAATAGTTAATAATATGTCTAAACCTTTAGAAGTTTGGACAGTTAACTTTAATGCAGAAATTGACTTAAATAATTGTACTGTTGATACAAAAAAATATCCTTATATTGATGGTTATGGATATAAAAGATATATTTGTAACTAAAAAATATCTTCACTATGGGTAAACTTCCCATAGTTTTGTAATAGGATAAGCATCAAAAGCAGAATCTTTACTAATAACTGTCAAATTTTCTACTAAACTTTAGGCAATAATTAATCTATCAAAAGAATCTTTATGATATATAGGCAAAGTACAAATCAAGTTTAAATGCTCTAAAGAAATAGGCAAAATTTCGATATCATTTAGTTTAATTTGTTCACTAATAAAATTGGCATATAGTTTCGGTAAAGTTAATTTACCAATATTAACTTTAATCGCTATTTCCCAAAGACTAGCAATACTTAAAAATAAATCAACATCAGATTCAAGTAAATTAAAAAGTTGTTCAGATATTTCGTCACTATCGTTAACAAACCATAGAAAAGTATGAGTATCTAATAAATATTTCAATACATATATTCTGTAAATTCGGGTAATGGTTCATCAAAATCACTACTCATTGTTATTAAACCTTTGGCAGTGCCACGATGACGGCGTTTGGGAGTTGGTTGATTAATTCTAGTTAGTTTATAAATTGGTTGAGCATTTTTGGTAATAATTATCTCTGTCAATAAAAAAACCCTATTGCTAGGGTTATACAATCAGGGGAAATTTATAAATTTCCCCTACAAATATTATCTAACTTTAACTCACCACAGAAGGTTGTGGTACCTTAAAAAACAGTTGTCTGATTTGTTCAGCAATTTGAGGACTGGTTAACCCTAAATCAGCCTTAGATTCATCGGGTTTAGCATGATCTACTAATTTATCAGGAACCCCAAACCGTTTAACAGGAACAACCACATCATGGTCCAGTAATGCTTCAGCCACAGCCGAACCAAAACCACCCATTAAACAGCCTTCCTCTAAAGTAACCACCTTGCCAATACGCTGCGCCAATGGCACAATTAACTCCGTATCCAAAGGTTTGACAAATCGGGCATTAATGACCGTTGCTTCAATGCCATGTTCCTTAAGAAGTTCGGCCACTTGTAAAGATTGATGGACCATCGTTCCGTAAGCAACGAGAAGTACATCATCTCCATTGCGAAGAATTTCTCCTTTACCCACGGGAATCGGTTCCCAACCTTCTTCCATCAACGGAACACCCACACCACTACCGCGAGGATAACGCATAGCAATGGGTCCATCAGTATAGTTGATACCGGTTACCACCATCCGTTGTAATTCTGCCTCATCTTTCGGGGCCATGATGGTTAAATTGGGAATACAACGCAGATAGGCGATGTCGTATAATCCTTGGTGAGTCGGTCCGTCAGCCCCCACAATACCCGCTCGATCTAAACATAAGAAAACAGGTAGATTTTGGATACAAACGTCGTGTAACACCTGATCATAAGCCCGTTGTAAGAAAGTGGAGTAAATCGCTACTACGGGACGCATTCCCTCACAAGCTAACCCCGCCGATAAAGTCACCGCGTGTTGCTCAGCAATACCCACATCGATGTACTGTTTAGGCAGTTTCGCATGAAGTTTATCTAACCCCGTTCCCGTGGCCATCGCTGCCGTAATACCGACAATTTTCGGATTATTTTGCGCTAGGGTTGTCAGGGTATGAGCGAAAACCTTGGAATAACTGGGCGGTTTAGGTTTATTAGAAGGAATGGCTTTACCAGTCGCCAAATTAAAGGGACTTTGGGCATGATAACCCACCTGATCTTTTTCGGCTAATTCATAGCCTTTTCCTTTAACTGTAGCGACGTGAACAAACACAGGGCCAGGGGTTTTATGGGCCTGTTTAAAGGTAGAAATGAGTTCTTCTAAATTATGACCATCAATGGGGCCAAAATACTTAAACCCTAACTCCTCGATCACCGCCCCAACTTTAGGCATGGCTAACCGTTTCATCCCTTCTTTAACCCGTTCCATTTCCGGAGTCAAAGAGTCCCCTAAGAAGGGTAAATGTTTAAATTGTTCTTCGAGGTTATCCGAGAGAAACTGGACCGGATCGCTGAGACGAACTTTATTAAGGTAGCGAGAAATCGCCCCCACATTAGGGGAAATGGACATTTCGTTGTCGTTTAAGACCACCATTAAGTTAGTGTGGGGTAAATGTCCGGCATGGTTAATCGCTTCTAAAGCCATACCACCGGTTAGGGCCCCATCCCCAATGATAGAGACAACTTTGTAATCTTCTCCCTTAGCGTCTCTGGCTAATGCCATTCCTAAGCCAGCAGAAATGCTTGTAGAAGCGTGTCCGGCTCCAAAATGGTCAAATTGGCTTTCGCAGCGTTTTAGGTAGCCAGCAATACCGTCTTTTTGCCGTAAGGTATGAAAACGATGATAACGACCAGTCAACATTTTATGGGGATAGGCTTGATGGCCTACATCCCAGATCACTTTATCTCGATCAAGATCAAGGGTTTGATAAAGGGCAACGGTTAGTTCTACCACCCCTAACCCTGGACCGAGGTGACCTCCACTGGCAGCAATGGTCTGTAAATGCTTTTCTCGAATCTGACGGGCAATATCTTCTAATTGTCGAATTGATAAACCGTGTAGCTGGTTTGGATGAGTAATATCACTTAAATTCATAATGGTTGGCTTTTTACCATCTTGATTTGATCGTTATATCATATTTTGACATCCTTCTTACCCGAAGAGTAGGGTAGAGCAGTTTTCAATTACTAAAAATTTTCCCTCCTCGCGCGTTCCCTTGCGCCCTTCGGGTTCGCGAGGTGCTGCGTGGGGGAAACCCCCAAGACCGCACTGGACTCACCGTAAGGCGGCGCGGGGTCGCTCGTCTGCCTCCTGCCTCGCCCGAAGAGCTATTTTATTTTTGTATATTTACTATGGTTTTTTTCATCTTATTATCCCGAACTCAGGTTTAGTTAAGTCCTTTTGTCTAATAGCAGTTTTCAATTGGATGTATCAACATTTCGGTTGAGTGAGTGTGGGAAGTTTGGGAGGGGTGGGGAGTGTGGGGGGGATTTTCATTGATATCGTTAATCTATTGATATGAAAACTGCTATAAACAAGTGGACAATATCCATAACCTTTGATAAACCGAATCATAAGTTTTCATTTTACTTTGACTCTAGCCACCCCTTGCTTTTTGTTATCGACTTTTTTATAATTTTCTGGTTAACTAAATTATGAGAATTGAGTGAATTAGGTTTGATTTAATTCCAATGGAGTTTTAAAACAATGACTTTTTAGGAACTTTTTAAAGGTTATCATCGTTAACTAAAAAAAGTTAATTCTCTGAAAAATATTTAAAAATGCCGTTAAAAGTGATTGAAAAATTTGGGAGGAAATCAAATGGCTAATTATGGTGTTGTTTTTGATAATAATGGTCGACGTATTGATGGAACGGGTTACAGTATTGCCGTTCTGGACACAGGAATCGATTTAGATCATCCCTATTTTGGTCCTGATCTTGATAGGGATGGAGTCGCAGACAAGATTGTTTACCACTATGATTTTGCTGCTACTCCTTTAGAAAATTTTAGTGATCCCAGCAGTAATGATGATAATAATGCTAGCGATCCTAACAACCACGGCAGCCATGTGGCCAGTATTGCCGCTTCGAGCAATTCAACTTATCCAGGTATAGCCCCTGGTGCTAATATTATTGCCTTAAAAGTTTTTGATAACAATAATAAAGCTAATTTTTATGATATAGAACAGGCTTTACAGTGGGTAGTTAATAATTCTGATAGGTATAATATCGCTAGTGTTAATATGTCCATCAGTAATGGGCGTAACTATGAAATTCCCTGGTTTTTGGGTGGGAACATCGAGGACGAGTTAGAAACATTAGCCGACAAGAATGTCATTGTGGTTTCTGCTGCGGGTAATAAAAAAGAATATGGGGTTGCCTATCCAGCAGCAAGTATTAATTCTTTAGCCATCTCAGCCGTCAACAATCAACGTGAAATTGTTAAATCATTTCAATATCATTCTAACTTAACGGATGCGTTTGCTCGGGGTCTGAATATTAAAGCAGCTAATAGGAATGGTGGTACGACTACTCTATCTGGAACCAGTATGTCCGCACCTCAAGTGGCAGGGGCAGTGGCGATCGCACAACAATTGGCTGTACAAGAGTTGGGACGGAAATTAACCTTAGATGAAATTCGAGAGTTACTCAAACAAGGAGACGATGTTGTTAATAACCCTGAATACGCCGGGAAAGTATTAAACATCGAAAAATTAGGAAATGCCATCCTAGATATGGTTCCCTCTAGAGAAACTTCTCAGGTATCATCCAATGGATTTGATAATCCCCCTGAAAATAATCCCGTTAACAACGATCTGATCATTGCCCAAATTGGTCAAATTACTAATTTAAACCATCAAAATCAAACTATTAATTTTGATCATAACTTTATTAATCCGGTTATCTTTGCTCAACCTTTATCCTACAATGGTGCTGATCCTTCAACCATAAGAATTACTGATATTCAAAGCAATAACTTTTCGGTTGAACTTCAAGAAACTAAATTAATTAATAGGAATACTCACAGTGGCTTCCATACAACAGAAAGTTTTAGTTTCTTAGTCCTTGAACAAGGGGTTTGGGAACTGGCAGACGGCACGATTATCGAGGTTGGGACAATCACCACTGATGCCATTACTACATCCAACTGGGAAACCATTAACTTTAATTATGACTTTTCTGATACGCCGGTCGTCTTAACTCAAGTTCAAACAGATGAGGATGCTACCTTTGTCCGAACTCGTCAAAATAATATAACTAACAGTGGATTTAAGGTTGCTTTAGAAAAAGAAGAAGCTTATAAGTCTAGTGGACATGGGACAGAAACTATTGCTTGGTTAGCTATTTCTCCCGGCCAAGGAAGTTGGGACGGTAATGATTTTATCGCAGGGAATACTGGGGATCGAGTCACCCATAACTGGCATACCATTAACTTTGGAAATAACTTCAGTAATGCACCCAAATTCTTAGGAAATATTACCACTTTTGATGGTTCAGATCCTTCAGGATTAAGGTATCAAAATCTAACCAAGGGTAGCGTTAACATTAAGATTGAAGAAGATACCAGTAATGATAGTGAAACCAATCATACCACTGAAAATATCAATTTTTTAGCCATTGAAGGTGAGGGAACGTTATCGGGTTCAGGGGTTACTTCTTTAACAGGATTGAGTCATTCTCAATTAGCAGGAATTAATTCCGATGTTTTTGCTTTGGGTAATGAAACTGAATCTTTTTACGATAACTATGGACAACAAGATTACTTAGAAATTTCTGATTTTGATGTCTCTCAAGATATCATTCAATTACATGGAGAAATAGATGATTATTATCTGGGTACTTCCCCTTTTGGAACCGATGCTCAAGGCATCTTTTTAGAAAATAGTGGTATGCAAGATGAATTAATTGGTGTTGTGAAAAATACTAGCAACTTAGATTTAAACAGTAATTATTTTGTTTTTGTTTAATGATGAAGTTTCGAGCGCTGATCATTACAATTCTGACAGTTTACTGGATAGTGTTTGGGATTTATACACCAACGTTATCCAATAATACTCTGTCAGAAAAAGTTAGTATTGTTTTAGAAAAAGCACTGTGGACAAATTATAATCAAAAGCTATCTTATCAAGATATTACCCTCGATTTAATCTGTGAGAATAATCGCTGTAACTCTGAAATTTGGGGATTTGCTCCCGATTTTAATCAAGCGGAACATCAAGGAATCGTTACGGTTAATCAATCTAGTAATCAGTGGATTCTAGACGTTGATTTAACCATTAACTCTGATCCTTGGTTATCCTTATCAGGAAAGGCTAATTATAAAATTGAATTAACTCCAAAAAATAACAAAATTTTTATTGGAAATTATCAAGGAAAGTTCAAGAACACATTATTACAAGGAAAGGCTTCTGCTGTTAAAAAAATCTTATATCCTCAACCTTTAACCTATCATAAACCGATTCAACCTCAAGAACATCCTCGGTTAGTATTCCGAGAAGGAACTTTACCAGAATTAAGGAAAAAAGTCAAGACAAAAACGGGTAAAAAAATTATTCAGAAATTAAAAGAAACTCTCAATCAAACTGTTACCTATGATGGATATGTTCCCAATGCAGGATATCACGCAGCAGGACAATGTTTTCTAGCATTAATAGAAGAAAACCCTAATCAAGCGGATGATGCTTGGACAGTGGTAAAAACCGCCGTTAATACCTCCTATCGTCGCTTATTTGAACTGTCTCCAGTGGTGGCCGGGGTAGCGATCGCTTATGACTTGTGTTACCCTTATTGGGAAGATAATAATCGCCTCCTTGTATCTAATTGGCTGGCTCAACAAGCACAATTATTGATTGAGGGAACCCCAGACAGAGGATGGAACCCGACAGCATGGAGTAATTGGAATGCTAGGGCAAGAGGAGCCGCAGGATTAGCAGCATTAGCGATTTTAAAAGAACCAGAAGCCAATTTTTCCCAAAAAATACCTCGTGAACAACTTTTAACCATTGCAAAACGGAATATTGTTCGTTACTTAGAAACCGCGATCGGAGATAAGGGGTTTGGGACAGAAGGGGATCATTACACCACTGAACCATTTATCTTAACCTTATTTCCTTTTTTCACAGGTTACTATCATGTTAAAGGGGAAAATTTTGCCACCGAAAGCTCTAATTTAGCTTGGTTATTACCTCACTATTTAATGCGAATTGTTCCCAGAAATAACAGTTATCCTATTCCTAGTTATGGACGACATAGATATTATCCAGAAGGGTCATTATTTGCAATGGGAATGGGTTTAGTACCTCTGAAATTTTTACCTGGAGTGATGTGGGGATTTGATCATTATTGGGGAAAAAATGGAGATCAAAGTTTTGGAATTAAGTCTCCTTTAGATGCTATTTTTTTATTGGTTAATTATTCCGAAAAACTATCAATTAAGCACCCTTCTCAGATTTTTGATAAGGTTTTAAGAGATGATAAAAAGGGATTTTATATCTTTCGTAACCAGTGGAAAGATAAGAAGGATTTTGTAGCTAGTATTTATGGAAAACAAGAACATTTGAATAAATCTTGGTCATTTCCAGATGCGGGAAGTTTCCGTATTTGGGGGTTGGGAGAAAATTGGGCGATCGCAGGAGAAAGTAAAAATAAACCAGAAAATGAAAATATTATTATTCAAGAAAACTCTCGTCAATTAACCATGAAAACCATTTATTTTGAATCACAAAAAGATGGTTCAGGTATTGTTAGTTTACAAGGAAAAGATTGGTTAAGATCCTTCGCTGTTGATTATTCTAATCTTTCAGGAGTTCCTGGTTTATTTGCGATTGTTGATCAATTTGATGATCCTCAAAATGATCATACATGGGTAATGAATACCCAAAAAGATGTGAAAATTGATCAGAATACCTTTATGATTAAAGGTGATGGGAATGTAAGCATGAAAGGAACGTTTGTGACTCCTCAAACCATTAACTTAAACTACGATAATAATGACCAGAAAATTATTGCTAAAGGAAAAGGTGATTTTTTTGTAATTATGACAGTTCACAATCATAAAATTCCTGACTTAAAACTTATTAATCATCCGTTATATCCTCAAGTTGTAATTGGTAATAGGATTATTATTTTTCAAGATCAACATATTTCTTTTGGTACTAATTGATCGGTATAGTCGTTTCAAATAAGTTTGACACAGAGGAATGTGAGCATCTTGCTCACTATTTTAACCATAAAGGAGGTCGGTTTTGTTTCATTGTGATTTTAATATATCTTATAAGCATGACTATTAATAAGAGTTGTCGCTTTTTCAGAGGGTAAAGGAGGGGCGAATAAATATCCTTGAATGGCCTCGCATTCTAACCCTTGTAATTGTTGACGCTGAAAATCGGTTTCCACTCCTTCCGCTACTAAATTCATACCTAAAGATTGGGCAATATTAATAATGGCTTTAACGATACTAACATCAGCTTGATTATAATTATAGTCTAAACCATCCACAAAAGATTTATCAATTTTCAGGGTATTAATAGGAAACCGTTTCAAATAATTTAAAGAAGAATAACCCGTCCCAAAATCATCCAAACTAATTTCAATACCCTGTTCTTGTAACTGAGGAAGGAGAGAAATAACTCTATCCGTATTTTTAATCAATAAACTTTCGGTTAACTCTAATTTCAGATTTTTTCCTGATAACTGAGTCTTAGCTAACGTTTGATTGATGGTGTTCAAAAATTGAGGAGATTGAAAATGATACCCAGCAATATTAACACTCATTTTTAGGGAATTAGCAGTAGGAAAATCAGCGCACCATTGGGACATTTGACCACAAGCTTCTTCAAAAATCCATTCACTCAAGGGAATAATTAATCCTGTTTCTTCAGCCAAAGGAATAAACTTTCCTGGAGAAATCAACCCCTTTTCAGGATGTCGCCAACGCACCAACGCTTCAAACCCCAATAATTGCAAAGAACGAGTAGCCACAATGGGTTGATAATATAACGTAAATTGTTGCTGTTCTAAAGCTTCTCGCAAACTTGTTTCAAGCTCAAAGATTTCCTGTACCGTTTGACGCATTTCCACATTAAACAGTTCGTAACTCCTTAAATTATTGGCTTTGGCGCGATACATCGCGTTATCCGCATCCCGTAAAATATCTTCTGCCGTATCATAGTCTGAACTACTCAACGCAATCCCAATACTAGCCGAAGTAAACAGGGTTTTATTCATCAACTGAATCGGCTTTTTAATATCTTCCTCAATGCGTTCAATAACCTGTACCACCTGATGGGGACTGTTAATATCTTCCAGAAGAATGACAAATTCATCTCCTCCCAGTCGCGCTACTGTATCACAACTACGAACATGACGTTTAAGGGTATCAGCAATATAAATGAGCAGTTGATCACCAATAAAATGGCCTAAACTATCATTAATTACCTTGAAGCGGTTTAAATCAATAAATAACACTGCAAAAAGACTATCAGGATGACGTTTAAA
Organism: Crocosphaera sp.; assembly: GCA_030065205.1. Classification (GTDB taxonomy): domain Bacteria; phylum Cyanobacteriota; class Cyanobacteriia; order Cyanobacteriales; family Microcystaceae; genus Crocosphaera. Next base: position 50,252 of record JASJDN010000015.1, read on the forward strand.
CCTTTGAATTGCGTAGTCTAACCTTTCTATAAGCAAAGTACGGTTAGGCAACATCGTCAAAGCATCATGAAGCGCACGATAACGTAACTGTTCCTCCGCCACCTTGCGCTCAGTAATATCCAGAAGCAGCACCACCACTTCAGTTAAACGGTTTTGGTCGTCAAAAGAAGGAAAAGCATTAACTAGCGTCCAAATAGTGTCTAGGGAAGACTTCCGTCGGATACCCATGACATAATTTTGCAAGGGAACTTGGGTTGCCAAAACTTGCTGACAAGGATATTGTTCAAATGGGAGTATTGCCCCTGACTCGTCAACAAACATGATACCCTTCTCCAAACAAGAAGATAAAGATAAATTCTCAGAAGCAATATCCAATAAATGCGAGGCCGCTAAATTAGCCATCCTCATGTTACCGTCAGGACTGAAAATAACCACGCCGGCTTGAAGATTGTTAATCAGTTGATAATAGTTAGCTTCGCTCAAACGCAGTTTTCTCAGGGTTGTTTCCAGGGATTCGGTTTTTGCTTGTAAAGCTTGGGTGCGGTCTATTACCCGTTGTTCAAGGTGGGTGAGGGTTTCTCTTAATTCAGTGAGCATGGTATTAAGAGCGTTGGCCACAACCCCAAATTCATTACCCGATGAGAAGTTGAGCGTCTCTTCTAGAGAACCTTGGGCAATACGGTCTGAAACCTCTGTTAATTGCGTTAAAGGCTGAACAATGGCTTTTCCTAACCAGAAACTGACCCATAGTGTTAGCCCTAAAGCGATGATAGCGGTGGCTAATAGAGCCATACGAGTATAATCAGCCGTTCGGATTAATTCTAACCGAGCTTGCTCTGCTTGAGTTTTGGTTCGTTGGCCAATCACTCCAAGAATGCGATCAATTTCCTTATTAATACTTTCTGCAACAATTTGATTGAATACAACTTGTTGCTCTAATAATAAAAGTTCCTCTAGGGTACTCACATAGGTTTGGGCTAATTGATTAACCGATGTCTGGGTCGAACTCATTTTGAGGGCATTTTCGAGTTCTTGCAGACTAACCTGTAAATCGTTGGCCGAGCCTGTTTTTTCCATTTGAAAATAGTTTTGCTGTTCTACAATGGCTGTCCAGAACAGCCTCTGTATAGTTCTATTGCCTCCTAGGGTTCGGTCATGAACAAACTGGTTGATGAGGGTTTGTAGTTTTTGATGGAGTTGATATCCTTCATCACTATTAATAATTCGCTTAGCCGTACCTTTAAACGCAGATTCATAGTTATTAAATAAGGATTGGAGTTTGGTTAGTTCCTCTTCTATATCTGAGTGCTTCTCCTCTAGGGTTTGCATCGCCACTAGGTTTTGACGGGCTTGATTTAGATAATGGTTTTGGTTATTGATGGCGTTTTGAATCTCTGGACTGACTTGTTTGAGTTGCCAGTTATTTAATAAACGATATTCAGCTTTTCGCGCTAGTAAAAAATTGCTTTTCAGTTCCAGACTTAATTCTCGGACACGGGTCGCATAATCAATGGTTCCTTGAGCTTGATCACGAAAATATCGTAAGGTTCCATAAATTATGACTGCACTGATGAGGTTCAACAATAGAATTCCCCCGAATCCTAACATCAGTTGACCCCGAATGGTTTTTATCCAGTGCAGTTTAGATAGCATTAATCTTCCTCTGGAAACTCACCCATAATTTCCTTCATCTGGCTTTGTAGTTTACCCATAGCCATCTCCTCATTACCACCATCATAAAGCTCGTGAATAGTGGTGGCAATGGCTTGGGCCCCTTGATTCCAACGGGGATGGAGGACAACCGTCGGACGGGAAGTCTGCATGGCTGTTTGCACTGCTAACGCATAGTCAATATTCATGGCTTCGGTGTAGATTGAGTCCATAACCCAAGAGGAAAACCGAGGTACACCCCCTGTCATTACGCCAATTTTCGGTTCCATCATCTGACTGGTGGCCCATTGAATAAATAACCAGGCTGCTTGGGGGTTTTTTGCCTTTTGAGCAATGCCTAATCCCCAAAGCCAATGCCCTGTGATACTCTTCTGGCGTGAAGGGGGCAAAACCGTATAACCCACGTTTCCTGCTATTTGAGATAAGTTTGGATTCTCAAAGTCGGGGCCGAATAAACTGGCATCAATATAAAAGGCGGCTTTTCCTTCCCGAAACAGACGAGTAGCCTCAGGCCAGTCCATTTCTTTAATATTAGGGGGCCCCGCTTGCATCAGTTGAGCATAGTTCCTTAATCCGGCCATAATTCGTTTATTGGTAAAACGGGGCTTATCCCAACTTCCATCGAACCAGATATTATAGGGTAAGGGGCAAGGTTGTGAACCCCAATGATCAAGGACAATGCCCGTAACAGTATCAATGATCGTATCTGAAGGAATTCCCCGGATGACTGCCCCAAACAGCTTGTCTTTTGCCATTTCCTTGACCTTGAGAGCCGATTTTACAAGTTCACTCATGGTTTTTGGGACAAGGCCGTTTAAATACTCATTAATTAATGTCTTATTATAGAAGAGAATATAAGCTTCAAAGGTGGCAGGAATGCCAAATAAGCTTTGATTACTGTCTTCTGGGGGATAAGTAGCAGCTAAGCGAAAATTCTCAGGAAAATCATACAGATTATAATTTGATTCGGTCAATTTCGGATTATTAATTAAGGAGGTTAACGGGTACAATAGATTTTTGCGCCACAACCGATATGCTGTTGAATCCATGGGTAAAAAAAAGGCATCTATGGCTTCTGAATCACTCTCAAGGGTGGACTCCATTACCTGAAAATAATTCGGTTCAGGCACTATCTTCATGTTAATCTTAATATCGGTTAACGCCTCAAAATCCGATAGATAGGGTTTAACACCTTCTGTCCAGGGATGAGCATTCAGGAACAAGGAAACCTCTGTTCCTGCAAACTGTCCCCAATCAAATGTCTGGTTTATGTTTGAGTTATCCGTCTTTGATTTCTGACAAGCTACGGGTAAACTGGTCATGAGTCCAGATAAGATCATGAATCTCATTAATTGCCGCCGACAAATATTCCCCGTGGGTCGATAGTCTTTCAATTATAGTTAATCTTAAATAGTTAATATTTATTCTATCTAAAAATGCAAAAAGACGACTCCCGTTATATTTCTCCCGAAAAAAAGACTCATAGAAATTAACGGGAGATGACTTACATAGGTTTACGTATTGTGTAGATTAAGTTAAGATAGGGGAAGTATTAAGAGTGGTCAAACTAATGCTCACCTTAACTTACGAATTCAAGCTAATTCCTGATAAGCAACAAATCGAGGTTATAGAACACACCTTGAATGTTTGTGGTTCCGTCTGGAATTATGCTTTGAGAGAGCGTAAGGATTGGCTAAACTCTAGAAAATCACCTGTAAATGCTTGCTCGTTAACTCAGGAATATATCATCTCTCCTGATATTCCTTATCCTAATTATCACAATCAAGCTTCATCATTAACAAAAGCTAAGAAAACTAATGAAATACTCAAATCAGTAAATGCTCAAGTTTTACAGCAAGTCTTGAGGACTCTGGATAGGGCTTTTGCCGATATGCAGTCTAAAAAGTTAGGGTTTCCTCGCTTTAAAAATAAGTATAGAATGCGGTCTTATGTGTATCCTCAAATGCTCAAAGATTGTGTTAAAGGTAGTCAGATTAAATTACCACAATTAGGATGGATAAAGTGTAGGAAATCTAGAGATATACCTGATGGATTCGACATAAAACAAGCTCGTATTGTTAGGAGAGCATCAGGCTATTTTGTGATGCTCTCAATGCAGTTAGATGTTAATATTCCTGACGTACCGTTTCATGGACATCCGTTAGGAATTGACTTAGGCTTAGATAAATTCTTAGCTACTTCAGATGGAGAACTTGTAGATAGACCTCGCTTCTTAAATCGGCTACAACGCAAGCGGAAGTTGCTGCAACGTAGATTAAGGAATAAGAAAAAAGGCTCTAATAATAGACACAAGTTAAACCAAAAGATAGCAAGACTACATCAAAGAATTTCTGATACTCGTAAAGACTGGCATTTTAAATTAGGCCATCACCTTTGTGACCAAGGACAATCGATATTTATTGAAGATATTGATTTTCGGTCATGGGGAAGAGGAATGTTGTCTAAGCATTGTCTTGATGCTGGTTTTGGGCAATTTCTAACCATCCTGAAGTGGGTAGTATGGAAAAGAGATGTTTTTGTCGCTGAAGTTGACAAGAATTTTACATCTCAAATATGTCCTAATTGTGGGTTTCATACTGGCAAGAAAACCCTGGATATGAGGGAACATAATTGTCCTGAATGCGGGTATACAACCCACCGAGATGTGGCCGCAGCACAAGTTATCAGAAATCGTGGTGTAGAAGAATATGTTCACACCGAGCATAGTCGAAGTGCGCTAGGGCATAGCGTATTAGAAAATGCCTGTGGAGATGATGGGACGGGGGCTTTGCCTAGTTACCAATCTGTGAAGCAGGAAATCTTAAATGTAAATTTAAGAATCCCCCGTTATAGCGACTTAGGAGCTTAACGGCGGGAGTATGTCAACAAGGATTAACTCTAACAGAGTTCACTGATATGATATTTAATTAAGATCACTAAAACTAACAAGAGGAATGATTGTGTGAGCCAAAAAATCGTTGGAATGCTAAGCAGTTATAAAGGATTACAAAATAGACGAGATTGGTTATGGAAGCAAACCCCTAAACCTTTTGGACTTTGGGATAATATCCAAATGTTAGCTAATGCGCCTAACCCTGATTTTTTGTTACTCTATCAGTTCGATTTTCCCCTTCCTCCTTCTCCTAAACCTTGGTGGAAACGTTGGCAAAAATCTCAAGTTTCATCTCTTAATATTCCTTCCTTACTCAGAGATGTTCCTCAAGAACGGATTATTTATTTATTAAGAGAACCTCCCCTCGAAGAAGTTATTAATCGTAACTGCGCTAATTATAATGATGCAAGTCGTTATTGTGGTTATGTTTCTGGTCCAGATGATTTTGCCCCTCACCCCGATTATATGCCGGCAATTTGGTACATTAATCATGAGTTTGATGTCTTAGATAAGGGCAATATTCCCGAAAAAGTTAAACCGTGTAGTTGGATAACATCAGGCATTAATCGCACTGAAAATCATCGCCGTCGTCTCGCTTTTTTACAGTTATTAAGAGATAATAATTTTGAGTTTGATCTCTATGGTAGAAATTTACCTGAGTCAACTCAAAGTCAAGGAACTTTAGACAATAAATGGCATGGCATGGCTCCCTATTATTATAATTTATCCATCGAAAATTATGCCGATAATGAATTATATGTGAGTGAAAAGTTATGGGATGCTTTGTTATGTTGGTGTTTGCCGATTTATTATGGGGGAAGTGCAGCAGATAAGTTATTACCTCCCGGTAGCTTTTTACGATTACCCAGTCTGGACGAAAAAGGATTAGAATACATAAAGGAGGTCACTGCTAATTTGGATGCCTGGCATGAAGCAAAATCGGCGATCGCAGAAGCGAGACAAATTATTCTTCATAAATTAAATTTAATGAATTGGTTATCAGATTTTGTCGAAAAATTTTGAAACGTTTAACTATTATATGATATGGATGGAATTTGTACCCTTGGTAATGATCGCGTTTTCGATCAAATTATTGCTTTACTTAACAGTATTGAAGCCATTTATGATAAAGAAATGCCTGTTTGTATTTATCCCTATGACGATAATACAGACAAATTAAGAGCCGAAATTTCGTCTCGTCCCCAAGTAACATTATACGATGATTCTGTTTCTATACAACGATGGGATGGTTTTGCTAAAGCGGTTTGGGATACCCATCCAACAGCGCGTCAAAGATGGGAAAAATCGGGAAGTAAGGGTTATCATCGCTTCGGAACCCATCGCCGTTATTGCGCTTTTGATGGACCGTTTGATCGGTTTATTTATATGGATGCTGATACCATTTTAATGAGTCCTTTAGACTCTATTTTTGATCAATTAGAAAATAATGATTGCATTGTTTATGATTTTCAGTATAAAGATTTAAGCCATGTTTATGATGTTAATTCAAGTAAATTAAGAACAGTTTTTAATGAGAAAAGATTAAAAAACGAAATTTTTTGCTCAGGTTTTTATGGGTCTAAAAAAGACCTATTCTCTGAAGATAAAAGAAAGCAATTAATCAACTACTTAGACAAAGGAGAAGCCGAAATATTATATTGTATGGCTCCTGATCAAACCCTCATTAACTACATGATGATGCGATCGGATTGTTCTATTTATAATTTAGCTTTAAACTTACCAAAAGACGAAAAAACAGGCTGTTGTGTTACCTCTTCTCATTTTGAAAATAAAGATAATATTTTGTATGATAAAGGTAATCGCTTAACTTATATTCATTATATTGGTATCTCCTCACAGATTTTTAGACAGGTTTGCGAAGGAGACAATATTAATTTTCCCTATCGAGATATTTTCTTATATTATCGTTACTATTATAACCCCGAAAACTTACCTAAATTTAACCAGGAACCTGTATATTATAAACAAAAGCCTAACTTAACACAAAAAATTTTTAAAAAATTAGGACTCAATTAATAGAGGAAAAAATGATGACCCGAGGGATTTATATTACCGCTAATGATAAAGTAATTGAACAAGCGATCGCTTTATTAAAAAGTATTCGCTTTTATGATAAAAACACCCCTATTGTTCTCATTCCTTATGATGATAATTATCAGGTCATTGCTAAAAAACTAAATCAAGATTTTGGCGTAACAGTTTATCCCGATTTAGATTTTATTGAAAGATTATCAATTAAATTACAAAGTATCTTTGGAGAAGACTTTTTTGCCCGTCCCAACCAATTTCGTAAACAAGCTTGTTGGTTCGGAGAATTTGATGAATTTCTCTATATTGATACTGATATTGTTGTGTTTAAAAAAATAGTTGACGATTTAAACTATTTTACTGATTATGATTTTATTTGTTATGATTATCAACATAAAGCAGGAATTCGTAACGTTTTTTCTCAAAAAGTAATCGATGATAACGTATTTACTGAAGCTGAACTAAAAGATATGTTTAATGGTGGATTTTGGGCATCAAAAAAAGGATTGATGTCCGAAGAAAAAATCTATCAAATCTTTGAAGAATGTGCAGAAAATATTGATTATTTTGATTTTACTTACAAAACCTCCGATCAACCCATCATTAATTATATGATTTTAAAAAATGTTGAAAAAAGGTTTAATTTAGCCCATGAACCCGAGAAAAACCCTGGAAATTGGGCAGGAACAGATCATTTTAAACAAGAAGGTTATCAACTCATTGATCCCAGTAACAATCAACCCCTTCACTATTTACATTGGGCTGGAATTAAAATTCAACCAGGTTGTCCCTATTGGGATATTTGGAAACACTATCGTTATCTGGGAGAAACCCCACCAGACGATGCAGAATTAACTAAAACAGAAACAGGAATCAAAACACAAATATGGCAACAAGTCAAGAAGATTTTAAAGCGAAAATAATCTATAATTGTAAGTAATAATAACTTTTGTTGTAACAGATTATTAAACCATGGCCAGAGACTTACGGGGATTTATTAAACAACTGGAAGAACGAGGACAACTGCGACGAATCACTAGCTTAGTTGATCCCGATTTAGAAATAGCAGAAATCTCTAATCGGATGTTGCAAGCAGGGGGGCCAGGATTAGTATTTGAAAATGTCAAAGGGGCTAAATTTCCCGTGGCCATTAACTTAATGGGAACCGTTGAAAGAATCTGTTGGGCCATGAACATGGAAGAACCCCAAGAGTTAGAAACCTTGGGGGAAAAATTAGCCATGCTACAACAACCCAAACCTCCCAAAAAAGTCTCTCAAGCCATCGATTTTGGTAAAGTTTTATTTGATGTAGTTAAAGCCAAACCGGGAAAAAGTTTCCTTCCTCCCTGTCAACAAGTGGTGATTGAAGGAGACGATCTCGATCTCAATACTTTACCCCTTATTCGTCCCTATCCCAAAGATGCAGGAAAAATTATTACCCTAGGACTGGTAATAACCAAAGACTGCGAAACTGGAACCCCTAACGTGGGAGTATATCGCCTCCAGTTGCAATCAAAAAACACCATGAGTGTTCACTGGTTATCCGTCAGAGGTGGGGCCAGACATCTGAGAAAAGCAGCCGAAAACGGCAAAAAATTAGAAATTGCGATCGCGTTAGGGGTTGATCCCTTAATTATTATGGCAGCAGCCACCCCCATTCCCGTAGACCTCTCAGAATGGTTGTTTGCAGGGTTATACGGCGGTTCAGGGGTTTCCTTAACCAAATGCAAAACCCTTGATTTAGACGTACCTGCCGACGCAGAATTTATTCTCGAAGGAACCATTACCCCCGGAGAAGTCCTCCCCGACGGACCCTTTGGGGATCACATGGGCTATTATGGCGGTGTGGAAGACTCTCCCTTGATCCGCTTCCATTGTATGACCCATCGTAACGATCCTATCTATTTAACCACCTTTAGCGGTCGTCCTCCCAAAGAAGAAGCCATGATGGCGATCGCCTTAAATCGTATCTATACCCCCATTTTAAGGCAGCAAGTCTCAGAAATTACGGACTTTTTCCTACCGATGGAAGCCTTAAGTTACAAAGCTGCCATTATCTCCATCGATAAAGCCTATCCGGGTCAAGCGAAACGGGCAGCCTTAGCTTTTTGGAGTGCCTTACCTCAATTTACTTATACCAAATTTGTCATCGTAGTGGATAAAGATATTAATATTCGGGACCCTAGACAAGTGGTTTGGGCCATTAGTTCTAAAGTTGACCCCTCTAGAGACGTTTTCATCTTACCGGAAACCCCCTTTGATACCCTTGACTTTGCCAGCGAAAAAATTGGCTTAGGGGGAAGAATGGGAATAGATGCAACCACCAAAATGTATCCCGAAACCGATCACGACTGGGGGGAACCCTTAGAGTCTGATCCCAATGTTGCCGCGATGGTTGATCGTCGTTGGGTTGAATATGGGTTAGGGGATATTGTTTTAACCGAAGTCAATGCTAATTTATTTGGTTATGACATTTCTTAACTCACATTTGGCACCTTTGTAGGAGTCAGGAGGTTAGAATATTTTGATTAAATTCTAAGAAATATCAATTTTTGTATATTATTTAGACTTTACTTTTAAGAAATATTGGAATTTATTACAAAAATTCTAGATTAGTTGAAAAATTTGAGTAGTTTATCTAGGATTCTCAAAAATATCTATTTTCTTGGAGGAGTATGTATGAATAAACTCAACTTCTTACCCAAATTGGCGATCGCGAGTCTAGTAGCTACAAGTTTTTCTATTTTTGGAGAAAGTGTTTCTGCCCAACTTTCTATTACGCCCCCACCTGATCTAACCCTAGATGGAATAGAAATAGATTTTGGGATTTTTCAGCTAGAAGAGGTTACTGGATTTGATGTAGTTGGTAATCCAACAGATCTAACTTCTTTACTTGAGAATAATCCAAAATTTGCTGAAATTGGGGGAACAGAGACAACAGTTTTTTTAGATACTATTCCAACTGATCTGGTATCATTAAATCTTGTTGGTTTTTTTGATGCCACTGATCCTGATCTACCTCCAGCTAACTTTGATATCACACTGAATAATTTACCGGGTGATGGTTCAACAGGCGACTTCACCTACTTTTTGCCAGTAACTACTGGTCCTCTCCAAGTGCGTCAAATAACTGACTTAGGAGATAGTTCTTCACTTGATGATAATCTTAATACTTTTGTAAGTGTTTCTGGACCTGTTATTGGAAGTGCCAGAGGAAATTTTTGTGGTGGCCAGGCTGTAACCAGTACAGTCTCATTTCATGGAGGTGGAGGGGGAAGTGTTCCTGCGCCATGTCAACCTGTACCTGAACATACTTCTTCCTTAAGTCTTATATTTCTAGCTATTTTAGGTGGGGGAGTTGGACTTAAAAAGAAAATTACAGATAAATCGGATGTATCCTCTATAAAATGCAATCAATGAAATGAATACCTAAAATAATGGGGGTGTAGGGTAGGCAAAGGAAACACTTATGTCAAACTTTGCCTACCCATCAAGTAAAGTTATTCAGCAGCGACCGGGTAAACGCTGACCTTTCTACGACTTTTGGTTTTATACTCAAAAGTCACAATCCCATCAATTAAAGCAAAGAGGGTATCATCATTCCCCCGTCCCACGTTGTTTCCAGGGTGAACCCTTGTTCCCCGTTGACGAATGAGAATATTGCCAGCTTTAACCACTTGACCACCGTAGCGTTTAACGCCGAGTCGCTGGGCCCGCGAGTCTCTACCGTTTCTTGTACTTCCTGTTCCTTTCTTGTGAGCCATAATTGTTGTTCCTGCTTATAATCTGAGTCTATTGTAGGATTATTCTGTGGTGTCTGAGGTGGTATCTGCAATGACAGACCCATTAACACTAATGGAATTAATCATTAAACGACTTAATTCTTGACGATGACCCCGTTTTTTGCGAGTTTTCTTTTTGGGACGCATTTTATAAACAATGACCTTGCGGCCTCGCCGTTCTTCCATAACCGTACCTTCTACGGTAGCCCCTTCAATAAAAGGCTGTCCAATGGTTATCTCCTCGTCATTGTTAATCAATAAAACCTTATCAATCACATAAGATCCATCTTCGTTGGCAGCGAGACGATTAATATCATAAAAACGGCCAGGTTCAACCCGAAGTTGAGTGCCTCCAGCCTCAATAATGGCGTAGCTCATAATTTTGTCCTTGTTGTTGTTGCCGTACAGGTAGCCCAAAGTTTAAACTTGTGAGAGTGATGCTTTGTGCTTTTAGCGATGTCATAACCTGATCCGAGCATCGAATCAGACACACAATCTAAGATTATAAAATATTATAACTATCTACGTCAAATTTAAGCTTGACATACTCTTGTACCAAAGTTATGCTCAAAGTACAGCACCTTGATAACTTGTACCTACTGATTAGAGGGTTCTGTTCTGGGTCACACAGCCATGTTTTCGGCAAAAACCACGCCATCTACAAAGACAACCGTTGTACAGGAGAACAGGTAAAAATCAGTCCTGAATAAGTAGTGAACAGCAATCAGTCTTAGGAACTAGGACTGCTGCCTAGGTCGGGAAGGTAAGACTCGCTATTGTTCGCAATGGAAAGCACGTTCGGAGTGAAGTGGGAAGCCCCGAAGACGAATAAAACCGTCCTGGGTACTATAGTTGGACTTCTCGGTTTCGGCTTGGAAGCCCCAACTATAGCGTAGCTTAGTTGGGGTAGTTCACGTTTCATCCCCAAAATCAATAAAGACCATTCCTGTTTTCTTGTCTGTTAACCATTTCTTGTATTTTTCGTAAATTTCCACCCCTGGAATGGCTTCTTTAAATTCTTTAGGTTGTTTATATTCAGTGGGGGGATGTTCGTGACGAATCCCAATGACCGCTTGGTAAGGTTTATACCATTTTTTCATCACCTTGATTAAGTCATCAAACTTCATATGAGAAATGCCATGTCGATTAGATAAAGCAATAAACTGAATCATTAATCCGTAGGTTTCTGGGGTACTTTGTCGTTCGGACAGCCCAATAATGTCCCGTAATTTTTCAAAGACACCATAATTTACCCTAACCAATGATACTAACCCTTTGAAGTCCAATAAATCCCGTTTCCCTAAACTTTGAATCATCTCAGAGATGACCCGCAAAATAGAATAGTCAGCCAGTTGATAGGCTTTAAACAGGGACAGTAATTTTAATCCTAATTCACTATCCGATAATTGATCGAGATATTTAGCATAGTTTTGTAGGGCTGTTCTTCCTTCTTCTGTTTTAATTTGGGGGAGAACATCAGCTAATCTCATGTGGACTTGTTCACGGAAGGCTGCTTTATCCTCGTGGTCTGATAATAAACTTTCGACAAACTTATAGAACTCTTGCTGTTTGGTTCCACGATAGCGTAATTCAGCTTGGTCAATGGAGATAAAACAATCTTTCGCATCAATGGCCACTTTTAGCAGTTGTAAACTCTCGTATAAACCCTGATACTCATTAATTCCTTTACGCAGTAAATACTGCATCTTCACAAAGACTAAGAACTCTTCTTGTCCAAATTTCTCATTATCAATGGCTTGAGCCGTTTTAGCAAAGACCTTGAGATCAGTCATCTCCCGATTATGCAAAAATAGCGCACTTTCGGAGACTTCTTCTTTACTCAACTTTCCCAGCAAGTCCTCAACAATACTATCTTCACCCACCACGGGACGATTCCACCAAGGAACGTCCTTATCCTTATGGGAGTCTGGAGAAAGAGAGGTCATTGGAGTATCAGTCTTTTTGTTCATCGGGGTTTCTCCTCTGGAGTCACAGATTACGCATCAGTTAGGATTCAATATAAGTAGACTGGATTAGCCATCAAGGCACTTAATAGGATGAAAAGGTAGGTTTTCTCAGATTGCACTAATAATATGGCTAGGGTTTAGACTACGATATTATCTTTCCCAAAAATTCCCCTTAAAGTAACATTTCTTACCCAATCTAAAGATTAAACTTAAGACTGTCTCACTAACAGCAATTATGAACTATAATTTATAGTGATATGATAAATAGTCTGTATCCTGAAACTGATTGACGAAATCATACTCAATCTTCTAAGACCTTCCTTGTCGCCTTGGGCGAGAAGGATATTCTTCATGGCAGTTTGTTCGCTTAGGGTGATGATCCTTCTGGGTCTAACCCCCTAAAATTGGAAACTGTACATTAACAGGAGGCACCGCCAACTATCGGAGATTCAGATATAGGAAAACAAAAGTACATGGTAACTCAGAAAACAACAACAAAAGACATAGGTTTCACGCACGAAGACTTTGCTGCACTCCTCGACAAATACGACTACCATTTTAGTCCTGGGGATATCGTTCCTGGGACGGTTTTCAGTATGGAACCGAGAGGGGCTTTAATTGATATTGGCGCAAAAACTGCCGCTTATATTCCCATCCAAGAAATGTCAATTAACCGAGTGGATGACCCGGATGAGGTTCTCCAGTCCAATGAAACAAGGGAATTTTTCATCCTCACCGATGAAAACGAAGATGGCCAGTTGACCCTATCCATTCGTCGTATTGAGTATATGCGAGCTTGGGAGCGAGTCCGTCAACTACAGGCAGAAGATGCCACCGTGCGTTCTAATGTCTTTGCCACCAACCGAGGCGGTGCCTTGGTGAGAATTGAAGGGTTACGGGGCTTTATTCCTGGATCTCATATTAGTACCCGTGAAGCTAAAGAAGACTTAGTTGGGGAAGAATTACCCTTAAAATTTTTAGAGGTGGATGAAGAGCGCAACCGTTTAGTGCTTAGCCACCGTCGTGCGCTGGTAGAACGGAAGATGAACGGCTTAGAAGTGGGTCAAGTTGTCATTGGTTCTGTCCGAGGTATCAAACCTTACGGGGCATTTATCGATATTGGCGGTGTCAGTGGACTGCTACACATTTCCGAAATTTCTCACGATCATATTGATACCCCTCACAGTGTGTTTGGGGTCAATGATGAATTGAAGGTGATGATCATCGATCTCGATGCCGAAAGAGGACGTATTTCTCTATCCACGAAACAACTAGAACCCGAAGCGGGTGATATGTTGAAGAATCGGGATTTAGTCTTCGAGAAAGCTGAAGAAATGGCTGAGAAGTACCGCCAGAAATTGTTAGCTGAAGCAGAAGGCAAAGAAATGCCCACAGAGGAAACTGTAGAAGAGATTCCCTCAGCTTCTGAGAGCGATGAACCCCAAGAGGAACTGGCTGCTACTGCCACAACAACCGAAGAATAAACATCAATCATGTTTTTTAGACCGCAAGGAAACTACAATTTTAACAGGATTGAATTGTGGAAGAATTGCGGTCTTCCTGCTTCATGGTTTGAGGCAGGAGGCAGATGTTAGATGTACTTCAATAACTTGCAAAGTGGTTTGACATCTCCTTTGGTTGAAACACAAAGGATTCTAAACGGTTGTGGTTCGAGTGGTTAAAAACGCACTCTCACAACGTTTACGATATGATTTAGATATGTTCTTATATAAATCATATCGTTTAGGGAGTGTCAATGCTCCCTTTCCAACCTTGGTTAAACTGATGTTTAACTGTGTTGCAACCTTTTTTAAAACGTTAATTGCACCCAAGCAATCGGCATTAATTAGCCAACCTTTTTGGGTTTGATATAAACCTCGTTTAATTCGCTTTCCACTAAATTTATAGCTGGCGGGTTTCTCACCGAACTTTGGCAATAAATCATTGTCAAGAAAGCTTGAACGGCTGGTGTAACTTTCTTCTGTTTCAGTAAATACTATCCCATAATATTTACACAACTCTGAAATACGGTTTTTAAGCCTAGCCATTGGAATTTGTACAAAGTTTTGATTATTAGTCTTACCTATATTAATTGAATCTTTCTGTCCGTCATTCCAACCAAAGACGATATTACCAATTTGATGTTTTAGACAATAATTGATAATAAATCTAGCTGCTTTGTTAATAACGTCTCTAATCTGATTATTTCTTTTGTCTGTTAGTTTGGCTAAGTCATCATCCCAATAATCTCTATGCTTTCCTTCTTGATTCAGTCGCTCATGGGGGAAAGCCAAGGGGCTGTGTGCGGAACCTGCGTCCGCACCTTGAAAGCCCCGTCCAAGACCGCGCTGAATCGCTTTTTTCTTTAAAGCAATAGCTCGATTGTATCTCTGATTAATACTCTTAATCTTTCTACCATCAACAATAAAAGACTTTCCAAAATTACTAACTCCAGTAACAAGATTAGTGACCCCGTGATCTAAACCAAGTGCAAGGGAATAGTCTAACAATGGTTGTTCTATTTCATCTAATTTATATGAATATTCAACATACAACTGTCTATTTTGAGGAACAATTCTCACTTCGGATAACTGTTCTATTGTTATTCCATAGCAACCATTTACTTTTATATGTTCAAGGTTTAAATGGTTCTTAATGTCTTCTTTTAATTCTCTACTTATAGGTAAAGTACATTCTCCTGTTTCTAAGTTTAAACCATTAAGTCCAATAGCCTGAAAAGGATAAGATACTACTGCTAATCCTCCTTTCTTTCGGTAATTAGGTAATTTAGGTCTATTGGTAATTTCTCCTTTCCAATAAGCTTTAAGTAACCCGTTGTAACTTCTAAAAGACTCTACAACTGACTTTATAGTTTGCTGAGCGCATTGACCTCCTAATACTTTATAACTAGGATGCTCTTTCATGATTTTACATAATTTGGCATAAGATACCTTGACGTATCTATCTTTTCGACCAGTTCTGTAAAACCCATCTTTGTCAAAGTAATGATAAACAAAACATACTTCAAAATGAGCTTGCCTGACATAATAAATAGTTGCGTTGATTAGATTGTTTGAATGCTGACAAAGATAACTCAAATGTGCTTTAACAGCATCACAGACTTTAAGTTTTACTTTTTTTGTTCCATACATTTGACAAAACCTTTTGTATCTGAGTATAGTTTTGACAACGTATTATGTCAACAAATATGGCTAAATTATCTCCAAGTGACTATGAATATAGAAGAACTAGAGGAAGTGTATCTTCAATTAATTATCACTTTATATTTGTTCCTAAAAGGCGGAAAGCTGTATTGGTAAAAGATATAGCCAAACGATTGCAAGAACTAATATTTGAATTAGTTAAAGAACATGGTTGGAAGTTGGTTGCTTTAGAGATTATGCCAGACCAGGTTCATTTATTAATAAATGCACCTACTTTTGAGTCCCCATGTCAAATTGCTAAGTGGATAAAAGGACGAGCTTCAAGAGTTTTGAGGAAAGAATTTCCTGAGTTATTAAAACTACCTTGTTTGTGGAGTCCAAGTTATTTTGTTGCTACTACTGGTCAGGTTAGTACGGACGTTGTAAAAAGATATATTGAGAGTCAAAAAGGTAAATGATACACCGAGTTAAAACTCGGCGAGTCGGTTTCATCCCTCGATTGCAAATCGAAGGCTCTCACCTCCCGTCTTTTTCCTGTAGAAAGTTCATAATCTATGCAAATGAAAACTGCTATGCAACCGAAACGAGCCTAGACAGGTAATTATATTATTAAGGAATATTTATCGAATTATTAAGAAATTTTCCAATTAATTCTACAATTTCCTGGGCTGTTGTAAATTTCACTACAATTACGGGTGATCACTACCTTAAAAACTTAGTTTAGAGGATAAAACGATGCCAACAGGAAATCGAGTTAAAAGTGGTTTATATAAAGGGACAATTTCTGGATATAACTTTGAGGCACGCTTAGACGTGGACGGGACTTATCCACAGATGGAATTGAGCCTAACTCTGACCAATCAGTTACCAGGTCTCTGGATTGCCCATATGCAATCAGCAGGAACTGACAAGTGGGAAGGTGACATTTGGTATCGACACGATAAGGCAAATACAATTGTAATCGGAGACATTAAACCCAATAAATTAGCCGTTGAATATAGTTCTAACGCTTCTGGGAAATTCCTGAAATTTTACTTCAAAAAAGATGAGACAAATCTATGGTGGGGTACTATCCCACGGACATCGGACTATTTCCGCCAGACTCAGTTGGAATTAGATTACGAACAAGGGGTAGAGCGATGGTTAACCTATGATACCAGTTCATTATCTCGTCCGGCTGGGGTAGCTGCAGAAGAGTTAACCCTAGAAAAAGTCTATGGCAGGGCTGGCATCGAGATAACTCGCTCTGGTGAAGTTAACGCCGTTTCTAGCACCGAGGCAGGTGCAAATGCACGCTGGAGCAACCAAGAACTCCATGATGCGATGATCGCCAACTGGTCGCGGCGTGAAGGTGATCCTTGGGCAATGTGGGTCTTTTTTGCCAAAGAATATGAAAACGATCCAGGTTTCGTCACCTTTGGCATCATGTTTGATACGATTGGTGTTCATGAACGCAGTGGCACTGCTATCTTTAGTAAATCCATTGAGGACTATTATCCTCGTGGTACCACTGACCGTGATGCAACTATCAAGCGTCACCATTTTCGGACCATGATTCACGAAATCGGTCATGCTTTTAACCTGCTTCATTCCTGGCAAAAAGAATTACGTGGATATCCAGGATGGCATAGTTCAGTGGTCAATGAGCCAAATGCAGGAAGCTTTATGAACTATCCTTATCGAGTTGCAGGGGGCGAAGATGCTTACTGGCAGGATTTTGGCTTCCGGTTTAGCGACCAAGAATTGCTCTTTTTACGTCATGCTCCTGAAGCTTTTATCAATATGGGAGCTGCTGCTTTCGGCACCAGTCACGCTGAACAGCAATCGACCATGGAATTGAGACAGGAACTAAGCGGTCAAGATCCAGAGTCAGCCACACTGAAGCTAGATCTTCGCGTCAATAAACAGCGTCCTGTGTTCGAGTTTATGGAACCAGTTGCATTAGAGCTAAAATTAAAGAATATTAGCAATCAACCTCGCTTAGTAGATAAGTCAATTCTTGACGATATTGGTCACATGACCATTGACATCACTCGTAATCAGTCTGAGACTAAGCAGTATCGAAGTTATTCTCAGCTTTGTTTCGCTGATGAAAAAATTACGCTCCAGTCAGGAGAATCCTTGTACAGTAATCTTTTCCTCTCGGCTGGTTCTTTAGGATGGTATATTGCTGACCCTGGTACTTACGAAATTACCGTTACCTTGTCAGTTGATCGAGAAAATAAGGAAGGTAAAGAAATCGTCTCCTCTTCTTTTTCCCTGATTGTCCTAAGACCTAATGTACAAACAAGGCGAGAAGAAGAAAAGTTAGCTCAAGATATCTTTAACGATGATGTTGGTCGTATTCTCGCTTTTAAAGGCAGTTCTATCCTCAGTTCGGGTAATGATACCCTTCAAGACTTGACAGAGCGTTTCCCTACAGCCAATGCTGTTTACCACGCGCGAGTTGCCCTAGAAGTCCCCAAGCTCAAAGATTTTAAAAGGATGGATTTCAGCAATGGTCATCCCCAGGTAAGAGTCCAAGAAGCCAAGCTAGAAGAAGCTAGTCGAAATCTTCAGCAAGTTTTATTAGATAAAGGAACTGAAACTGTTAAAACTCTTGGTAATATTGCCTTTAAGCAAGTTTCTGACACACTTAGTCAAAAACTAGCAGACAAACAGGATAATCGAACTGCTGCTGCTGTCGAAGAAAATGTGCTTCAGGTGATGAATAAACGAGGTGTCAAACTACCGACTAAAGTTAAGCAAGAGATTGAATCCAAGGTGGAGTCTTTGAAGAGTAAGGCTTAAACTTGGTGACCTGAATTTGATCGAAGAAAAAGCACTATGAAAGCCTCATATTCTACTGTTCTAAAGTTCCCGACCACATAGTGCTATAAAATTCTTAAAAATTTCGTTTAGTCTAACAATTAAATAACCTGAGTTCGGAGTTCGGAGTTAGGATCTTATTGACAAGACCATAGGTGTTTTAGACAAGGATAGAATTAGCCTTTCAGCTTATCCCGAACTCACGTTAAATAACAATTTATGAGCTTATCCAAATTTTTTCGGGCAGTTCTCTTGTTCAGAAATTTGCACTAGCTTTGAGTTTTGCAGTATTTGTGTAGATTCTTTCTGAAAAGCAGTTTGTTCCTCCTCTGATAAATTACTCAAATCAAAACAATAATCACGTTCTCCTTCATATCCGGCTGGATTAGTTTCATAGGGAATATCTGGATATTTTGTACTCAGAAAGGTTTCAAATTCTTGAGCCATATCTCGATCAATACCAGAACCAATACTTATAAAAGATACAACAAACATATTGCAAGCCTTTGTTAATGGAACTGCGATTATGAATACAGTAATGTTGATGAGTGCAACTATTATTGTTACAGTAATGGCGTTAACAAATTTATCATTCATCGCCTTACATTTCATTAATTTAAGAAAATTTATCGAAGTTTGACAAACTTCAAGTTCTACCCCCATAGCTTCAGAAATCTAATTTTTAAAATTTGAGTCTCTTCAATTGTAGCAATTTTCATTTGAATCAGAAATATTAATATAAAATAACCAACAATGATAAAATACAGTAACAGTATTTAATTAGGTAATTATGACCTCTGCGATCGCCTCAAAATTAGAATCTGTGCTAAACTACCCTGATATTATTCCTTGGGAAACGGTTGATAGTGTTTGGAAAGATAAGATAAAAAAGACAGTTGATGATAGTTGTATTCCTAACTATTTGATTACTCCTTCTAATATTGAAACCTTAAGGGATACGGTTAAAATAGCTAGTGAAAATAAATGGTCAATGCTACCCTGTGGTAATGGCAGTAAATTGAGTTGGGGTGGTGTGGTTTCTGATGCTAATCTGATTATCAGTACCCAAAAGCTTAATCAAGTCATTGATCATGCTGTTAGTGACTTAACTATCACCGTCGAAGCAGGGATAACATTACAAGACTTACAGGCTATTTTAAAGCCTCATAATCAATTTTTACCCATTGACCCTGCCTACCCAGATAATGCCACTGTAGGAGGCATTTTAGCCACCGCAGACACGGGATCGTGGCGACAACGGTATGGAGGAATACGGGATCTGGTGTTGGGACTGTCTTTTGTGCGTTGGGATGGAGAAATAGCGAAAGCAGGGGGAAAAGTTGTTAAAAATGTGGCAGGATATGATTTGATGAAGCTATTTACAGGCTCTTATGGAACATTAGGCAGTATTGCTACTGTTACCTTCCGTTTGTATCCTATACCTGAAGCTTCGGGAACGTTGGTGATGACTGGGGAGGTAGAAAACATCAGTCAAATGGCACAAACCTTGTTACAATCAGGACTGCAACCCACTGCGGCTGAGATGGTTTCCCCGTCTGTGGTGAAAACGTTAGAATTAGGGAAAGGAATGGGCTTAATGGTACGGTTTCAAAGCATCCCAGAAAGTATTAAAGAACAGAGTCAACAAGTGCAAGCGATCGCTAAGAAATTAAACATACAAACTACATTTTGTCAAGATAAAATTGAAGAAAATCTATGGAAACAATTACAAGAATTAATCAGAGTTCCTAACACCAATTCTATGATAACAGGCAAAATAGGAATTATACCCAATCAAGGGATTAACTGGTTAAGGAAATTAAATGACGTAACCCCAGAAAAAGGATGGGCAATGATTAATTTAAGTAGTGGAATAGGACAGTTTAAACTAGACTTAGAACCCAGTTTAGGCATTTTAAAACAACTACGATCGCTGTCTCAAGAAAACAAGGGATTTTTAACGATTTTAGAAGCAACTCAAGCTATCAAAAAACAGTTTGAACCTTGGGGATATATCGGGAATGCTTTACCCTTGATGAAAAAAATAAAAGATCAATTTGATCCTCATAATCTCTTGAGTCCTTCTCGTTTTGTTTAGTTACTTTTTTTACCAATATTTATTATTATGCAACTTTCTGATAACTCCAATAACAGTTTTAACTTTCAACAAGCATTAGAAGAAGACATGAAAGGATTTGATCCTAAAAATCCACCGAAACAAGAATTAATTGATAGTTGTGTTCACTGTGGTTTTTGTTTATCTACCTGTCCTAGTTATCGCGTTATCGGAAAAGAAATGGATTCTCCGAGAGGAAGAATTTATTTAATGGATGCGATTAATAAAGGACAAGCAACCTTAGATGAGACGACTACGCAACATTTTGACAGTTGTTTAGGGTGTTTAGCTTGTGTTTCTACTTGTCCAGCAGGAGTCCAATATGATAGTTTAATTGCAGCAACAAGACCCCAAGTAGAAAGAAATCAACCTAGAAATTTTGCTGATCAACTCATTAGAAGTATTATTTTTAACTTATTTCCTTATCCTGAAAGATTAAAAATTTTCCTTCCTTTACTTTGGGTGTATCAAAACTTAGGAATTCAAAAACTTGTACGGGTAACAGGGTTATTAAAATATATCTCTCCCCGTTTAGCAGCAATGGAGTCTATTCTACCTACAATAACCCTAGACTCTTTTAAACAAAATTATCCTGATGTTATCCCCGCACAAGGAAAAAAACGCTATCGTGTAGGAGTAGTTTTAGGGTGTGTTCAACGATTATTTTTCTCCCCTGTTAATGAAGCAACTGTTAGGGTTTTAACCGCTAATGGATGCGAAGTTGTCATTCCTAAAACACAGGGATGTTGTGCAGCTTTACCAGCACATCAGGGACAAGAAAAACAAGCACAAGAATTAGCAAAACAGATGATTGATAGCTTTGCTAATACCGACGTTGATTACGTTATTATTAATGCTGCTGGATGTGGTCACACTTTAAAAGAATATGGTCATATTTTAGCTGATGATCCAGAGTATAAAGAAAAAGGTGAAAATTTTTCTAATCAAGTTAAAGATATTCAAGAATTTTTAGCAGAAATTGAATTAAAAACTCCATTATCTCCTGTAACTGATGATGATTTACCTGTCGTTTATCAAGATGCTTGTCATCTATTACACGGACAAAAAATAAGTTTACAACCTCGTCAACTTCTTAAACAAATTCCAGGGATCACATTAAAAGAACCCATTGATGCTGCTTTATGTTGTGGAAGTGCAGGGGTTTATAACATGTTACAACCAGAGGTTGCTGATGAGTTAGGCCAACAAAAAGTTAATAATTTAATGAATACAGGAGCAAAATTAATTGCATCCCCAAACCCTGGATGTTCTTTACAAATCAAAAAGCATTTAAACCGGCAAGGAAAAGATATTAAATTAATGCACCCGATAGAATTATTAGACTATTCTATTAGAGGAATTAAAATTAATTGGTAATTTACTAGGTGTATCTTGTCAATGCTACAATCGATATGAATTCAAGATTGGTACTTGATTGAGACTATAATCAAAAAAAATTAATTTAGTTGCAACGACATCGAGATAAAAATGAATCAAAAATTAGTTAATTCCTTAGTTGAGATTATTCGATCTTTATCGTAAGAAGAACGTCACATGATTAAAGAAAAATTATTTTTAGATACTAATCAAGTAACCACACAAGAAATGATCGACTTAACTCAAAAAAGTAATTCCTTTGATTTTCTCAATGATGAACCCGATCTTTACACCTTAGAAGATGGAGAAGCTATTTTTAGAGAACAGTTTAAACTTTGATCAATTCTATCAGTAAACACTAATTTAATTTCTTGTCTTCCCACAAAATAAACCTTGTGCTACTCTTAAATGAGATAGGATTCTAGAATTGTTAACTAATGTTATACTTCAAGAGACGAACTAACAACAAAACACCTAAAAAAAAAGGTCAATTTTGTCGTAACTTATTAACAATTACTGTAATAATATGTGTTGCTTTTTTTATTTTGATCGTCTCGATAGATTGGTATATTGGCACTCAATTTAACCAGTCTATTTACTCCAATATTAATCAAGTTCCTAAACGAAAAATCGCTTTAGTTTTAGGAACAGCTAAATATATTCAGCAATCTGGACAAACTTATTATAATGCTTATTATGTGTATCGAATAAAAGCTGCTGCGAAATTATATCAAACGAAAAAAGTAGATGGAATTTTAGTTTCAGGAGATAACTCAACCCAATTTTATGATGAACCCAGTCAAATGACTCAAGATTTAGTTAAACTGGGGGTTCCCTCTCAATATATTACTCAAGATTATGCAGGGTTTAGGACTTTAGATTCCATTGTACGAGCTAAAGAAGTTTTTGGGTTAGAAAGTTATACAATTGTGTCTCAAACATTCCATTGTCAACGAGCATTGTATATTGCACAAGCTAAAGGACAAAATCCCATTGCGTTTGCTGCATCGGATATCCAAACTGTTGCCGGGATAAAAACAAGATTGAGAGAAGTTTTAGCTCGATTTAAAGCTTTTTTAGACTGTAAAATACTAAAGACTCATCCAAAGTTCCTGGGAACACCTGAAACCATTAATTACCGATCGCACAGAGATAGATAATAAGCAGATTAGCGCAAATAAAAGCATAATGTGGGTAATGCTAAATAAAGCTAAATCCTTGATAAAAAGAGCCTTATTGGCATTACCCACCCTATAACTATTGTTAGTTGGATGAAGAGTTTTCTGAGAGTTTTCTGAGGAGTCGTCGAACCTAAACCAAGCAGTCAGAATTATTATTCTGCTGTGACTAACTCGGTGCTTCCCTTCGTACGACGACGGGTTAAGGTATTAAATAACATAATACCAATGGCTTTAACTAAGTTACCTTCTAACTCCATAAACATCTTCATGTTCATGCCAAAAGCAGCATTAGCTTCATCAACGATTTTTTCGGCTGTTGCTTGATCAATCGGCAATTCATTTAATGCCTGACGATACTTATTTTTAAAAGCTTTTTCATCAGAAATGCTTTCAAACTCATAGAAAGCTGTCCCATTTTCCCCTAAATTCATCGCCCGTTGAGCAATTTTCTTGAGAATTTGTCCCCCAGATAAATCCCCTAAATAACGGGTGTAAGAATGTGCTGCTAATAATTCAGGTTGAGTTTCAGCTACGTCATGAATTCGTGCGACATAAGCTTTTGCAGCTTCAGAAGGACTGACTTCATTGCGCCAATTAGCCCCATAATAAAAGCATAAATCTTTCTCTAAAGATTGCTTACGATTTAACTGGGGAAAGTAAATTTTTGAAACCAATTCGTGATGGCTTAGTTTCTCCATTTCCTCTTCCATAGCACTATAGACAAAATAGAGATTAGCCACCAATGTTCGATAGGAATTCTTTTCGACAACTCCTTTTAAAAAACACTTGACAAAACCAACATTTTCTGCCATTGTATGGGACTTTTTTGTACCTTCCCGTAACATGGTTGCTAAATTAACGCTCATTCTATCTTTTCCTGTTATTTTTAAGTGAACACTAGATCGGTGACTTAATGACAAACGTTTAAAAAACCGCCTAGTTGTGTAGCGTATCTTAATCTGGTGCAAATTTTTATTAAGAATTCTTACAAAAGGAGAAAGAAGTGTGACAACCGTTAATTTTTAAGGGTTATTTAATTGTTAAAAAATGTAAAGATTTCAATTATTAATGATGTATTAAAAAAAGGGGCGCATTGCCCCTTCAGTTTATAGAAATTATGAAAAATTCCTGTCACCCTTTTTATTCAGGGGTAACACGAGCATAGAAAGTACCTCGAATTTTAACTTCAACGGGTTCTTTCGCCCCTAAATCGGTATCGGAAGGCTGTTCGCTTTCAAATACTCCGCCAATTTCTCCTGTTTCCTTATCTACCTTGGTCACTTGAAGAGAAATTGATCCTTGACCGATGGGGGTTTGTTTGACGTTAGCATAGTCTTCCTTATCGGCTGTTGCAGGTAAAGCAACGGCGTTATCATAACCAGTAGCTAATCCACGACCTTTAGGATCTAAGAAAGTCGCACCGCGATAAGAGGGAACTCTAAAATCACCTTCAAAATCGATAGAACTATTGATAGAAGTAAATCCAGGTTCAGTTTTACCCACTAAGTTTTTAATAGTGAAGAAGAAAGGAACTTGTTCTCCTCCAGGTAATTGAACCGTAACCGGTTGGAAGTCAATCCCCCCTTCTTCTACAAAGGTAACCACACCCTCTTCATCAACGGTAATTGTTCCACTAATTTGCTCTAAGCTAGTGGTGTAACGGGTTAATAACTTCCCAGGAACATACTCTGCTTCTTGGCGTTTATTAACCGGTTCTTCCTTAACAAAATATTCTTGGGGTTCCAAACATAAATCATCAACGAAATAGGTTTGACCGGGTTCGATGGGAATAGAACCCCGTGTAAACTCAGAAATTTGGGGACATTTGTTAGCTAGTCCGGTGTTTAAAATTTCGTCGTAGGTTAGGTCTTGAGGGTTGACCGCATTGGCCGGTCCTTCGCTACAAGCGGTAATTAACCCTAAACATAAGGCAAAAAAAGCAATCAGTAATGCACGAAACCTCATAATCATCCTCGCTTTGTTAATCTCAAATTAAAATGTCTTGTCCCTACGGCCATCACTCATAACAGGCTATTGCTTGACATCTAATGGACAAGTTAGGCAATCGTATCGGGATCTACTCTACCAAAATTCGTCCCCAACATCCCTTTTAAGTTGGGAATTCTTTTGACCCGAAAATCTTTTATTATTGGTATGGCCAGGGAAAAGAGCAGGAATTTAGATGGAACCAACAAACAGACCAGCAACAACCGATCAGTCCCTTAACCCCTCTAACGGTTCTTTTCCAGCGTCTCTAGAAGAGATTGTTATTAGGGTCAAGACAGCATCCCAGCAATGTGAGGATGATCCTCATCAGTTACTTGAGTTACTGCGAACCCTTGAAAAGTTACATCAAGATATTCGGGTTAATTTATTTGAACCTTCTTTACCGAACACCCGTAACGATTTATATCATTTATTACTGGATATTGAAGAGACGGGAGGATGGCCTTATATTACGCGGATGAAACTTGAAGCTTTTTTACAAAATCTGGCTTCAGATATGAATATATCTGATGATAATGAATCAACTTCTTGATTTTTGAGATATAAGAAATAACAGTTGAATAACCCTACCGTATAGATTCGGTAGGAATTTTTTATTGGTTAAGAAGCGTAACAAAATCAACTGACTGGTTGATAGGAATTGATAAAATAACAAGTAAGGACTTATTAATATATTCAACCACATTTCAGGGTTTCTCTGTCTTAATTGGTAATACAAAGATAGAGAGAGGGAGGGAATATTATGCCTAATATACGCGGTCAGTTTAAGTTGTCTGAGAACGATGATCGTCCAGTTTTTATTGAAGTTGAAAGACCCAGAGCTTCTAATGTTACATTAGTTTCCTCTGATGGACTAACAGTTGCTCAAGGAAATATGTCTTTTGAAGATGCTTTAGATGGTGTGAAACCGGTGGTTTCAAAATTGTTTGAAAAGCTTCAAGACATGGCGAAACCAACCAGTGAAGTCGAAGTGAAGTTTGGATTAAAATTTACAGCCGATGCTGGAGCCATTTTTGCTAAGGTTGGTAGCGAAGTTAACTATGAAATCACCTTAAAATGGCAAAATAATCAAGCACAATAGATATTTTAAAATTAATTGTCAGGAGATAAAGAATCATGAATGCGACAGAGCCTATTAGCAATATTTTTAACACCACTCACTTACCATTAGTTCGTATTTATCGGGTTAATGCAGGGCAGATGTCGGGGATGGGTTTACTGTTTTCGGATAAACATATTTTGACCTGTTCCCATGTTGTTACTGGTATTTTAAATGAGGAAAATAAGATTGATGTAGACTTTCCTTATAGTCAATTTCAAGGAAAATTAACAGCCGAAAAAGTATGGTCAAATCCTGAAAATGGTATTGATGGATCAGTGGTTTATCTACACGATACTCAAAGAATTAATCAGGGTGAAGATATTGCTATTTTAGAAATCGAAAAACCAGACCAAATTCCAACAGAAATTAAACCATTTCAATTAATAGAAGTAATAGAAACCGAGGAAATTAAGAATAACGCTCTTGTCCGAATTAAAGGTTATCCTCAAGGTGAAGCACAAGATATAACTGTTCAGGGAAATATAGAGACATATACAGACAAAGGATGGATACAAATTAATGGGCAGTTTGGTCATCCTGGAGTTCAAGCAGGTTATAGTGGTTCTCCCGTTTGGAATCAAAGATTACAAACATTTATGGGAATAACGATTGCAATATTTGAACCAGATGAAAACAATGGTCAAGCTACCACCAGTTTTATGATTCCTAATTCTATTTTAAAAAAGGTTGTTCCTGGATACTTTCACTTATTTAATGGAAATGGTCAAGAAAATATCATTGGTCAATACTCAAATATTATTGACCAATTAAGAGGACCAGGGTTAGTGATTCCATTTATCGGGCCTCGAATTAATCTTGATTTTTATCGTGAACTTGAAGACAAACTCATTGATGAAGTTGGACAACGTATCTTAGGACAAAATGAATGGAATACTTTAAATGAAAAGCAGAAAAAAATGGCATTAATTGAACAATTAATTGGGATTCCTTGGCCAGAATGTCCTTATTTAATTCATGAAAGACCCGGAGATGATCGACAACAGTCTTCGTGTCCGGTTATTCATGGATTAGAAGGTAATGCTCAAGAGTTAAACTATGAACAAGATTTATCTGTGATTAAAAGAAATATCCGCTATTTATCTCTATATTTTAAGATGTGGTTAGACGCTTTTAATACAGATAATGACGAAAGAATTCGCAATTTTTATAGCCAGTTAACTCAACTTTTTCCAACAGATAATGATAATATTCCAACAAATAATGATAATAGTAGCAAATTTTATGAATTTTTAGCTCGATTTTCTAAATCTAGGAGAGATTGCCGAGTTCCTGATCTTCCTTTTAAGTTAATCATAACTAGCAATTTTGATGTTCAACTAACAAGAAAGTTTAATTATTATGAAGTTCCTTATGACTTAGTATTCTATGTGGCTGATGGCTCAGAAAAAGGGAAATTTAAACATAAATCTCCTGATTTTAATGAAATTCATCTTATTGAGACAGAGGAATATGATGAATTTAAAATTGGAGAACGTCCCATTATTCTTCAATTATATGGTAGATGGGATAAGAATTTAACTCATGAGTCAATCGATGTGTTTAAAAATAACTTTTTTGTTATTGATCAAATACAGTTTAACGGGTTATTGAATAGCCTAAAGAATCTTCCTAATCAAATACTAGAAATCATAAAAAATAATCATGTTTTATTTGTTGGTTGTAATTCCAATGATTATGAATTACAGATGATTATCCAGCAACTATATATGAGTAGACCATCAGCAAAGTCTTGGTTAATGACTCACAAGCAGCTAGGAAATTCTCGTAAATTAGCCGAAAGTATCTGGGATAATTTTAACACAGAAATAAAGCCAATTGGACAAACAATAGAAGAATTTTCTGAAACCCTAACAAATAAAATGATTCCAAATTAAAGAAACAATTATCAGGAGGACAATCATGGTTAATACAAGTGAAAAGCGGAAAAAAACAACAACCTCAGAAAATAACTTAATGAGGCAAGATAAGCCCCAAAGAACTTATTTTTTAGAGATGCCATATAAAGGATTAGAACCCTTTTCTGAAGAAGATTCAAAGATATTTTGTTGTAGAGAGCGAGATATTGAACGCATTATTACTAAACTAAAATTGTGGAAGTTCAATATTCTTTATGGAAAAAGTGGCGTTGGAAAAAGTTCGCTAGTTCATGCAGGAATCGTTCATAATCTCTTAAAAAAAGCAAAAGAAAATATTATTGATTATGGGTATCCTAAATTAGCAGTAGTTGTCTTTCCTTTAGAAGAAGAAAAATATCTTTCTCATCTTTCAGTGAAGCAAACTCTTGAAAAAGTAAAAGAAAAAATTGAAGAACAAATCAAAACACTTCAGCAGGAAATTTATGAACAAGAACATCTATTGTTAATTGAATGCTCTTTAGATTCACCAACTAATTCATTATCAGAAACCATACAAAAATGGAGCGAAAAAATACAGGGAACAATTTATTTTATTTTTGACCAATTTGAAGCTAATTTTTTTGAAGATGAAGGGATGGAAAATTCATTAACCCAAGAACTGATCCATGCAATTACTTCTTCTACTATTCCTTTACATTCTTTAGTCGTTATTCGTAAAGATTTTTTAGCTGATTTAGATTGTTTTAAAGGCAAAATTGATGAGCTTTTTGACCATCGCTTAGAACTAAAAACTCTTTCAAGAGAACAAGCAGAAAAGGCAATTACTGAACCTTTGGAAACTTATAATAAGAATACAAAGGAGACATCATTAGAAGCATTAAAAGTTGATGAAGATATCTCAGAACTTTGTAAAGCAATTTTTTGTGAAGGACAAGTAGGAGATGAAGAAAATGAACCCATTGAATTATTATTGTTACAGTTGGTTATGAAGTCTATTTGGGAAGAAGAAGTTAAGCAGTGTAATGAGCATAAAAAGTCTAAAATTTTTCTCAAAAAAGAAACTTTTGACAATTTGGGAAAAACTCAGGGAATTGCTGAAAAACATTTACGTAATTCTCTCAGTGAACTTGCAAAAATTGATGAATTAAAGACTTGTAAACAACTTGAATTCATTCTTGCTGTACTTTTTCAAGCTTTAGTCAGTGCTGCTGCACGTAAAATCCCTCGAACGATTGAAGAATTAGAACAACATCCTCTTATTGAAAATTTTTATAAAGACCATAATCTCCAGTCATTGACTCATGAGCAATTAGAACTGGTGTTAGATAAACTTGCTGAATTTCGCATTTTGCGAAAACTGCCTAAGAATCAATATGAAATTTTTCATGAAGTATTTTGTCAGGTGATCTTAGCATGGACAACTGAAAAACTTCAAGAATTAGAAAAAAGGAAAACCCAAAGAGAACTCAATCAGTATACTCTGATAGCACAAAACTTAGCCTTCCAAGCTTCTCAAAAACACCAAAATCGAGAATATGATCTAAGTTTAAGCTTAGCTTATGAATCCTATCATTTTTCTCAGAAAAATCCAGGTGGTCAAGGTAATGGAATTATTCATAGAGTGCTTCGAGAATTGTTAGAAAAACCT
Organism: Crocosphaera sp.; assembly: GCA_030065205.1. GTDB lineage: Bacteria > Cyanobacteriota > Cyanobacteriia > Cyanobacteriales > Microcystaceae > Crocosphaera. The sequence goes on from JASJDN010000015.1 coordinate 79,894, forward strand.
GATGTTTTTACGAGTGAACCTTTACTCCCTCCACACAATAAAGAGGTATCAGTGGTTGCTTTTAGTCCCAAAGGAAAATGGTTAGCGTCAGGAAGTTATGATTGCACAGTTCATATTTACAAGACGAATAATCTTGAACAGAAATTCTTGTCTTTAGATTGTTATTCTAGTCATTTTGAAGGGATTCATGCACTAGCTTTTGATGAGGAAGAGAAGAAGTTAGCAGTGGGAAGTCATTACGGAAATGTTTATCTAGCGGATTTAACTCAAGATAACCCCCCTCTTGATCGTTTGTATTCCCATGAAGATGATTATTTGTATTTCCATGAAGAAATTGAAAATGATCAAAAGAAAATAATCAATTCTATCGCTTTTAGTCCAGATGGGAAATATTTAGCTTCTGGTAGTACGGATCGAACAGTAGAAATTTTTGATCTAGAAAATTTGAGGGTCAAACACACTTTACGACATAAAGATTGGATTTGGTCAGTAGCCTTTAATCCTAAAAAATCCCAACAATTAGCAGTAGGCTGTCGTAATGGAACCGTTATTTTGTACGATTTACATCAACTGGATCAAGGCAAACCAAAGGCGCAAACTTTAAGTATCCATGTCGCACCAAATTGGTATAAACATAATGAAAATATCTTACGGGAAAGAGAAATTCTTTGTGTTGCTTTTTCACCAGATGGTCATACTTTAGCTGCAGGGGGTCGAGATACGATTATTCGACTATGGGATCTCGAACACCTTAGCCCTGATGATCAAGTCCCTAAAGTGTCGCGGAAATTAATTGGCCATCAAAATATGGTGCAATCCCTGTCCTTTAGTCCTGATGGTCTTATGCTGGCTTCAGGTAGTGACGATAAAAATATCAGAATTTGGTATTTATCTGAGGAAAAACCCTTATCTATGGTATTGAAAACCCAATCGGTTCTAGGAATCAGTTCCTTAGCTTTCAATCCCAATCCAAACAAACCAATGTTAGTATCGGGTAGTTGGGATAATTCTGAATCTCTAACTCAAAACCAGATATCATCATCTCAAGTACCTAATGTTTTATTGTGGCACTGGGAAAAAGAGAAGTTAACCTCTCTCAGAGAATTAAAAGGACACGAAGGAGTTGTCAAAGCCGTCGCTTTTAGTAAAAATGATCAATACTTAGTTTCCACTGGTTATGACAAAACCGTGAAGCGATGGACATGGAAAGATAATCTTCCTGGTGAGGAACAATGCAAGGATTTCTTACCAAAACCACCAAAAGAACAGAGAACCCTTGCTATTAACCAAGAAAACTCTCTAATTGCTGCTGCTGGTATAGATGGGATCGTCCGAGTATGGGATATCAATACCCCTGATCAACTCAAATATCCATTATCCGTTGAGGAACAAGAAGTACGTTCTTTAGCTTTTAGTCCAGATGGTCAATGGTTAGCTTCAGGAGGATCTCAAAAAGGGGCTAGATATTTAGTTCATTTATGGAAATATGTGGATCAGAATTTTATTTTTCAAGGAGATCAAAGTGAGAAAATTAGTAATACTCTCAGGTGTTTTGGGGAGAAAACAAACACAAACCCAACAGTGAGAAGCCTGAGTTTTAGTCCTAATAATCAATGGTTACTGACGGGAGGAGAAGATCAGACTCTTCATCTTTGGAATACGAATGATTATCATCAAAACATTCACTCTGAACCATTTTTGGGAGCGATTATTTGGATTGCTTTTAGTCCTGATGAAAAATGGATGGCCGCAGCAACAGAAAAGGAAAATATTCGTCTATGGCGTATTCGAGAGGGATCTCAACCCAAATTTGACCCTGACTTGTGGACTGAGTTGCGTGGTGGTTGTTTAGCTTTTAGTCCTAACAGTCAAATCCTTGCATCTGGGGGTCATAATGGCGTAATTTGTTTATGGGATCTCCAACAATTAAAAACACCACCTATTCTTCTTAAAGGTCATAAACATGGGATCAGAGGACTGTCTTTTAGTCATGATAGTCAGTATCTAGCCTCCGGTAGTGATGATCAAACGATTCGCATCTGGGTTGTAGAAACCTCTAAACTTGCTGAAATGGTGAAAGAACGACTACAAAAAGTACAACCACTTAATCCCGATCCTATCCTGACTCGAGAAGAATGGAAAAAGTTTGTTGGCAATGATGTTCCCTATCCTCATTAAAGATCAAATAACAAATAAATGAGTGATCACCCTTGGCATTCTGCTACTGATATTCAAAGAATCTTTAATCGCATTGCCCCTGTTTACGATGAATTCAACAACTGGTTAAGCTTCGGCCAGCATCGTATCTGGAAGCAAATGACGGTAAACTGGAGTGAACCGAAGCAAGGTTACATAGGATTAGATATATGCTGTGGTAGTGGTGATTTAAGCCAATTATTAGCCCGTAAAGTGGGAAAAAAAGGTAAAGTTATCGGTTTAGATTTTTCTCAGGAATTATTGGCGATCGCAGATCAACGAGCAAAAAATGATTATCCGACCTTACGGTTAGAATGGGTACAAGGAGATGCGTTAAACTTACCTTTTGAGGATAACACTTTTGATTGTGCCACGATGGGCTATGGACTGCGGAATGTCACAGATATCCCCCGTTGTTTGCAAGAAATACATCGTGTTTTGAAACCCAAAGCTAAAATGGCTATTCTGGACTTTCATCGTCCTTCTCAGCCTTGGCAACAAACCTTCCAAAAATGGTATCTTGATAAGTTAGTGGTTCCCTTAGCTCAATATTATGGGTTAAAAGACGAATACGCTTATATCATGCCCAGTTTAGAGAGATTTCCCATCGGAACAGAACAAGTGAAGTTAGCTCAAAAAGTGGGGTTTAACTCTGTTGTCCATTATCCCATTACTGGGGGAATGATGGGGGTTTTAGTCGGAACAAAAACAGTGAACGATGAACAGAATTAAGAAGATAGAATACAGAATACAAAACGTTCAATTGATTCTAAATTCTAAATTTTTAACTCGTTGATAATTGATGATGACTTTTTTAGATATTTCTTCTCTTAATTTATCTCTAATTTCTACCATTATTATTCCGCCCATAGCGGGAGCAATTATTGGTTATTTTACCAACGATATTGCTATTAATATGTTATTTCGCCCCTATAAAGCGATTTACATCGGCAAACGTCGTTTACCCTTTACTCCAGGATTAATTCCCCGTAATCAAGAACGACTGGCACAAAAAGTTTCTGATACCATTATGGGGTCATTATTAACCCCAGAAGAATTACAAAAATTAGCCAAACGTCTATTAAAAACTGAACGAGTACAAGCAGCAATTTTATGGTTATTAAACCTTGCTATTAAACAAGTTAAAGCCGATAAGCAACAGAAAACTGCTAAAATTTTATCAGGAATTTTAGAAGATTTATTTAGTGAATCTTTACCCCGTCTCTTAAAAGCTTTAGCGCGTCGCCAAGATTTTTTAGAGGGTCAAATTAATCAAATTTTTGATAAAATTCTCTTGGATTTTAAGCTAACAGATACTCAAGCTAGACAGTTTGCTGATTGGTTATTAGAAGGGGTTTTACCTCCTGATATTATAAGACAAACCTTAGTGGATTTTTTAACAGAAAGAAATATTCAAGTCATTGATGAAGGAGTGAGAGAAAAAACCAGTGGAACTTATTGGGTAGTAGCTAATTTATTCGGGGTACGTAATACTTTGTTACGGCTCAGAAGTTTTTGTCTAGAAGAAAAAGAAGTGGCTAACACGAGATTAAAAGAAATTTTGTTATCTTTAGAAGTTCGCAGTCGTTTAAGAGAATGGTTGAAGAGTCTTTCTTTACAAAATTTACCAGTTTCTACGGTTCGACAACTTCGTAAAACAACCCGTGAAACAGTACAAGTTTATGTTCAACAAAGCGGGACTCAATTTATTCAAGATTTTGGGAAAACTGTTGATTGGGAGCAATTGTCTATTTTAATTATTAATCGACTGCAAAATTCACCAGCTTTAACGACTTCTTTAGAAACAATTAGTGAAGAATTAGCGTTAATTCTAGAAAGATATTTAGAAGAAGATTTAGAAAAAATTGTGGCTCAAGCTATTCCTATTTTATCCATTGATCAAGTTATTATTGATCGGGTCAATGCCACTTCTCCCCAAAACTTAGAAATGGCAGTTCAAGGTATTGTTAAAAGTGAATTGCAAGCCATTGTTAATTTAGGAGGAATTTTAGGGTTTTTAGTAGGAGTATTTCAAACTTTCTTATTCTTACTGAGATAATTTTCATACATTACAAAATGTTAAACAAAGCAAAATTTTTAATTCTCTGATTCAAAAGTTTGACGTATTCTTGTTTTGGAGGATCAGGTTTGCAGTTCCTAAAGTCAAAATGTATAGTCTAAAGTCAATATATATTCTTGAAATCATTTGTTATTAGCTATAATTATCTGGTCTTTTCCATTTCCCAGACTAAACAAACTAATATATTCCAATTGAAAACTGTTATGAGCGGTTCAAATATTGTTACACTTAGTAAAGAATCAAAAAATGTTAACTATCTATATAAACTTATGGATCGCGTTGGGGTCTTATTACTAAATTTAGGGGGTCCAGAACAATTACAAGATGTTCGCCCTTTCCTGTTTAATCTATTTTCTGATCCAGAAATTATTCGGCTACCTTTTCCTTGGCTACAAAAACCCTTAGCTTGGTTCATCTCTACTGCTAGAACCAATACCTCCCAAGAAAATTATCGTCAAATTGGAGGGGGTTCCCCCCTCAGAAAGATTACAGAAGCTCAAGGGGAAGCCCTTGAACAGCAATTGGCCCAAGCCGGCCAAGAGGCTAATATTTATATCGGAATGCGTTATTGGTATCCCTTCACCGAAGAAGCCATTGCCCGCATCAAACGCGATCGCCTTCGCAAATTAGTGATTCTTCCGCTTTATCCTCAATTCTCCATTAGTACCAGTGGTTCTAGTTTTCGGGTTCTCGAAGAAATGTGGGAAGCCGACCCCATGTTACGACAGATTGAATATACGTTAATCCCTTCTTGGTACGATCATCCTAAGTATTTACAAGCGATGGCCGATCTCATTGCCCAAGAATTAGATAAATGTCCTAACCCTGATCGGATTCATATCTTTTTCAGCGCCCACGGCGTTCCCCAAAGCTACGTCGAAGAAGCTGGTGATCCCTATCAAGCAGAAATTGAAGCTTGTACCCGTTTGATCATGAAAACCCTGAATCGTTCCAATGCTCATACCCTAGCCTATCAAAGTCGAGTGGGTCCGGTGGAATGGTTAAAACCCTACACAGAGGAAGCATTACAAGAACTGGGGGAACAAGGAGTCAAAGACTTATTAGTGGTTCCTATTAGTTTTGTCTCGGAACACATTGAAACCCTACAAGAAATTGATATCGAATACCGTGAAGTAGCTGAAGAAGCGGGGATTACCCATTTTCTAAGGGTTCCGGCCTTAAATACCCATCCCCTCTTTATTGATGCGTTAGCAGACTTAGTGACCCATTCCCTACAAGAACCCCCTGTCACCTTTGACTGTGTGACCCATCCCAAGAAAAACATGAAAATGTATCCTCAAGAACGTTGGCAATGGGGGATGACCACTGCTGCTGAGGTTTGGAATGGACGATTAGCAATGGTGGGATTTTTAGGGTTGCTGATCGAGTTAATCACAGGTCATGGTCCGTTACACTATGTAGGTTTATTATAACTGTGGTTTCAACCAGCTTAAGAGAGTTTGGCTTAACTGGGGATCATCAGGAGAAAAAACAGGTAACCCGAATGATTCCTGTGTAGTAATGACGGCAATAATGCCGTTAAACTTAGCCAAACTCTTTAAAAGATGGGAAGATAAGCTAGAATCAGCCTCATCATAAAATAGTAAAATCAAAGGGTTTTTAGAAGATTGTTTCTGTAATAAATGCCAATAAAGACGAAGTTTAGAGAGGGTTTCTGGTAACCCATGCTCGAATACTGAACAGTCTTGTTCTAGCATTTGATCGTAGATATCGATAGCAGGATTATCCGGATCGATAAAGCGACGACTCTCAATCCAAATGATTTTAGGAAACTCTAACTCAGCATTATCTTTTAGTTCTTGTTGTAACTTCTCAAAAGGGGTGAGGGTTGTTGTTGTCTCAGGTTTAGGGTTGGGAGAAGAAAAAGAAACTTTCTTCGGTAAACTGCGTTGATGCCAAGCTTCCCTAAAGGTTTGATAAGATAAATGTTGGGCGCAGTGCCAGATCACGTGATAACAGGGGGACTGTTCTGGTGATGATTCCTCAAGACAATGATCCCGTAATTGACTCACAACTTGGGGCATTTGTTTTTCTGGCAAAATATTAATTAATCCGTCCGCAATTTGTTTCCCTAAGTCTTTATCTTTAATGGTTGGTAAAACTTTGAGAAAAGCCGCGATCGCCCCTTTATGGCCGATAGCAATTTTACTTAAACTTTTAGCTGCACAACGAAGACTTTCTAGGTGTGAACTGGTTTCTAAGAGTCGGATCAAGGTAGCGATCGCTGCGGGATTTCCTTGACCAATTTCTCCTAAACTTTCGGCAGCTAAACTACGAATATCGGGATCATCAGTGGATTGAATCAGATTAACTAAAACCATTAATGCTTCTAAATTTCCTGGATCAATCTTACCTAAACTAACCGCAACTTGACGTAAAACAAACTCATCTCTTGATATTTGTAAACTTTTAGTTAAAGCATTAATAGATTTAGGATTTCCTGGGTCAATTTTGCCTAAATTTTCTGCAATTTCTCGATAGGTTTCTTCATCTTCTACTTGTTCCATTAATTGCATGGAAACTTTCACAATTTTTGGATTACTCGGATCAATTTTCCTTAAACTATCTAAGGCTTCTTTCCGAATTAATAAGGGTTCATCTGGCTCAATCAATTTCTCTAAAATTGTGATCGCTTTTTCATTGCCTAAGCCAATTTTACCTAAACTACTAATAGTAATCCAACGAAGATACATATCTTGATTTTCTTCCAGCAAAGAGACTAAAGCCGCGATCGCTTGAAGATTGCCTGGACACACTTCTCCTAAACTATAAACCACTTCTTGACGAAGACTTTGGGTGGTTGCTGTTTCCATTAATTTAATTAAACCAGCGATCGCAGTAGGATTCCCTGGATCAATTGTTTCTAAGCTTTCTGCTGCTTGTCGTCTTGTGGTTTCGTCCTTTGTTGTCCGAATTAATTGCACTAAAACGGCAATAGCTGTTGCATTTCCCTGACCCACATTTTCTAAACATTGAAAGGTTCGTCGTCTTACATTAGGAGTCGGTTGATTATGTAATAAACGAACTAAAGCTTTAACCCCTTGTCCTTGTCCTTGAGCAATTTTTTCTAAGGCAACAAAGGCTTTTTGATAGTCTTGTTCATTGGTAGCTGTTTCTAACCCTTCTACAATTAAACTAATCGCTGTAGGATTCCCTGGGTCAATGGTTCCTAAAGTTTCGGCTAGTTGCCAGCGAAGGGTGGGATTTTCAGCGTTGTCCAGACCTTGAGTTAACGCAGCAATAACTTCTCTGTTTCCTTTAGCCAATCGTTCTACAAAGTCTAATCCTTGTGGTTGCTGTGATTGTTCTAAGCTATTGTTAATCAGCTTAATTAAATGGGTCATCACCAAAGGTCGATAAACATAATTAATTGTTTCTTTAGCTGCTAATCGACGTAAGTCTGAAGACTCTTGGTCTGCCAATGCCCAAATAAACAATTGGTCTATAATCCCTTCTCTTATAGAACAATCCTGAAATTCCGACAATGCCATAGCTGCAGTTAAGTAAGCTCTAAACCCATAAAAATTTTCTTGATCACATTCATCTTCAAAATTAACTAAGGCTTGGATGAGTGCTTCTTTGTCTTCTGAAGCAATTTCTTCTCTTCCTACCCAAAACAACAAAATTTGCTGCCATTGGTCACTAAACATCCTTAAAGTGTTTGTTCCTGTAGCGAAAAAGTATTGCCAATTGTCAATGGCTAAAGCCGCAAAATAATCTTCAAAGGTTTGATCCTGAAATCGATATTGATGCTGTTTCTCTTGTTGAGTTACTATGCCTACCGGTCTTAACCAATGGAGTTGTAGACTTGGGGAAAGTAAAGATTGATTATTGGCAATCATCCCTTGAGAAATGGGGACAGAAGATTCTGCTGTTTGTCGATGATGGAAAGCTAATGTGGTCAAAAATTGATTTAATCGTGGTTGTTCTGTCGGGGGAATATGGCTGTTTTCTAGTTGCCATTGATAAAATTCATTGACTAAATGGTGATATAAGGTTGCTGCAGTTTGGGGGACAGTTTGAGTATTTTTCTGCCAAAAACGACAGAATAGGGATAATCGCAAAGGATTCTTTAGCCATTTTTGAAGATGTTGATTCTGGGGTTGGGTTAATAGACTTGATAATTGTTCTCCTAAACTACTTTTATTTTCTAGCTTTTCTTTTTGAGATGAATAGGGATGCAACCATTGTTGAACAAATTGTTGGATTTGAGTTTGGCCTGAGAGGGATTTTGTTTGATAGATATCAAATTGAGCTAACGCTTGCGGTTGCGTTTTCCAGGTCACAGTTTGGCAGCTTAAAATGAGATGGGAATGGCCTAAGTCTATTTGTTGTTGTGTGAATAAGGGCAGAGGAGAGATACTCCCATTACTGATAGATTTAGAGAATAAGTAATCAATGCCATCCCCTAATAGCCAAATTTTCCCACTCTTTAATAATGCTTCAAACGATGCTTGCCAAAATTCTTGAGACAGTGTCTGCTTTGTCTCATAGTGTTTAGAACATTTAGTTAACCATTGATGGGTTAAGTAATTTTTTAGCGTCAGAGTTGTCAGTTGTTCAGGGGATATCCAAATAGGGATATACTCTGTTTTGTCTAGCATCCAATGAGCTAATGTTTGTAAGCAAAGACTTTTTCCTGTTCCTGATTCCCCAATAATGGCAATGTTACGTCTGTATTGCTGTTCTGGGTCTATATCACAGATTTGTTTAAATAATGAGTCTGCTTGATAGTTATTAAGATTAAATCCCTGAGATTTAAAGAATTTAACTGAGGATGACTTAATTTGAACGTATTTTGAAGAGGGGTTGCTAGGATTAGCACTTTGAATATAGTCCAAACGAATCAATAAGTCTTTCCCATCTTTTCCTTGGTCATCAGGTTGGGTACTCATGGGATTAATGGGCAAAGAATATTTCAGCATAATGCGACCGACTTTATTCCAGTCAATGCTGAAAGGGGAGGATTTTTTTTCAGTAGCGGGTAAGTTAGTTTGGGACATTATTGTCGCCTATTTTTACTACAATTTTACTGTCTTCTGCGAGTTTTCGATATAGTCAAAATAATCTTTTGTCCTGTTTCTACTCAACGCTTAAATATATTTTCTTTTATTAAGAACTGTTAACAGGATTAAAATACTGTTTTTCTGTTGTCTTACTGCTTTTTAAGCAGCCACTGCTTGAGGCAAGTATTGCAAAATGGTTTCTACGATTTCTTGTCTATTGATGGGTGTACGGACTAAGCCAGAACATCCCACAATTTTATTTTGCCAACGTTCAAATAGTCCTTCTTTTTCCACTAAGGCTAAAACTGGTGAGCTTTCCAAGGTTTTATGATTACGGAGTTGACGACAAATCTGCAAACTATTTATCCCTGGCATTTCTAAATCGATAAAAATCAAATCAGGTTTATGAAAAATACATAAGGGAATCACTTTACTACTATCATTAATTCCCAAAAATTGATAACCTTCCTGTGTCACAATATCATTCATTAACTGACATATTCGAGGGTTACCATTGACACAAGCAATCAATTTTTTCGGAGTAGGAGTTAGAGATTTTTTTTGAGGTACAGCTAAGGGTTGAGGTAAATCTGAAATCTCAGCTAAATCTATCAATCCCAATTGAATATATAATGCTAAGGATGAGGTTAACCGTAATAAATCTTGGTTCATATGAACGGATAAATCTCGTAAACTACGGTTTCCATCCACATACTGGGTTAACACTTCATAGGTTTGGGGTGACGTTCGTTTCTTTAATTGTTCTAAACTTTTAATCACCGGTGCTTCATTGGGAGAATGATTACCTAAAGTAGAACGATGCCAATTTTGCCAAGATTTCCAGGTAGCCACAATACTTTGTTGGGCATCAAACAACAGAGGAGGGGAGGAAAACCGATCATCACTATAAAAATAGCAAGTCACTTGCCGACTTTGCATCAGATCAAACAAAACTTCGATAACCATACTCGCAATAATTTCTAATAATTGGTTACGGTTAATTTTCTGTTGTTTAAACCAACGACACAATACATCATAATCCCAACTAATGGGGTGATTTTGACGAAGAGAGGCAGCAATATCTTTTTGAATACTAATAGATTGAAACCCGACGGCTTTAATTTTTGGGCAATTTTGTAAAACGGTTCTTCTCCATCGTCTTACATAATGGGTTCCCCCGGTTACGTAAATAATTCTGCCTAAATACCAATAAATATTAATGTCTTGTCCTTGGGAAGTTCTGCAAGTAATCTTACCACTAAATTGATTATTTTTTAGTTCTTGAAATAAGGTTGCCTGTTGGGTAGTGGCAAAATTGTGGAAGCAAACAGGGGGTGGATCAGAAATTCCCTGTGTCATGGACAAGGTGGTTAAAGGAGATGGGGTTTTGATTGTTTCCTGATTAACATAAGCCATTGACACAAGCCCTTTAATTGATTTATCTGACTGACTTAATGCTATTTTGTCACAATTTTTTTCCTGGTTGCGTGATTGTGATCACATCTTCATCACGGATAATAGAAAATGGGTCAATAATCACGAAATTAACACCCTACTGATTAACGCATAGGGTGCCAGTTTTATCCTTTTTTGTTATTCATTAACATAACTCTTTACTCATATTGCTTTTCAGCACTTCTAATCCTTTTTTAACCCGACGAGAAACGGTTACAACACTGATTCCTAATTGTTCGGCTGTTTCTCTTTGGGTTAAGTCTTTGAGGAAAACAAATTCAAGAATATTTCTAGTTTTTTCTTCTAATTGTTCTAAGGCTTGTTGGAGACGAATTTGATCTTCTTGTGCTAGTTGAAAACTACGATAATTTGCATCAGGAACCAAATCTCCTAAACTGGTTTGTCCTTCTCCGTTGTTACTGACTTTAACATCTAAACTAACGGGTTCTCTATTTTGAAACGCAAGTTTGATGTCTTGCCATTCTTTTAAGGAAATTTCTAAGACTTGAGCAATTTCTGAATCCGTTGGTTGACGGTTAAATTTTTCTCTAAATTCTTGGCGCACATTCATGGATTGTCTTCCCAATTCTAGCCAACGTCTGGGAATACGAACGGTATATTTTTTGTCCCGCAAATAATGTTGAATTTCTCCTCGAATATAAGGAATGGCAAAAGAACTGAAGGCGTGGCCTTTTTCGATACTAAATCGTTCAATAGCACGAATTAACCCTAAACTGCCGACTTGAACTAAATCTTCATAGCTTTCGGGACATTGATGAACCCAGTGATGTGCTTCTTTGCGGACTAAACCAAAATTTAATTCTAAAATTTTATTTCTGAGTTTAGTTTTTTGTGTTTTTTGATACTCTTGAAACAACTTAAGGGTTTCGAGTTTGACATTTTCTTTGGCAGGGGTATACATAGCAAATATGCACCGTTTTACTGTTGTTGGCAACCAATTGACTATCCTTAGCCTAAAATGAAGAGTGGGTTACTCACAACGGGATTTATACTATGATTTAAAAGCCTATATAACTGAATCATACTGAATTATACGGAGGAAAATAGGGAAATACTTAAAGAGATATTAAGTGAGCAATTATTTTGTAAAGTTGTTAAAGTTTCTTCTTAACTCAATCTCGCTTCTGCTCTAGCTTTTCAGATTATTAAGTTCTTTTATTATAAGAGCTTAACTTAGGGATAATAAATGGTACTGAACTCCTGTGTCAAAGATTCTCACTCCCCCTCCTTCGGCAACGGTTTGTCTTAAGGCGGTAGCATGACTCACGGTAACGCCAGCCAAGTAATTGATGCCAAAGTCCGCAAACTCGGCTAACCAGGGAAGGGTCGGACCCATCAATACCACTGTAGCATCTCTGGACAATTCTACCAGACGAGGAAAGGTTTTGTTAGGGATGGAGGTAGCGGTTAAAAATACCCAGTCTGACTCAGGCAGTAAGTATTCTGAGGCGGTTGCGGGAAAGTCTCTAGGGGTGGGGTTGAGTTCGATGACGTTGATATTCATCTCTTGTTCGTACTGTTTTAGCCCTGGATAGCGGCCAATGACGGAGACTTGTTTGCCTTGAAGTTGGGGGAGAAAATACTCAAATACCGATAAGTTAGCTGATGTGGCTACAGGAAGGGCTTCTGCTTGTTCTAGGAGAGGTGAGTTAGGATTAATAACAGCGTTGATTGCGGCCATGGCTACAGTGGCTTGATAGGGGTTCCATGAACGCAACCATGAGGATAATGTTTGCACGGGTTGATTGACTAGGGTTCCTGACCAAGATAGGGTACGGGTAGGAATCGCTGGACTCATACATAAGCCTATTCCTTCTGCTTTACAGAGTGTCCAGGTTAAACCGATAATAATTTCTTCAACCGGAGTATTGATTTGACCGTAATCTATCAATAAGTCGTAAATTTCTTTGGGGTTAATCATGTTTATGATTGTGTTCAAAGGATTATACTAATAATAATACCTGCTAATAAAACAAAACCCAAAATGACATTTTGGCTGAATACTTGACCATAGGTTTCTTGGGGAATTTCAGGAGAACTTAGACGAATATATTGTATCATCCAACCCACTAAGGCAATTACCCAGGTTATCCAAAATCCTAAATTAAGGTGCATAACAATCCCTAAATATGCCCATAATCCTGTAGTAATGGCAAAGAATATTCCGACTGCTTCTCCTGCATATTTCCCGAAGAATAAAGCACTGGAATTAACCCCAATTTTTTGATCATCTTCTCGATCAGACATGGCATAAACGGTATCAAACCCTAAGGTCCAAAAGATAGTTATTCCCCATAATACCCAAGTATAATTTTCTAATGTTCCTGTCACTGCAGTCCAACTAATTAAGACGGCAAAACCCCAAGCTAAAGATAACACTAATTGAGGGATAGGAAAGACTCGTTTTGCTAAAGGATAACAGACAATTAAAGGGACAGCAGCAACACATAACAAGAAGCTCAATTTGTTAAGATAAAATGCTAAAATAGCAGCACAAACAAGGGCAATAACAGCGATAATAATACCCACTTTAATCGATAGCGATCGCTCAGCCAGGGGACGTTTTTTGGTTCTTTCCACTTGTGGATCAATATCTCTATCCCAGAGATCATTAATAACACATCCAGCCGCGCTGGTAGCTAAAGTTCCTAATATAATAACTCCGATTAAAGGTAGAGGAGGAATTCCCCTTGCTGCTAAAAAAATCGCCCATAATGCAGGGATCATCAAAATTAATCTGCCTGCGGGTTTATCCCATCGTAATAAGCGAATAATGGTTAACCAAGTGGGTTCTTTTTGAGTTGGGGATTGAGTAATCATTGTTGTATATTATCTTGGTATTTTACTATATAAAATAATTAATTATTAAATCTAATACTGAAGGTGACCTCAAACATTTTAGAAATGAATTCGATTAACGATATACTTCAAAAGCTTTCATCAGAGTCGCTCCAGGATTATCGATACAATAATCAGTAATTTTATCGGTGGCTTCTCGTAAAGCAATTCGATCAATAACCACTTGATTATTTTTTGCTGTCATGAATCCATGAAAAAATACTAAGGTCAATTCTTTATCTTTTCCTGGCATTTTTAGCAATTCTCGACAGCTAATTTTATTTAATTCTACTGGTGTATTTTCTTGTGTATCCTGAGCAAAACTTGATAAATTTAATGTTGGATTAACAATAGTTGCTAAGAAGACTATTCCTAATAGTTTATAAATTGATTTCATGGGAACTCCTCATTGTTTATGGTTGAAATTAATGGTTATCTTAACGGTGCGCCTTCCATACAATCATTAAAGGCTTGTCGATATAGGCTATCATGATCAGAGGCACGACGGGAACTACCACCAATAATGCCCACAACGGAGCCTATGGCTGCTCCTGTACCAGCACCACGTCCTCCATCTATAATAGCCCCGATAGCTGCTCCACCGGCTGCTCCTCTTGCTCCTCCGCGAAAGAAACCGCTCTTGGCGTAGCGATCAGCATAATCTCTAGCGTAACCTTCACAATAAGATTGGGAACGAGATGAATATTGAGCTAGGATAGTATTAGTTGATAGTAAGAAAATATCAGCCACTAAAATTGTGCTAATTGTTAGTAGATTTCTCCATGATCTAGCCATTATCTAGGTGAGGTTTAAATAGGTGATTTTGTTCTTTATCATTATAATCCATATAATTGCTCAAAGGCAACTTTTTTTATCATAGTTGATTAATGGCTCCTTGGGGAATTTGTTTTGCCAAACCTTGAACAATATTTTTGGCTGCTTCTAAGGCGATATCACGGCGAACTTCGTTAACGGCTGAACCTAAATGGGGGGTAAAAAAGGTATGATTAGTATCAGTTAATAAGCCTTGATTGATGGTTTGAGGACGGTTAGCGATCGCCCAATCTTCCATTTCAAAAACATCAGCAGCATAGCCAGCTAAATGGCCGGATTTAATAGCAGTAGCCACCGCCTTTTCATCTACCACTGAACCCCGACAAGGATTAATCAAAAAACCGTTAGGTTTCATGAGCTTTATCGTATTTTCATTAATTAAATGATAAGTATCAGCAACTAAGGGAACCATTAAGACAACATAATCACTTTTTTTCAATAAGTCTTCTAGGGTTGTTCTTGATATTTTCCAGTCTTTTTCTTGTTGAGGAGTTAAGGGTATGATATCAGTATATAACAAGTCCATTTCAAAGCCTACTAATCTTTTAACTAAGGCTTTTCCCAATTTTCCCATACCGATAATTCCTAAGGTTTTATTTAATAATCCTGTGCTATACAGTTGGGGCTTCCAGCCTTGAAAATTTCCAGATCGAATTAAGCGATCGCCTTCCAACATTCTACGAGCTAAGATGAGAAGTAAACCGATGGTTAATTCTGCTGTAGGTGCAGCTAATAAATCAGGAACGATAGTAAACCAAATATTATGTTTTGTACAAGCTTCTACATCAAAATTATCATAACCTCTTAAG
The DNA here is from genome assembly GCA_030065205.1 of Crocosphaera sp. Lineage (GTDB taxonomy): Bacteria > Cyanobacteriota > Cyanobacteriia > Cyanobacteriales > Microcystaceae > Crocosphaera. The sequence continues at coordinate 95,154 of JASJDN010000015.1, forward strand.
GCTCCTGAAATCACCTTTAATTTGGGACAAGCTTCTAAAAATTGTTCATCAATATGATCAGGCATAAATACCATTAAGCCTTGAGCATCTTTGCTTCTCTTTATAACTTGTTGACGGCTTAAGGTTTCTTGAGTTTGATTAGAAATAACTTCACAATATGGGTTTAAATAATCAATGACTTCGGGATGAACCCAATGAGTAATAACGACTTTAGGTTTTTGATTCATCTTATGTAGTTTAAATTATTTTTTTTCTTAAATAGTTACCTAAACTATCTACCAATGTTACCATAACCAGGACAACTAATAAAAGGGCTGAAACTTCTTGATATTTGAGTAAACGTAAGGCTCCAATAATTTCAAATCCGATGCCACCAGCACCTACTGCACCCAATACCAAAGAAGCCCGAAAATTGTACTCCCAACGATAAAATGTAACGTCCGCTATCTGAGGTAAAACTTGAGGTAAAATGCTATGAAAGATAATTTGTAATCGGTTTGCACCGACGGCTTTGGCTGCTTCTATAGGAGCATTGTCTGTATGTTCTATGGACTCAGCAAAAAATTTTCCTACCATACCTACTGAGTGAAATCCTAATGCTAATACCCCAGGAAGTGCGCCGAAACCAACAGCAGCAACAAAGATAATTCCTAATAGTAGTTCTGGAATGGCTCTGGCTATATTTAAAATAGTTCTTGATAGAAAATAAAGACAAGGATGGGGAGTTGTATTCTGTGCTGCGCCTAAAGCAATGGGAAAAGAAAAAATGACAGCCATTCCTGTGCCTGCAATACTCATAGCTAAGGTGTCAATTAATGGTTTGATCCAATCAGAAATACGGGTAAAATCTGGAGGTAGCATTTCTGCAATCATTTCAATCAGGTCAGGAATTCCTTCAGATAACCGTTTTCCGTCTAATAAGCCAACAACTACAAAACTTATAATAATAATGATAAGTAGTATTAATACTTTACTTATAAACCGATACCATAGGCATTTTTGCTGATTTAGTAAGCTCTCGTATTTGTCTTGATTAACTATCATTAGCATTTATTTGTAACTCAATAATAATTAATGATAGGGAGAAAAGTTTGAGACTTTATCAGGGGTCATTTTATTGTATTGCTATTACATCAAATGACATTTTTTTTAATAACTTTTTTCCCATATCTATAATTTATCTTACGGATAATAAAGTGATTATGTCAATTAAGTTTAGCAAAATCAAGCTCAAGAAGTTTACCTAAATCTCGAACAACATTATAGTCTTGATCTTCAACTGATTTAAACCCTTCAGCTTTAAAAGGCTCTAAAATTGTTTCATCTTGTAATTCTAAAAAAGCTTGCTTGATTTGTTGTTTTAATTGGGGATCTAAATCTGAGCGCATTGTCCAAGGATATTGGGGATAGGGTTTAGATTCTTCGATTAAAATTACCTTATTTTTATCAATTGTTCCCTTTTCTATTAAAGCAGTATAAATCGGTTTACTTAACCCTCCTGCTTGGGCTTTTCCATTGGCGACAGCCACAGCTACTGCATCATGAGAACCGACAAAGACTTCTTGATAATTTTCCTCTGGTTTAAGACCTTTTTCTATTAACATAGACTTAGGAATTAAATGACTAGACGTAGAAGCTTGATCTCCATAAGCCATCGTTTTTCCTTCTATTTTTTCATAAGAATCAATGCCTGATTCTGCATTACCAATAACGACAGCTTTGTAGGTTGTTTCTCCATCTTTTTCTAAAGCTGCAAAGGCTTCTATATTACTTTTGGTTTTAGCTAAAACATAGGATAATGGACCAAAATAAGCTAAGTCTAATCTGCTGTTACTGGCTGCTTCTATCATGGAAGAATAGTCGGTACTGACGAATAACTCAATATCTTTATTTAACTGTTCTTCTAAATAGTTTTCTAACCCTTTATTATTTTGAATAACGGTAGAAGCTGACTCATCGGGTAATAACGCAACGACTAATTTTTCTGGGTTAGCTTTAGAATCTGCTTTTGTATTTTCTGGATTGGTATTCGCTGTTTGATTATTAGATGTACTACAACCAATCAAGGTTAATAAGGTAAAGGAAACAACAGTGGTTAAGGGGTTTTTGGTGAGAAAGTTGATCATACTTTTTGTGATCGAAATAGTTTTACTGTTGATTATAAAGAATTTATTGAAAAAATCAAGTTTTTCAGCATTTTTTATGGTGTTATCTAGATAACGATTATACTGTTTTCATGGACGGGGAATGTTGATAAATTCTTTCTAATTGTTCTGTCTGTAGATTTGAAGGATGACTATCAAAGAGAATGCTTCCATTGGCTAAACCAATAATGCGATCGCCATAATCTAAAGCTAAGTCAACTTGATGTAAACTAACTACAGCACCAAGACCGTCTTCTTGACAAATCTTTTTGAGATTAGCTAATATTTTGTGAGAACTACCAGGGTCTAAGCTGGCTACTGGTTCATCTGCTAAGAGAAATCTAGGTTGTTGAGCCAAAGCCCTTGCAATTCCTACCCGTTGTTGTTGTCCTCCACTGAGTTGTTTAACAGGAGTTAAAGCTTTATTTAGTAGGCCAACTCTGTCTAAAGCCTCTAGGGCAATAATCTGATCCTTTTTGGGTAAAGGTAAAAAGCTTCTAAGGGTTGAATGATAGGCTAAACGACCAATCAAAACATTTTTAAGCGCAGTTTGTCGAGGAATTAATTGATGTTGTTGAAAAATCATTCCTGTTTTTTGGCGATGTCTTCTCAAAATTTTAGGATCATTTAAAGTACCTAATCCTTCAACCCTGACTTGACCTTTAGTGGGAATAGTAAGAAAATTAAGACAACGTAAAAGAGTTGATTTGCCTGCACCAGAAGAGCCTAAAAGTACCGTAAATTCTCCCGACAAAAATTGAAGAGAAACATCCTGCAATGCTACGGTTCGATCTTTATAGGTAACCCCGATATTTTCTAGAAAAATCATAATTTTCTTTTATTAAAATTCCAACAATATATTCATCTATATTAAAGTCTATCGTAACAATGCCCTGTTTTTGTTGTTATCAGTATTTTTTCTATCATAGATATTACTTATTAAAATGGGTAAGTTTTCGAGTTTACATCTCTATCAACCAAGATTAACATTGAGACTAAGCTGTTGTTGTAACCTATTCCATTTAATTTGGATTGTATTGAAATTTATTAATGAGTTGTCACTTAGATAATTTCTATACTCCATAATCATTATCTAAAAATAAGAGGTAAAAATGTATAGAAGCGAACCCCCATCCATGTTTAATACTGTAGAAGGTTATGAAAACTTTGTCAGTCAATTATTAGAAAAAGATAAAGGCGTACAAGTTGATCCCATTCTGGAATGGGAAGATGCGATGAAAGATGAGCATCTGTTCGGGGAACAATTGACAACCATTTAATCTTAATTTGTTGGAAAAGTTTGAGCAGTATCATCAACTCAGGGTAATCAAGAATTCCTATTGTCCTGAGTGTTTTTTCGTGTCAAAATAGAGTTAAGATAGATGTGTGATGCTTAACTAACCTGCTGATGAAAAGTTTATGGAATGACCAAGACGCAGCTAAATATAAAACAGATTTAGCCCTGAGAGTTTATACGTCTAGATTATTGGGACAAAACCCGTCTTTAGTGTTGCATGGTGGTGGCAATACATCGGTAAAAATACGTCAAGATAATATTGTTGGTGAAACCGAAGACATACTCTACGTTAAAGGTAGTGGTTGGGACTTAGCTACCATCGAAGAAGGAGGGTTTTCTGGGGTAAGAATGCCTCATTTGCTCAAATTAGCCCAACTGAGTAGCTTATCAGACTCCCAGATGGTGAATGAGTTGAAAACTCAGATGATTCGCTCCAATGCTCCCTCACCGTCTGTAGAAACCATTCTTCATGCTATTCTACCCTATAAATACGTGGATCATACCCACGCTGATGCGGTGGTTACCATTACCAATACAGCAGCAGGAAGACAGCGCATCGAAGAGATATACGGCGATCGCGTGGTTATCATTCCCTACATTATGCCAGGTTTTGATCTAGCTCGTCTCTGCGCCCAAGAATTCGAGAAACAAAAAGGGGATAATACTGTTGGTATGGTGTTGATGAATCATGGTATTTTTTCCTTTGGCGAAACGGCTAAAGAATCTTATCAACGGATGATTGAGTTAGTTACCGAAGCAGAAGATTATCTCAAACAGCATCAAGCTTGGAATATTCCCCAAAAGGTGGTAAATGTCCCCGAAACATCCTTAAATCATAGGTTAGCCCAACTGCGTCAGCAAGTCTCTATTGCTGCTGGTTTTCCCGTTATTCTCTCCCTGCAACAAACAGAGAAAACCCTAAGTTTTGCCCAACGAGAAGATATTGCTACAATTTCTCAACAGGGACCGGCCACCCCTGATCACGTAATTAGGACGAAAAGAACCCCATTAATCGGTGAAGACGTACAGGGATATCTAAAAGCCTACGAAACCTATTTTAAAAGCCATTTAGCCCAGGCAAAAGACAGTAAAACGATGGTTGATCCGGCCCCGAGAGTAATTCTAGATCCAGAGTTGGGGTTATGTGCGATCGGCAAAAATACCAAAGCTGCTGGCATTGTGGCTGATATTTATGACCATACCATTGATATTATCCAACGGGCGACCTTATTGGGAGGTTATCAAGCCTTACCTCCTCAAGATATCTTTGATGTGGAATACTGGGAACTGGAACAAGCAAAACTAGCTAAAGGCGGGCAAACACCCCCATTTACGGGAGAAGTAGCGATCGTCACCGGTGCTGCTTCTGGTATCGGCAAAGCTTGTGTTGAGTCTCTACTGAAACGAGGGACTGCGGTGGTGGGTTTGGATATTAATGAGGCTATTACCGACTTGTACAAAAGACCGGACTTCTGTGGTGTTGTTTGTGATATCACCGATGAAACAGCCATTAAGCAAGCCTTAGAGACGGCTGTAAGACAGTTTGGAGGAATTGATATGGTAATCCTCAACGCTGGTATTTTCCCCGCCAGTAGCCCCATTTCCGCCCTATCCACGGAACAATGGCGACGGATTATGGGTATTAACCTTGATGCTAATCTGGTATTAATGCGAGAGGTTCACCCCTTCTTAAAAATGGCTCCGAAGGGGGGTAGAATGGTGGTTATCGGTTCAAAAAATGTGCCGGCACCGGGGCCGGGGGCTGCTGCTTATTCGGCTTCTAAGGCTGCTTTAAATCAATTGACTCGTGTGGCTGCTTTGGAATGGGGTAAGGATAAAATTCGGATTAATTCTATTCATCCTAACGGGGTGTTTGATACCGCTATTTGGACCGATGAGGTGTTAGAAACTCGTGCCAAAAATTATGGTTTAACGGTAGAAGAATATAAGACCAATAATGTCTTAAAAGTAGAAGTTACCAGTCATGATGTAGCGGAGTTAGCTGCCAGTATGTGCGATAGTTTATTTGAGAAAACAACGGCAGCACAAGTGCCTTTAGATGGCGGAAATGAACGGGTTATTTAACAGTGATCAGTTAGCAGTAATCAGTTAAGGCATAAAATAAAAATAGTCCCCTGTGGGTATCAAGGGGACATCAAGAAAATGATCCTATGAGGAGTTTAACTTATGAACCAGTCAGCTATTGATCTTACTTACGAGAAAGATTATCATCAATGGACGATAGAACAAGCTCAAGCTTTACGAGAACTTGTCAACACTCATCACGAGTTAAAGCATTTAGGAATATTAGATTGGGACAATATTATTGAGGAGATCGAAGCATTGGGACGTAGAGAATATAATGCAGTGATTAAATTGTTGATGAGACAAATTGAACATCGTTTAAAAATTGATTATGTTCCTTTGGAAGAATGCTATAAAAAATGGCAGGTTGAGATACAAGCTTTTAGAATTGGAATTAAACGCAAGATTGCACCCAGTATGAAGCCAAAGCTGGAATCAGAACTAGAAGAAATTTACCAAGATGCTGTCAGTTTAGTTGTCTTAGAGTACGGCGTTAAATTACCCGATCAATGTCCTTATAGTTTAGAAGAACTTATACCTTAACTTCTAATTTGTCGGATTATTAAGTATACTAGATAAAGATAATAAAAAAACATCTTTAACAAATGTCTGAAAATAACTGGGAAAACTTCTTAAAAAATCTGGGAGAATGGCAAGGTTCATTTACTAAAATTTCTCCTCAAGGAGATGTTCTTGATTCTACGCTTTCTATTATCAGTTTAGAAGGATTAGAAAACAACAAATTAGTTAAGTTTCGTCTGCGTCGTTTTGCAGGAAATAGTTACGAGGAAACCCCGACACAAGACTATACACAAGAATACCGAAATTTGGGGAGACAAATTATTTTCTTTGAGACGGGAACCTTCTCTAAAGGATCATTTCAACTCGCACCTTTTTCTGAGTTTGGGTCAGAGTTTGGCTTTATTAAAGGCGATCGCCGTTTACGTTGTGTATTACTCTATGATCGTCAAAATGAGTTTTCTAGTATTACTTTAATTCGAGAATTTCGTAGTGGAAGTAATGCCGAAGAAAGATCCCAATTAACCCTAGATCAATTACTGGGAAAATGGCAAGGAACCGCTTATAGTGCTTATCCTGACTTTCGACCTGTAGATAAGTTTGAAACCCATTTAGAAGTAAATAAAGTTGATAATCATCAAATAGAACAAAAATTAATTTTTTCAGGAACAACCTTGAGTTCAACAGCACAAATTGAAGGAAATAAGCTCATATTTAATACAGGAGACAGTCCCCGACAAATTTTATTATTGCCGGATGGAACTTCAACCAATGCACCCTCAAAATTAGAATTAAGACAACCTTTCTTTTTAGAAGTGGGTTGGTTAGTTAATGAAAAAGAACGTCAAAGATTAATCCGTAATTACGACGCAACCGGCGCATGGACAGGTTCAACTTTGGTTATTGAACATAAAGTTGATTAGTGTTAACTTTAGTTTTTGTAGAGACGTTTTACGAAATGTCTTTACATTCGTTTAAAGCTTATTGCATCACCATACGAGTTATAATAATCGAAAAATAATAAGGTAAACGGCTATGACCAGTCAACTCCTTTATCCCCACATTGAAAAAGCTAATCATGATCAACCAGCGCACTTAAAACGGGTTCCAAGGGTAAGAGTAGCACAAATTGTCATGGACTATTTAGCCTACGGTTGGTCAGTGGAAGAAATGAAGCGTCAACACCCCTATTTAACGTTAGGAGAACTTCACGCAGCAATGGCCTACTACTTTGACCATCAGGAGGAAATTGACAGCGAAATACGTGCTGAATGGTCAGAAGTTGAACAGGGTAGAGGGCAAACATCGCCGTCGCCTTTTGTTATGCGTATGCAAGCTAGTGGTTTACTCTAAATGTTTATTGGACTCTTTCTATGTATGAATCTGTGACTTTCCAGGATGGTTATTGCTCCATTAAATATGATTATTTATCTGAAAAACGCGGCCATATTGAAATTTCTTGGGATAGCGTTGGATGCGATGATTTATCGGCGAGTTATGCACAAAATGTTGCTTTCTTTTTCTGTAATCTCCCTGATTCGGAATTAATCATGGATATTACTACTGTCGATTTAGCCAGACTGTTTGTTAATCTTAAAAACGACAATATTTGTATAGCCAAATGTTTACTATCCTTGCCGAAAGATATACTACGCGCTGAACTAGAAGCAGGTTTAATCTCACAACAATATTATGATGCGATTTACTTAAGTGTTGTGGAATATTTAACCTTGTGGAATATCATCTTTAAAAAATGGGATTATATAAAAGTTGGTTTAAAAGTTTTTGACAAAAAATTACCCTTTAAAACTTCTCTAGATTTTTTTAAACATATTGTTGCTTGGGAAGCTAATTCTCAGTTTTCTAATTATTTAGAAAAAAGATACGAAGATAACCCTAAAGTTTTGAAAGATATTGCCACTTTACTTCGCAAAGAATATCGAGGAGAAACTTTAACTCAAAAGGATATATCTCAACTAGGAAAGTCAGTCCGTATCGCTAATCCAAGCTTAATGTTAAATAAATGGGAAGACAGATTTAGGCTTGTTTGTTTGGCACTAGCAGAAAGAGATTCCGACGTTCGAGCGTTTTTAGCTCTTGATGCAGAATTAACTGATCGTCAGTGCGCCTTGATGCAGAATGAGGCTTGCCAAGGAGCAAAGACTTATACTTGGATTGAAGGATGGAAACTTGAAGGAATCATCCATAGAACAGCGCAGGGAAAATTGTATCGTTCTAGGATTAACAAAAATTCATAATAAGACGTTATTGATTTGTGGTCTGTAAAAGTTTTCCATTGTATATATATTGTCAAAAATGCTTATGCTCACATTAGGTCTATTGTAATGGCAATCAGATTTTATATGGATGTTCATGTTCCTATGGCCATAACGGAACAATTACGTCGTCGTGGGGTTGATGTGTTAACAGCCATTGAAGATGAGTCGGCTACGTTAAAAGATGATGAATTGTTGGCTAGAGCGTCAAAATTGGGTAGGGTGTTATTTACTCAAGATATTCGTTTTAAGGCGTTGGCAGAAGACTGGCAACGTCAAGGGAAAGCTTTTGGTGGGTTAATTTTTGGCCATCAATTACGGGGAACTATTGGACAATTTGTTAAGGACTTAGCTTTAATTGCCCAAGCATCCGAACCTAATGAATGGATAAATATTGTTGAACATTTACCGTTTTGATGCTAATTTTTCTTACCTAGACGAAGCAACTGGAAACACTTGAGCCGACTGAGAAGCGATCGCTAATTGAACTTTTGTACCAATGGGTAACTGAGTTTGTAAGGTTGTTCTTGCATGAATTTGACCACCGGAGGGAGTTCGTAAACAATAGCGGTATTCTCTGCCTAAAAATTGGCGATCGCTGATCACTACCTTTGCCGTGTCATCAGGTTTTAACAGAATATCCTCTTGTCTCACCATCAAGTCTCCTTCCGGAACGGTTTCGGGAGGGGAAGGGAGTTCCCATTGTCCAATTTCTGTGGTCCAAAGTGTCCCTTGTCGCTTAGCAGGTATAAAATTAGCCTGGGTGACAAATTCAGCCACAAACCGAGACGCAGGACGAGTATAGATAGCTTCAGGGGTTCCTAATTGTTCAATTTTGCCAGAGGACATGACCCCAATTTTATCGCAAATGGCTAAGGCTTCCTCTTGGTCGTGGGTGACAAAAATAGCGGTTATCCCCGTCGCTTTGAGAATATGACGAATTTCATGGCGCAGTCTGATCCGAACCTGTACATCCAGGTTACTAAGGGGTTCATCCAGCAAAATTAAGGCGGGTTGAGGGGCTAATGCTCTAGCTAAGGCCACCCGTTGTTGTTGTCCCCCTGAGAGTTGATGAGGGTAGCGTTTTTCTAAGCCTTCGAGTCCTACTAGGGTTAAGACTTCGTTAATGCGCTGTTTTATCTGTTTTTTGCTTAATTTTTTCTTATTTAAACCAAAAGCAATATTATCAGCAATGTTCAGATGGGGAAACAGGGCATAATCTTGAAATACCATCCCCGTATTGCGCTGTTCAGGAGGAAGTAACTGAGAAGCACTGGCAATCACATTTCCCCCCAGTTCGATGGTTCCGGCTGAAGGTTGCTCAAACCCCGCAATCATCCGTAACAGAGTGGTTTTGCCACAACCAGAAGGCCCGAGTAACCCTAAAATATCTCCTGGAGTTAATTGAAAGCTGACTTCATCGACAGCAGGAATCTGATGATTAGGAAATTGCTTAACAAGTTGATTAACCTGGAGGATAGTAGAGTCTGTCATAGTTAAAATAAGGTGGACAATGAATTAACAGTAATAAAACTAAAAATAGTGAATTATTGTGATTAAAGTAGATTAGGTAAAATACGATAGTCGTTTTTGAGCTATCTTTTATAAGATGCTCAATTAGCATTTATTTTCAATAACTGCCTTTACTTTTATATACCATTTTTTTGATTTTTCAAATAGGAAAGATTTGCAAGAATTACCAATGTTATCTAGAACACACTCTCATTATAACCCCAATCCTCAAAACCTTGGTTTTGATACTGTTTTAGTGCCTCAAGGAACGGAATATAAAGCAGTAAGTCAAGGAATAGCTAAAAATCCATTAAATCTAAAAATTATAGCAATTCCTGCGGGAATTAAACCCTTAAATAATTTTCTAGAAAAGTGGCAACAAACTCCAGAGTTTCTTAATAAGGTTCCCAAAGGATTGATTCTGATGGGGTTGGGGGGAAGTTTGTCCCTAAATTATGCTGTGGGGGATGTAATTTTGTGCCAAGAGTGTGCTTTAATGGATGATAGTCAGGAAAGTAAGGGGCAGTGTAACCAATTTCTGGCAGAGAGTCTATTTAAGCAGTTAGGAAGTCGGACTTTTATCGGGAAAGGAATAACCAGCGATCGCGTTATTTGTTCGGCTCAAGAAAAGCTTTTATTAGGACGAAAATACCAAGCGGATGTGGTTGATATGGAAAGCTATGCACTCTTAAATTGGAGTCAGAAATTAGGCATTCCTGTGGCTATGATTCGGGTAATTAGTGATGGTTGTCAGCAAGATTTACCTGACTTAACGAAGGCTTTTAAGGAAGATGGAAGCCTACAGCCTTTAATCTTAGCCCGTAAAATGCTGAAAAATCCGTCAAATTCAATACATTTAATTAGAAGTTCGTTAAAAAGTTTACAAGTATTAAGGGAAGTTGCAAATAAAATAAATGATTAGAGATATTATCCGTAATGTTATCCATGAGTTAGTCAATGAGTAATAAGGTGGGCAATTATTGGATTATGATAGTTTGACATTAGTTCTTTGTTTGCCCACCCTACAATTAATCGTTAATTTTCTTGAGTAATTCTATTTTTTTCTGATGTATTCAAGAACAATTTAAGAAAAATCAAACCGGATATTTGCTGATACGCTTCAAACTCAGGATAACGGGACAAAGATTTATCTTTTTTCAGCATATTAGGAACAAAAATACAACTAATAAAAAATCCTAAGATAACAAAAGGTAACCAATGCTGAGTTAATAAAGCAAAACTAGCATAGATTAGAATTTCTCCTAAATAATTGGTGTTTCGACAACGAGTAAAAAATCCTTCTGTAATTAATCCTGAATGATACTTGAGGGTGTAATATTTTGAGCATCGCTACTATAGTGTAAGAAAACTCCTAACCCAAAACCAAAGCGGGTAAAGATTTTTCGATACTGATAAAATTCATCTTGACTGATTAGTTTTTTAAGCTTCTTTTCTGTAATCATTGCAACTTTCATTACTGTAAATGTTTTCATGTGATTAAAATCAGTAAATTAGTATTATAACCAAAACTGGCGATCGCCTTCCAATACTGTTGACGGATAAATCCCTTTTAAGCGTAATCCTGCCATTTTATCAGCACCATGTAATGGCATAGGTAAACGAGGGGTTTTTAGTGCGCCATGATGTAATAGGGTTAGTTTTAAAGTGATATCTATCACTGTTTCGATAGCAACCTGTTTTCCTTCTTCTCGAATGGTTAAACGTAAAGGACGCGCTAGGCCAATGTTTTTCTCGACTTTAGTGGTGACTAAAATAGCTTCACGGGACGACATTTTTAAACATAAACCTGGTTCTGGTGCATCAATTTTTTGGTTATGCACTTTGTATAATCGTGGCGTTTGAGATTTTTTGCATTCTACTAATATCAACTCACTATTAATCGCTTCTGCTCTTTCTAATAAGTTATTCACTTCTGCACCACGAAATGGACCATCTCTATAGATTAATATGGTTTTATCCCCTAATGTGTTATGAGGTAGTAAGTCTTCTAAAAAGCGTTGAGGAATTTCTTCTCCTTCAATGAAATCACCCTGTAATTTGTAATTGATAAATTCTCCCCTTTGTCCATAAAGACGTACACTTGCACAAGCGTTTATTGTTCCTGGAGATTTTTCTTTTTTTCGTCTCGAAATATCCAAACCTATAAAATAGTCAGCAATGTTTAAAGGTTCGGCTAAGACAAAAGGTAAATTACCTAACTTAGCTAAAATACCAGGAATTATCTGAGATAATATATAATTGGGCTTAACTTTCTTGAAAGTATCTTCATAAATAAATTGACTAGCGATCTGTCGTCTAAGCAATTTAGCATAAATTTGATCATAAAAACTTCCTTCTTTGTAACTATCTGCATAGCGATCGCTTTCAGGGAGAAAAACTAAAACAATATCAGGAGGATAAACTTCAATTAACTCATCAACTGTTTTTTCAATTTCGACTCGCATTTTTCCATTTTTCTCACCTTTAATAATAAAAGGTTTTCTTTCGATAATATCACTCTCAAACTTATAATCTTTTAAACGCTGCTGAACTTGATTAATAAAAGAATTAACCTTAATATCACATAATTTTAGAACAGAAATTTGAATGTTTCCTGATGAACCAGAGTCTTTTTGTTCAAAATATTTATGGCGTTTAAACACCCCACCTTTTTTTAACCCTGATAGGATACTATTTTGATATCCAGTGACTCCATTGCCAAATAAGAGTAAGGTTTGATTGATTGATTTTTTAGTAGCAAGAAAGTTCTCAGGATAATCATAATTATTAACTGGTCTTTTTTCTATCGTTATTCCATATTTACTTAATAACATATCTGCTTTTTCTTGAGCATCTTTTAATAAGTTTTGTCTTTCTGTAAAATTTTTAATTTTTGTATGTTTTAGTAATTCTCCATAATCTAAATCTAACATGGGTGCAGTTTCCGCAGTAACAATAGGGTTTAAAGCTGCCATTGCATAGGGATATTCTTTATTACTGCTAAATTTTACGGAAACAAGTGGTTGTTCTTTTGGTGCATTTTTTAACGCCTCTTTACTGATTGAACCTGCTGCCATTTTTATTAGTCTCTCTTGATGTTCTCCAATGGTTCCCGCTAATCCTACAATTGTTCCTGAACTATTAAAATCAAAATCAATACTTTTAACTTTTAAACCGATTAAAATCTTATCTGGATCTTGACGTTCAGGATGATTTTCAAAAAAATCAGCCAGGGTACTTTTAGACTGTATTGGACTTTTAATGGTTAAAGTTAAACCTACCTTTACATCATCTTTCAATTCAATTATTTCAGGCCAAACATCAATCTCTCGTTTAACAGTGACTTGCTTTTTTTTATAAACTTCTTTTGATTCAAAAGGTCGATGAGTTGTTAAAATCTGATAAGCTAATTTACCAATAATTTCAGAATTCACTTGAGGTTCATTAACCCATTGAAATGACCAATAATAAGGCTTAAAATCATCAAGTTTTTGAATTTCTGTTAATGCTTGTTTCCATTCTTCTTGACTAGGAAGTTTAAGATTAGTTTCAGCTAGTACAAAAAAAGTCCCTTTATTCCAAATCACAACAATCCCACGAAAATGTTGAGAAAATCGAAAACTTAAACGGTTTCCTAATTCTTGATCAACCGAAGGAGTTAAACGAAATCCAGTTATGTTAGACTCAGTAACTGTTAACGGAAATACTTCACTTAAAGCATGATGTTGTTGTTGATTAGTCATTATGCAGAAACCTCAATAGTAGAAAATTCACAGAGAGAGTTAAAAGGACAATAGCGACAAGGTAAACCAGGATTAGGAGGAAAAATTTGATTAAATTCTTGTTTATTTCTCCAATAATATTTAAGTTGTGATTGATGCTTTTTGGAAATTTTAATCAATTGCTTTAACATCGCTTTCAACTGATTAGATGTAGCTGTAATTACATCAGAAGAAACCCCAGTTTCTAAGTTATAAAATGAAGCGACGGTCTGATCATTTGGGTAAAGATATTTTGCTGCAAGCAAGTAAATATAAGCTTGTCGCCTATCAAAATCGGATTTACCTGTTTTGAAATCTAAAATATGAATTATTCCGTCAGATTCTTTGAAAATGCAGTCAATAGCGGCATATAAATTGAATGTGTAATTATCATAATTAATTAAAATAGGTTTAGGAAATCCCTCATCCCCTCGATTTAATTGGATAATATTTTTACCTAATAAAAAGGGATGATTATGATAATTCTCAAGAACTTTTGTCACCCTTTTCTGGACAATCTCTGATTGCTGAGATAGACTTATAGTAGCTGAAATCTTTTCAATTGCATCTTTTCGATACAACATCAAAGGATCATTATGGAATTCATACACTCCTTGTTGTGCTAAAAGTCCGATCGCTTGGGGAGTCGTATCTTGTTCTAATAATACTTTAACTTGAGGATCTCGCTTTCTCGCTTTGATAAACCCTCGTTTCATGTCACAATGCCAGTATTCTTGTCCTATGGGCGGAGAAAATAAGGATAATAGGTTATAACTGGCAAAATCCCAGATTTTTCGCATTTTATTTAAGCTCCTTTTTGGTTGAAAGAATAATTCAACTTTTGCTTTTTAGTTTAGATGCTTATTGTATAAGTTTACTCAATTAAAGTAATAAAGTGCAACTATAGAATGTAAATTTATTTAAACTTGAAAAATTTTTTCAAATTATGTATGCTGTACCTACACCCAATCCATGAGGGAGTCTCTATGTCTCTTAAATATAAAAAGAGCAAAAGCTTATATAAGCATGAATAAGTATGAAAATCGCAGTTTTGGTAATAGAATATGGCAATCGCGCCGAAAAAAGAAGTTAAGTCAACGTGAAGTTGCTGATTTGATTGGAGTAGATCACACTTACTTATCTAAATTAGAGAATGATCGTGTTGAACCCAGTCCCAAAATTATCGATGCTTTAGCCAAACATTTAGACTTAAATGCTAAAGAATTAACCTATCTTGCGGGTAAAATGACGCAAGAAGATTCCGAAGCGTTTGAAGAACTTATTAAAGCTAATCCTCAAGAAATGGTTGCTTTATTTAGACGAGTTCGAGAAAATCCCAGTCTAGATTCTTTAGTCAAAACAAGAGATGAACAAATCGCAAAATTACAAGAGGAGAATCAAAAATTAAAGATTCAATTATTAGAAGCAAATTCTGAACTAAACAAATTAGAGGAGATTCTTGCTAAAACTGTTGATATTTCTCCTATACATCTATCTCAACTACAACAAGTTATCAAAGGAAGAGATTTAACTAATTGGCGACATCTTTATGGAATTGCTGATGAACTAAATACAACCATTACTAATCTTGTTTATCATTTACAACAATTAGGATGGATTCAAATTTCCAAAGGGTCTAAAAAAATCTCTTTGGTACAACCACATCTCAATGATGATATTTTTTAGTGTAACAATTAAGGATTAACAACATTATGAGTGTTATTAAACCCTATCGGTTTTATGATCAAAAGATAATTGAACAAAAAGCTAATCAGCTTTTAATACAAGCCAAGCATCAAGATTATCCTCTCGATTGGGGGGAAGGAATTGCTCATAGAATGGTTGATCTTTTAGAACTCAGAATGCTTTGGGAATTTCTTCCTAATGATCATCAAGGAGAAATTGTTGCTAAAATTGAACCATTAGAACGTCGAATTACTTTAAATGAAAATATTGATAAATTAAAAAATGATCAAGGATATCAACAATCAACTATTGCTCATGAAATTGGACATTGGATATTGCATATTAATCAAGATGAAGCTGACGGATTAATTGAACAGTTATCTTTACCCTTAAATTCTCTAACTGAAGAACAAGTTTTTTTATGTCGGGTTACTGGTGAGCAAGACATTAATAAAATAAAGCTAAAAACACAAGATGATAGAAGAGAATGGCAAGCACAATATTTTGCTGGTTGTTTACTTATGCCAGAATATAAATTACTGGAATGTAAAAGGGGTCGAGATTTAACTAATTGGAAGCATTTATACGCAATAGCACATGAATTATGTGTAACCATATCTAACCTTGTTTACCGTCTTCAAAAATTAGAATGGATTTATATTCAAAAAGGATCTAAACAAATTTATACAGGTCGAAATTATATTAATTAATAAAAATAAAAAAACGGCAGAAGGGCGAAACTTCTACCGTTGCTTGAGGGTTAAATCTGAATAGTTAGGAGTCAGTCGCTTTAGCTAAAACCGGTTGGGTATCACCAGAAGCTACTTTAACTTTGCCATCTTCGCCGATATCAACCACAGCGACATCCCCTTCGCCCACTCGTCCGGAAAGAATCTCTTCTGCTAAGACATCCTCTAACAGACGCATAATCGCACGGCGTAAGGGTCTTGCACCGTAAGCGGGGTTATACCCTTCTTCCACTAAACGTTCCTTGAATTTGTCGGTAACTTGTAGGGTAATCTCCTTCTCAGTTAACCGCGCAAACACTTCCTTGAGAAGAATCTCGGAAATTTCCTTGACCTCTTCCTTGTTCAACTGACGGAAGACGATAATCTCATCTAAGCGGTTGAGGAACTCAGGTCGGAAGTATTGCTTCAATTCTTCGTTCACTAAGTTACGAATACGGTTGTACTGGGCTTCGGTTTGATCGTCTTCAAACTCAAATCCGAGGCCACCGCCACCCTTCTCAATGACCTTAGAACCGATGTTTGAGGTCATAATTAATAAGGTGTTCTTAAAGTCCACCGTACGCCCCTTAGCATCCGTTAAACGACCGTCTTCTAAGATTTGCAGCAGCATATTGAAGACATCGGGGTGTGCTTTTTCGATTTCATCGAATAACACCACGGTATAAGGACGACGACGAACCGCTTCCGTGAGTTGTCCCCCTTCGTTATACCCCACGTATCCTGGAGGGGAACCGATTAACTTGGATACGGTATGGCGTTCCATGAATTCGGACATATCTAAGCGAATCATGGCTTCTTCTGACCCGAAGAAGTAGGCCGCTAACGCCTTAGTTAACTCGGTTTTACCCACACCAGTCGGTCCAGAGAAGACGAAACTCGCAATCGGACGGTTGGGGTTCTTTAAACCCACTCTTGCCCGACGAATCGCCCGAGAAACTGCTTTCACCGCGTCTTCTTGACCGATTAACCGTTGATGCAGGGTATCTTCCATGTGGAGAAGTTTTTCGGATTCGGTTTCCGTCAACTTATTGACAGGAACCCCAGTCCAAGAAGCCACGATGTGGGCGATTTCTTCAGAATCCACAAACGGTTCGTCGTTTTCCCCTTCTCCTTTTTTAGCAGAGGAAATCGAGCGAATTTGCTCTTTAATATCCATTTCCTGATCCCGCAGTTCTCCAGCGCGATCAAAGTCTTGGGAGCGTACTGCGTCGTCTTTTTGCTTTAAAATGGTCCGCAGTTCTTTATCTAATTCCTTGGCTGCAGGAGGGAGTTGAGAATTGATTAAGCGTACCCGTGATCCGGCTTCGTCGATTAAGTCGATCGCCTTATCAGGAAGATAACGGTCAGAAATGTAACGATCTGACAGTTTGGCTGCTGCTTCTAAAGCTTCATCTAAGATTTTCAGCTTATGATGCTGTTCGTAGCGTTCCCGTAGACCAAAGAGAATTTCGATGGTTTCATCTACCGAGGGTTCCCCTACCATCACGGGTTGGAAACGACGTTCTAAGGCTGCATCCCGTTCGATGTGTTTACGGTACTCATCGAGGGTGGTTGCCCCGATACATTGTAATTCACCCCGTGCTAATGCTGGCTTAAGAATATTGGCAGCGTCGATCGCTCCTTCTGCTGCACCGGCACCAATCAGGGTATGAACTTCGTCAATCACCAGGATCACGTTCCCTGCTTGACGAATTTCATCCATAATCTTTTTGAGACGTTCCTCAAATTCCCCACGGTACTTGGTTCCGGCCACTAATAAACCAATATCGAGGGTGACGACTCGTTTTTCTTCGAGAATATCGGGGATATCCTTGTTAGCGATGCGTTGGGCTAACCCTTCTGCGATCGCTGTTTTACCGACACCGGGTTCCCCAATCAGAACGGGGTTATTTTTGGTACGACGGCCAAGAATTTGAATCACCCGTTCAATTTCTTTTTGTCGTCCCACCACGGGGTCAAGTTGCCCATCGGCGGCCAATTGGGTTAAATTGGAGCCGAATTCGTCTAAGGTAGGGGTTTTGGTGCGTCCTGGTGTTCCACCGCCGGCGGCCACCTCGGCAGTTTCCCCTAATTGGCGAATGACTTGGGTTCTGACTTTGGAAAGGTCTACGCCTAAGTTTTCGAGAACCCTAGCGGCCACTCCTTCCCCTTCTCGAATTAAACCTAAGAGAAGGTGTTCTGTGCCGATATAGTTGTGTCCTAATTGTCTGGCTTCCTCTAAGGAGAGTTCCAGCACTCGTTTTGCTCTTGGGGTAAAAGGAATTTCCACAGCGACGAAACCCGAACCCCGACCAATAATTTTCTCAACTTCAATACGAGCATCTTTTAGGTTAACCCCCATTGATTTGAGAACTTTGGCGGCGACTCCGGTTCCTTCACCGATGAGGCCAAGAAGAATTTGTTCGGTCCCTACGAAGTTATGTCCGAGGCGACGCGCTTCTTCTTGCGCCAACATAATTACCTTGATAGCTTTTTCTGTAAAGCGTTCAAACATATCTTTATTAATCCATCACCTGTTGCTTGCCCTATGTAAGCTGATTTTAGCACAGCTTTTTTGTCCTTATTATTAATGTTGGAATTTGTAGCATTTACTACTGTTTTGCCTTTTTTTGTTGAATTTTTTTCGGTTCATTCCTCCATTAATAATCTTTTAGGGTCAATTGTTTTTATGATTTTGACACAGAATTTTTGATTTGTTCGCCTAAATCATTAAGATTATCTAAATTTAACCGATAACTTAAGGGATGAGCAATGAGGCGAGCCGTACTTTGGAATAGGGTATCCACTTCCACGAGGCCATTTTCTTTGAGAGTGCGCCCTGTGGAGACTAAATCAACGATCGCTTCTGACATTCCGGTAATCGGTCCGAGTTCCACGGAACCATAAAGGGGGATAATCTCTACCGGTAGGTCTAGCTGTTGAAAGTAGGTTTTAGCACAGTTTACAAATTTTGAGGCAACTTTGCTATTGGGGGGTAATTCTGCTGGTTTTTGGTAGGGACTGGTTTTGGGAACTGCTACTGACATCCGACAACCGCCAAAGTTTAAGTCGGCGAGATGGGCAACTTCTGGGCTTTTTTCTAATAGTAAATCGTAGCCAACTATACCTAGTTGTGCTTGTCCATATTCGACGTAAACGGGGACATCGGTGGCTCTAACCAATAAACCTGTGGCTCTATTAGTAGGATCGGTTATTTGCAATTGACGGTTTTTGGAGTCTAAAAAAGCACTAAAATCTAATCCAATGCCTTTAAAGAGTTCAATGGAATCTGATAATAATGCCCCTTTGGGCAGTGCAATGGTAATCATTATTGATAGTTTCTAGGACTATCTTTTATTTTATAACAATTTCTATTGACTAAAATTTTATGTTACATAACTAAAATGGAAATGTTATATGATTGAGAGAAAGATAATTATTAGAACTAGGGTTATTATGACTATTAATTTACCCATTGAACTTCTAGAAACAGCCCAAATGACTGCAACAGAAATGCTGAGAGAAATTGCCATCATGCTTTACCAACAACAGCGCATTTCTTGGGAAAAGGCTGCTCAACTAAGTGGGATGACAAATGACGATTTTTATCAATTTTTATTAAATCGAAATATTATCAATTCGCCGACAAATAATGATGATGAAAATAATGATTTAATTTTGGCTAGTTTACACACTTCTCTACAACAAGTTAAAGAGAATAAAATTTATCCCATTAATGAATTATGGGATGGTATTGATTCTACTAATTAGTATTATTATTAGTTGGAGTATTTGAAAATTTTGATAGTAATAGCACTAAACATATTTGAATAACAATATAAAGTATATAGTTTACTATTGGAAAGAAAATAATTGGTATTAAAACTCCTATGATTCCCGTAATTATTGTAAAAATTACTGCACCCAAAAATATATCTTGAGAATTTTCTTTTTTAATATATACTTCAAAAATTCCATATATTATAAGAATAATTCCTAAAAAAGCTCCAGTAAAAAATTTTAGAAATGTTATTGATTCTACGAAGTTAATACCTTTCTGTAAAAAGACAACTATTTGTTGATAAAAAGGAAAATACTGAATATTGTGAATTTCTATCAACGTTTGATAATAAGTCTCTACAAAAATTTTATCATTAACTAATTCTGAATTTAAACTCATTAGCTCTTTTAAAATATTTACTTTTTTAGATAAGTATAAGAAGAAGAAAAAGTGAGTTTGGCTATCAATCATCCAGAGAAAAAAAGGAATAAAAATGAATATAGTTACTACTATACCACGACGGATTTTTATATCTGGGGCAAGCTCACTTACGAAAATCAAAAAATTGTCAAGAAATTTGAAAATATTGTTGAACATATTACCTTCTATATTTTTACTCTTTTTATTATAGTACATTTGTAATTAAGTTTTGCAAAATCAGTCAATTCAAGAGATATCTTAATCATTTCTCAATAGTTGAAGTTGTAGGGTGGGCAAAACTAGGAATATTTCAACCAATCATAAATTATTAAATTTTGCCCACCTTCTCGAAGCAACATCAAACATTACTTGGTGGGCAAATCATAAAAACATCTTAATAAATTATCTGGGTTGAAAAATTTGCCCACCCTACACTTATTAAACTAAAGACATCTTAACAAATTATCTAACGTTGAAAATTTTTCCACCCTACGTTCTAAGATTGAGAAAAGGAAAAAATTAGTTAATAATAACTAAAAAAGTTTCTACAACATAATCAACAAAGTCTTTGGAAAGAATTTCTCCTGTGGTTTTCCACCAACGACTATTCAAATCAACTGTTCTAATTTGTTCGGCAATAACTGACCCTTTGATTTTGAACCTATCAGGAATCTCAATCATCATTTTAACTTCTGATTTAATGGTACTTGTGATGGGTGTTACTATGACTATTCCTTGACGTGCCAAATTATATTTAGTGTGACTTAAAACTAGACAAGGACGCGCATTTCCTGATTGTTCTCTTCCTTGAGTTGGGTTAAGATTAATTCTCAGGATTTCTCCTCTGAAAACATTAATCATGGTTTTTAAATTAGTTCCTGTCCAGTTGACTCACTTTCAACAAAATCTATGATATCGTCAGGATAGGAAAAATCTGGGGGAATACTAGCCAATAATTCATCCAGATTAGTAACTTTTCTTTTTTTAGTAATGATGAGTGCATTTTCTGACTCTGTTAACTCAATGACTGAGTTTTCTTCAATACCAAAACTTTCAGCCACTTTATAAGGAATTCTTAAACCTAGACTATTCCCCCATTTCTTAAGTTCTATTTCCATCGTTTCATTCCCTCCATTTATTTACGTTATACATTGTATAACATAGGATATAATAATCCGTCGTAAAAACGGCCGTTGACCCCTACAATATTAATATATCTTGTCAAAAATATTAAGTCAGTATCCAGTTACTAAGATTAACTTTAATTCGTTCTAATCTTTGAGCAGAAATAGACCCTATTTTACCCAATAATATGCTTTCAGATACGACAGCTAATCTTGAAACTCTAATAACACTTTCTGACTTTAAACCCGTTTGTGAGAAATCAGAATCATTGAAAGTAATAATTTCATCTAATTGAACTATTTGTTGCTTTATCCTACTAGAAATCATACAAGCAAGCCAATCTTGATAACCGTATGGTAGTTTTTTGATTAGTAATGCTGGCCGTAATTTTCCTGTTTTTAAATTTGTTTGAGGGAACCGAAACAAAACAATATCACCTGCTATTGCCATTTTTCTATTAAGTCTTGTTCTGTATATTCGGGAAGTTCATCATTTTCTAATCCTCGCATTGCTTGTTCAAGGGAAAATTGATTCCATTCAGTATTTTCAGATTCAATACTTTCCTGGGTTAGTAGCCCAACAAAATCAAGAACTTTTTTTTGTTTTTCTTCTGTCAAGCTTTCAAGTTTTTGGTCAATTAGTTGTTTAATATTGCTCATAATGATTTTCGATCTATTAAGCTTGCTATAATTGTAACATAAACAATGAAAATAGGGATAAAACAATGAGACTTAAAGAATCTCTACAAGAAAAACGAGAAGAAATATTATCGTTATCAGCTAAACATGGAGCATTTAATATCAGGATATTTGGTTCAGTTGCGAGAGGGGAAGATACAGAAAATAGTGATATTGATTTCTTAATTGATTATGATTTAACTAAAACGTCTCCTTGGTTTCCAGGAGGTTTATTAATGGACTTGGAAAAGTTATTAGGTTGCAAGGTTGATATTGTTACTGAGAAAAGTTTACATCCATCTATTAAAGAAAAAGTCTTAAAAGAAGCGATTAAACTATGAAAGATGATCAAATATATAGTGAACTTAAATTCTATACTTCTCTATTTAGATTTTAAGTAACTTAAAAATTCTTTAATTTCATCTTCTGTTAATAAGGTTCGTGAACATTTTTGATAATGTTGTTGTAAATAATCTCGTCCTTGATCAATTGTCCACCCAAGGCGTTTCATTTCCACTAAAATTAAATCAAAATCCAATAACTCTATCACTCCTGCGATTAATTTCCAGCAAGGAATACCGTCTTTCTTCCAATTTTTAGGACGATATGGCATACTAAGACTAACAGTAACTAAACAGGGATTTTTAGGACGATAACCCGTTTGTAGTCGTTGATTAAATACGGGATCAGTAATATTTACATCCTTTGATTTTTGACCATTTCTAGTAATAATTGAACCTTTCCATATAGTAGCTGTTAACATACTTCCTGGTTGTTCTTTAATCAGCAATTTTGAAGCATAAACTAACTGAAGTGTCTGTCTTTGTTCAATAGGAAGACTTTGTAAATATGAAACTGTTACATATTTAGATGAATTATGGAGAATAAAATCAGTATCAGGACAATATTTAAGTAAATCAGTTGCCGGTATAGACTTAATTTTTTCCCATTTTCCTGATGCAATAGTTAGATTTTCTGACTCAAAGCCAAAATCATTTCCTGTTTCTTTTAAAGGTATATCAATAACATCTAATAATGATGGTTCTTGATTATTAATTAATCGAACTGAAGTAGGAATACGGCCATCATCAGGATATTGAGAACAAATAGGACGAACCCAAGAACCCGTTTTCGGAATAATTCCAGCAATACAACGTTCTTGCAGTTTCAAAGAGTTCGCTAAACAAATAATTTCGGTCATTATTTTATACAATTTAACGAGGATATAATCTTAAAATACCCAAATTATCAACTAAATTAATGCACCCTAAAGATGAGTTATATTGATATTTCCCCAGTGATTACTAAGATATTCTGCAACTAAACGACGATGACAATGATGAGGTTTTGCTTCACTACATAATAGACAAGCATTTTCTATCATTTCAGGATTAAGTTTCTTTTCAATTTTTCTTTTCGTGATCAAATCCTTAAATTTAGTTTCATAAACTGACCATTCTCCTTTCTTCTTTTTATAATCATCTAGTATATTTTTTGTTGGGGCTAAATCTACAAGATGAATGTAATCAATATTAGCAATTTCTTTAAGAAAGTATTGTAAGTCCTTCTTTTTAGCAAAACCTGCAAGTTGAGAAACGTTATTTAAGCGAGTATCAATCACTCTTTTAACGTTACCTTTTTTAAGCAATTCAAAAAATTCTTGTGCTGTTTTTTGGGTAAATCCTATGGTTGATAAATTAATAGTTTTTGACATGATTTTTCTCCACGTAAGCAATTTTATCCCCTTGTTTACGATAAGCTTCTTTTAATGCTTCTTCTGGTGATAAGCTTTGCAAAGGGGTTTCATTAGCAACATTATCAAACAAACTTAATTGTACAGGAGAATCTTTGGCTGATTGACTTAAATTATGAATTTCTAATAATCTATTTTCTAAATCCTCATGAGATTCTAAACAACCATCTTGTAAAATATGGTTAATATCTAATGGTAAGACTTTTAAATGTTGACAAACTAAAACCGCACGATGACAAGTAATGGGATCTTTTTCTGCACACATTAAAGCAATATTATAAGACTCTGAACCTTTTTTTATTCTTTCAATTCCTTTAGCAAATAAGTCTGTTTTAGCAATATTTTCGTAAACTGCTTTACCCTCAACATAACAACTTCTATCTTTTGTCCTTGCGCCTAATTCTTCTCCTAAAAAAACATACTTGATGCCAACATTTAATAAGCTATTTTGTAAGTTTTCTTTGTTAAATTGACTAACATATCGACTGTAGGGAGATGATCGAATATCCGCTAATGCTGTGACATTATGCTGATTGAGTAAATAAATAAAGTCTTTTATATCTAGATTAGAATGACCAATGGTAAATAATCTATTTTTCATAATCTGAGAATATAACTAATCATTGCGATTTTAACACATATTCTCCTTGGTGGATTATTGGAAATATTAGATAATATAAGACCTCTCTAACTCAGGAGAGGTCTTATCATTAAATACTAACTATTAAACCTAACTAGGGGTTAGCTGTTTAGCTTGGTTTTCGATAGATTGTAATAACAAATCGTAAGGATTAACAAATTTTTCGATTCCCTCTTCCAGTAACTCATCAAGAATTTCATCCATATCAATTCTAATATCAGGATGTTTGATACTTTAATTACCCGAGTAATTAGCTGTTTAATCGCTGCAAACCCTTCTAAGGTTCCAGAAACTTTAATCATGACATAACTCAAAAGTATGAATTGATTTTTCTAAGGTTTCTTCCATTTCAAAGTCTAAACTTGAACACACCCCAACTGAATCACAGATTATAGTTGGGGTGTGTTCAAATCTTTACTGGTGTATTTTCTTCTATCGGTTTTAGGTACTTTTGGTTAAAACCAATCTTAAGCGATACTGTTCTCAATAGCCCAACGGGCTAACTCAGTACGGTTGTGGAGATTGGTTTTATTGAGCATATTAGACACATGACTTTCTATGGTACGTTGACTAACACTGAGTTTCTCAGCAACATCTCGGTTAGAAAGTCCTTGGGCTACCAACTGAACTACTTTTGTTTCTGTTGGTGTTAATTCAACGTTACTGGGAACTTGAATTCGGTTACTATCATCTAGGGTCATATGGCCTTTGTGGCGCATCAGACGACTGGCCTGTTTGAGAGAAGATTCCACTTGAGCCACCAACTCTTCTGGTTCAAAGGGTTTGACCATATACACATCAGCCCCTGTATTGAGTCCTTTTACCCTATCTTGGCTTTGTCCTTTGGCAGAAAGAAACATGACTGGAACCCAACTGGTACGAGCATCTTGACGCACTTTGTCAATCAGAGCATAACCGTCCATTTCCGGCATCATGACATCACAGATAATCATATCTGGAATCGCTTTGGTTAAGACGTCAAGAGCTTCTTTGCCATTTTCTGCTGTAGTTACCTCATACCCTTGGAATTCTAGATAATCTTTTACTAGGAGAACTAGGTTAGGATCATCATCAACTAATAATAAGTGTTTATTATCTTTTTGGGAGTTATCTTTTAAGGGTGGCATCTTCTTTTCTCAGGTAAATTTTGATAAGGATTCTGTTTAGAAGTATTCGTGGAGATTAAGACTATTTTAATTCAATCTTAACCTTAGGGGAGCGTTTTAAGTTACACTTTATTACGTCTTCTGGTCTATTATCTCATGCTCAAAGTCAGTAGATTGATTTTCAATGGTTTTTAATGGGGGTGTATCAAGGGGTTCAGGTAAAGCATGAGTACAGAAGGCATAGTCTGCAACAATTTGATTATTAATGAGATGTTCTTGAATAATACGTTCAATGACTTCAGGGGTTGCTTGACGATACCAGACTCCGTCAGGATAGACGACGAGAATTGGCCCGTCCCGACAAACTCGTAAACAATTGGCTTTTGTCCGAAAAATACAAGAAGGTTTGTCTTCTGTGACGTGATCGAGTCCTAGTTCTTTAAGACGACGTTTGAGATAGTCCCAAGCTTTAAGACTGGTTGCTTTGGGGCAACATTTGGGTTTGGTTTGATCAGCACAAAGAAATAAATGTCTTTGAATTTGGTTGAGTCCCAAAGTTTTAATCGTTACTGATAAACTGTCTTGGCATTTTTTGGGAGTTTGAAGCTTGGGTGCTTTGTCTTCTGAAGTATTGACAACGGATTCACTCATTTACATTAATTCCAGAAGGATTCATTTGTCTATTTTAACCTGTAACGAGGTTTTTTGGAAGTGTAAAAATTCAGTTTTTGGAAAAATTTACCCTTATTAAATAAACCTCAGTAATCTTATTGAGTTTCTCATTTATTTTTATTTATGTCTCTCAGTATTATTACTCTTTATGTTGATTTTTATTTAATAAAGCTATAATAAAAAGCATGAATTATCAGTAATTATTAGTTAAATTACCACTTTAAAACTGCAGCATCTGCACCTTCTTCTCGCCTTATTTTTCCGTCTTTTTCAAACCAATCGATTACTTGTTGATGGGTTAAGTTTTCTACTGAAACCTCATAATCTCTAGCAATTATGGTTAATAATCTTAGAGACGAAATGGTTAAACGGGTTAAAAATTTCTCGGGGGCGGTTAATAAGGCTTTATCGACATCGGCGGATTCTTCGGGGGTTAAAAATTGCGGTTCATTCATGTTAATTATTGAAGATTAGTATTCGTTAACTGTTGTAACCATTCTCGGTCTTTTAAGGACAATACTGGTGGGGGTGGAGGCTGTTGATAATCTATTCGTAAATGATAATTACCTCGTGTATAAATTCCCTCAATAAGCTGCTGCAATTCTAACACAGGTTCAGGTTCTTCTGCTTGTAAGGGGATAAGAATATCAGGAATTCTATCTTGTAGAGAAAATTCATATAAATCTGCGAATGGACGTTGATAAGAACGACTGACTAAAATACGATAATCTGTGTCATTTGTTTGATTCATAATTTCCATTGGTTTACCACTTCTGAGTAAATCAATTTCGATTAAATGGGTAAAGCTTCTTAAGATAGTTTGTCGTTTTTGTTGATAAGTTAATCTACCGATACCTGCTGCTTTGTTTTTAGGAGATAATACTTCAATAACTGTAATCACTGAACTATTTTCAATTTCTCTAACTTCTAAATAACGTTCTTTTATTTCTTCAGCAATAGGTAACACAACTTGTTTAGGTTGAGATGTCGTTAAGGTGCGAGTTGATGAATTTTGAAGGTCTTTTTGTTTCTGTGACGAAAAAATCACCGCGTCGGGAATACCAACTAAAGGATTATCATCGGGGGTACTTAAATAGGTTCTTGTCTCAATTTCAATGTAATATTTAGGTAAAAGTAGAGGAGAAAGGGCGTCAGCAATTGCTACAATTAAACGACTTTGAAATGCTGACCAAAATGTTGATGCTTCTAAATAAGGATTCATCCCTGGAAAGGGTGATAAGTTATTCATAATTGTTCTGGATGGTTCGCCCTTGTTGCTTAATTAATCATTTTTCACTTTAATTAAATACCCGCAATTATGTTCCCCTTCATTAATCCAATGGGTTCGTTCTATAATACAATCGGGTAAAATCTCGGCAAACATTTCTAACTCATGACCACAGACAGTGGGATAAGACTCCGCCACCTCAGAGATGGCACAATGATGCTCAGCCAGGAGATAACCCTCTTGTTGACCATTTAACCCATTTTTGCCGTTTGCTTGGTGTATTTCAGCCATATAACCCTCTTCCTGACGTAGTTTAACTAACCTCTCCACCCTCTCCTTCAAAGAACCTGTCCCAATGCGTCGCCGATAATCATCGGCTTTGCGTTGCCATTGTTTGCGTAAGACCTCCTTTACCTGACTTTCTCCTACTGTTTCTGTTAACGTATCCAAAAAGGACACTGCAAACTCCCCATATTGATTGGGAAAGCGATCGCGGCCCTGTTTACTGAGAGAATAGACATACTGGGGTCGTCCTAACCCTCCCTGCAAGGGATGATGTTCGAGTAACCCTTCTGCTTCTAAGTCTTTTAAATGACGGCGAGTGGCTTGAGGAGTGATATCAAGGGTTTCAGCAAGTTCTTGGGCGGTAGCTTGACCCTGTTTCAGTAAATACTGCAAAATGTCTTCTTTTGTCGAAGGAGGCTGTATAGTGGTCATTTTTAAAACTTAGCACTCAGATAGGTGATGGACGAAACCCTTGCGCCTTAATAAAGTTCACAGAAAAATTTTAGGGGAATGTCACTTTGACAACAATTACGTTGTTAATCTATTGTAAGCTATAATAAAGAAACATAAATGTTGTTTTATTAATCTCTACCTTAGAGACAAAAGCTTTGTGGGGTGAAAAGACGCATTCCCTACTCAACCACCATCCTTAAATCATTCGACTCTCCCCTGTTGGGGACAGACATTAAACTGAAACGGAGAACACAAAATCTAATGAGTGCAACCACCGTCAAAAACCTAGTCAACCAACCCTATAAATATGGCTTTGTTACTGACATTGAAGCGGATACCATTCCTCGTGGGTTAAATGAGGATGTCATTCGTCTTATTTCAGCCAAAAAAGAAGAACCAGACTTTATGCTGGAGTTTCGTCTCAAAGCCTATAAACAATGGTTAACAATGACGGAACCCACTTGGCCCCATGTCAATTATCCTAACATTGATTATCAAAATATTATCTACTATTCTGCCCCAAAACAGAAGAAAGAGAAACTAAAAAATTTAGATGAAGTTGACCCTGCTTTACTGGAAACCTTTGAAAAGCTAGGTATTCCTTTATCAGAACAAAAACGCCTCAGTAATGTGGCAGTAGATGCTATTTTTGATAGTGTATCTGTCGCAACGACTTATAAAGAAAAATTAGCCGAAGAAGGGGTTATCTTTTGTTCTATTTCTGAAGCATTAGAAGAACATCCTGAGTTAGTTAAAAAGTATCTTGGAAGTGTGGTTCCTGTTGCAGATAACTTCTTTGCAGCGTTAAATTCTGCGGTGTTTAGTGATGGTTCTTTTGTGTTTATTCCTAAAGGGGTAAAATGTCCCATGGAACTATCAACTTATTTCCGCATTAATAACGGAGATACAGGACAATTTGAACGCACATTAATCGTAGCAGAAGAAGGCGCATCCGTTAGTTATTTAGAAGGGTGTACTGCCCCCATGTATGATAGCAATCAACTTCATGCTGCAGTGGTGGAATTAGTTGCCTTAGATAACGCAGATATTAAATATTCTACCGTGCAGAATTGGTACGCCGGTGATGAAAAGGGTAAAGGCGGAATTTATAATTTTGTGACCAAAAGAGGACTCTGTAAAGGAGTTAATTCTAAGATTTCTTGGACACAGGTAGAAACCGGTTCAGCTATTACCTGGAAGTATCCCAGTTGTGTGTTGGTAGGAGATAATTCTGTTGGGGAATTTTACTCTATTGCCTTAACCAATAATATGCAGCAAGCTGATACCGGAACTAAGATGATTCATATCGGAAAAAACACCCGTAGCACTATTATTTCTAAAGGTATTTCTGCCGGAAACTCCAAAAATAGTTATCGGGGTTTAGTGCAAATGGGACCCAAGGCAAAAGGGGCAAGAAATTACTCTCAATGTGATTCAATGTTGATTGGAGATAATGCCGAAGCCAATACATTTCCTTACATTCAAGTTGATAATAATACAGCGAAAGTTGAACACGAAGCCTCTACTTCTAAGATAGGAGAAGATCAACTTTTTTACTTTGCCCAACGGGGTATTTCTGAAGAAGATGCAGTCTCAATGTTAGTCAGTGGTTTCTGTAAAGATGTGTTGAGTGAATTACCGATGGAATTTGCTTCAGAAGCTGATAAGTTGTTAAGTCTTAAGTTGGAGGGAACTGTGGGTTAAGGGTTTATCTAGAGTTCTGTTTTTGTTTCGCGCAAAGGCGCAAAGGCGCAAAAAATTTTCTTTTGAAGTCGTTTAGTTATTTTAAGGAAGAAATGATGAGTGATGTTATTTTATCGGTTAAAAATTTGACTGCTAATGTTGAAGGAACTCCTATTTTGAAAGGAGTTAACCTGGAAATTAAAGCAGGAGAAGTTCATGCGATTATGGGCAGAAATGGGTCAGGAAAAAGCACCTTATCTAAAGTTTTAGCAGGGCATCCTGACTATGAAATCACTGGTGGTGAAGTGCTTTATAAAGGGAACAATATTCTAGATAAAAGTCCCGATGAAAGAGCTTTAGAAGGTATCTTTTTAGCCTTTCAATACCCCTTAGAAATTCCTGGAGTGAGCAATTTAGACTTCTTAAGAGTAGCCTATAATGCTCGTCGTAAACATTTAGGTTTAGAAGAAATAGATACCTTTGATTTTGAAGACTTGGTTGAGGAAAAATTAGGGGTAGTGAAAATGGATTCTGCTTTCCTCGATAGAAGTTTAAATGAGGGGTTTTCTGGAGGTGAAAAGAAGCGTAATGAAATCCTACAAATGGCCTTATTAGAACCCACATTAGGCATTTTAGATGAAATTGATTCGGGGTTAGATATTGATGCTTTAAAAATTGTTGCTAATGGGGTTAACCAGTTAGCGACTCCTGATAATGCTTTCTTATTAATCACTCATTATCAACGGTTATTAAACTATATCGAACCCCATCATATTCATGTGATGTATGATGGTCAAATTGTTACCAGTGGAGGCAAAGAATTAGCCCTAGAATTAGAAGAATCAGGGTATGATTTCATCGAGGAAAAATTACTCGCACAAGCGTAAATTATAAGGTGTTTCTAGGGGTAAGTTTTGTTTTGCCCCTAGATAGTATATAGATATGAATGGGAGTAAAAATAAAAAATTAAGTGAAAACAGATAGTATTTTTTATCAACTCTTTCAAACCTTTCCTCGTTGTTTTTTCGATTTATTGAAGCTTCCGGCTGAGGCAGTTAATGATGATCAATTTTCTTCTGTAGAAGTCAAACAACTCGCTTTCCGTCTTGATGGGGTATTTCTTCCTAATAGTTAATAGAGACAATCTTAGTGTATAAACTGCCAAAAATTAATCGTCAGGAGATAGAAAAAATGTTTAGTTTAAGTGATTTGAGAGAAACCAAAGTTTATCAAGAAGCTTTAGAAGAGGGTAGAGAAGAGGGAAAATTAGTTGCTAAACAAAACTTAATTCTCCGTCAACTTAATCTAAAAATAGCTAATATTTCTCCTAGTGGGGATTTGGATATTAAAATAAAGCAGAAAGAGTAGTTTAATAAAGTGATTGAATTATTTAAACAAATAGATGCACCCAAACAAGTCGAAAGAGTTAACAATTCTCTCACTAAGATACAATGATTGCTTCGGGGAATTTTCAGTGAGAGTTAAAGGTTAATATTAAATTTTCCCCTCGCAATGACAACTTAAGTCTTTAATAACTTTTAAGAATTGGTATAATTATCTGATTTGAAAACACTTGTATTTTTTTCTGTTTTATGCTTAAGCTTTAGATAGTTTTCTATCTTGGTACAAAACTTGTTCACCAAACCCGAATTAGTCGTAAACTATATAATTGAAACAATCGGAAGGAGTTGGCGAGTGGAACGCACATTTATCATGATTAAACCGGATGGGGTACAACGGGGACTGGTGGGTGAAGTCATTGGTCGTTTTGAAGCCAAAGGATTTACCTTAGTAGGACTCAAATTAATGTCTGTGTCCAAAGAATTAGCCGAAGAACATTACGATGTGCATAAAGAACGTCCTTTCTTTGGTAGTTTAGTAGAGTTTATCTGTTCTTCTCCTGTGGTAGCTATGGTATGGGAAGGAGAAGGTGTGGTTGCTTCTGCACGGAAACTCATCGGCGCAACTAACCCGTTATCGGCTGAACCTGGAACCATTCGAGGTGATTTTGGCGTGAGTGTGGGACGCAACCTTATTCATGGTTCTGACGCGATTGAAACGGCGCAACGGGAGATTAGTCTCTGGTTTAACGAAAAAGAGTTAAGCAGTTGGGAACCTACCGTTAAAACCTGGTTATACGAATAAGTAAATCAAGGCATAAGGCATAATGTGGGCAATGCTCAATTCAATAAGGTAAAAACCTTTATATCAAAATACTTATCAGCATTGCCCACTCCACAACTGTTGAATGTGTAATTATAAAGATATTAAAAAAATCTTAACAAAGGGGAAAAGATTAGACCATGCTTGTTTTCCTGTGTCTGTTCTTCAACCTTCTTATAAATTTAACTCGAACAATACCCAAGAGCCGTTATCATAAGAAACTAAAAATCTTTACAATAGTAGCATCTATATTAGATTAATTTTCTTAAATAATTATGGCTCCCCCAATTGTTAAACGATTTGCTATCTCCTTTCAACAGAACTACTGGTTAGGATTTTTAACCGTGGTCGCTGGTTTTGGAGTATCGGGGTTAGTGGCCTTACAACCGCCGCCACCACCGCCAGCACCTACCTATACAGCGTTTGGACAATTGACCTTTACGGAACCGCCTCCCGCTTTTACCACCACAGGGAATGAACTACAAGCTCAAGGAAGAGGACTCTCCCTAAGCAAAGGAAACCTGTTGTCTGGACGGGTGCTTCAGAATGTTATGGATAAGTTACAACTATCACCCAAAGAAATTCGCCAGATGCAAGAGAAAACCTTAGCGATAGAAATACCAGAAGGGGGTTCCCGAGGAGAAGTGTCTGGTTCAACCATTAAACTGCAATACACGGATAAAGAATCCCCTACCCGTGCCACCCTCATCTTAGAAGCCTTTATGGAAGAGATGGTAGACCATAGTCGCTGGTTGAACACTTCTGAATTGAGGAGTCGTATTGATGCACTGAGTAAACGACTGGCTCAAGTTAAAGACGACCTAACCGCAGCAGAAAATCGATTTTATCGTTATGTTTCTCAACAAGGGGCAGATTTACTCACCATTCAAGATGGAAGTCTGTTTAGTGGTATTACCAGTAGTCAACAAAGACAACGGGAATTAGGATTGGCCCTGCAAGAAATCGACGGTCGTATTAATAGCTTAATGAGTCAATTAGGGTTAACTCCCGAACAAGCTTACGCTTCGGTGGCCTTAAGTGCTGACCCGATTTTAGCGAATTTACGAGCGCAAATTCTACAAATTGAACAACAACTCGAACGATTAAAGTTAGATTTACGACCCGAACACCCCACCATCGAAAAACTCCTCAAAGAAAAACAAGTTAATGAAACCCTGTTCCAACAAAGGGCCCAAGAATTAATGGGAGCGAGGGATTTAGCCCCCATTCCCATCAGTCAGATTCGTCAAGATAGTAGTCTTGACCCCAGTAGACAACAGTTAGCCAATGAACTCTTAGCCTTAGAAACCAGACGGGCCGGATTATTAAAGCAGTTAGATTCAGTGATCGAAACGGAACAAAAACTGCGTGAACAGTATGAAAAATTCCCAGATAAGCAGTTACAACAAGCAAAACTGGTTCAAGAGGTTGAATTCCAACGGATTGTTTATCAAAATATTCTAACGGCTTTGGTGGATGCACAAGCAGCAGAAGCAGAAACGGTGGGGAGTTTATCCATAGCACTTCCTCCTACCTATCAGCCGACTCCTCCCCGACAAATCAAACCCAAAAATAAGTTACTGATCATTGCTGCTGGTGGTGGTATCGGTTTAGTGGCTGGCCTGGGCTTAATCCTGCTCTTGGCTTTAATCGACGATCGCTTACATACTCCCCAAGAACTTCGAGATGCCCTCACCGATCGCGAAATTCCTCTGTTGGGACAGTTACCCTTTGTTTATAGTTCCCTCTACCGCGAGGATTATAGTCCTGTTTTAGTGGACGGGGACGCAGGGGATTTGAGTTTTTATGAGCGGGTTCGTAGTAACTTACGCCGT
Organism: Crocosphaera sp.; assembly: GCA_030065205.1. Lineage (GTDB taxonomy): Bacteria > Cyanobacteriota > Cyanobacteriia > Cyanobacteriales > Microcystaceae > Crocosphaera. The sequence continues at coordinate 128,983 of JASJDN010000015.1, forward strand.
CTCGGTTCGGATATGTCGAAAGTGGTGATGATTACCAGTGTGAGTAACGAAGAAGGAAAAAGTGCCACTGCTTACAATTTAGCGATTGCTTCGGCACAAGCTGGAAAACGGACGTTGTTAATAGAGGCTGACTTAAGATCCCCATCTAAAGCCCAATGGTTAGACATCACCCCCGACCCCAATAGCAATGTAGAACCCCTACGGTTCTACCATAATCGCAGTGATGCTGTGGTTTTAGTGCCGAAAGTCCCCTATTTGTCCATCTTAACCAGCCCTGGTCCCCAACGTCAGGCTGCAGCTATTATTGAATCGAGTGAGTTACGACTCCTCTTAAAAGATGCAAGGGGACGCTACGACGTGGTGATTATTGATAGCCCCTCCCTTTCCCGCTGTAACGATGCCTTGTTACTAGAATCGTTAACCGATGGTTTGGTATTGGTGACTCGGCCCGGCACCACCCGTTCTAGTTTGTTAAATGAAGCCATTGATCAATTATCCGATGCGGAGGTTCCGGTTTTAGGGGCGGTGATTAATGGGGTAGAAGATTTAGTGGCACCGGTCACCAACATACCAGAGACCAATGGTAACGGTAACGGTAACGGACACAGTGGAGAGATTCCTGTTTTGGAAGAAAATCCCGCTTACTAAAAAACACCTCTTGTGTGATGTCACGGAATCTTAAATAATAAATGACAATTTGTCGTGGGGAGTGCCGTGTCTATTAACCCGAAAAAGTCCCGTTCTTTAATCAATATTGCTGGTCTGGTGGCTGTGGCTACCCTCATTAGTAAATTATTTGGGTTGATCCGAGAACAAGCGATCGCAGCAGCGTTTGGTGTTGGCCCTGTGGTCAATGCTTATGCTTACGCCTATGTAATCCCTGGGTTTTTACTCATTTTACTGGGGGGCATCAACGGACCATTTCACAGTGCTTTAATTAGCGTTTTAGCCAAACGAGACAAGTCAGAAGCGGCCCCATTAGTGGAAACGGTAACCACCTTAGTGAGTACGGTGTTGTTGCTGGTTACGGTTGTTTTAATTGTCTTTGCAGATACGTTTATCTCGGTATTGGCCCCTGGGTTAGAAGGAGAGGTAAAAACCATTGCCATTCAACAATTACAAATTATGGCTCCTTTAGCCTTATTAGCAGGACTCATTGGTATTGGGTTCGGAACCCTTAACGCAGCCGATCAATATTTATTACCCAGTATTAGCCCCTTATTTTCCAGCGTGGCCATTGTTATCGGTGTGTGGACTTTAATGTGGCAGTTGGGCAGCAATCTTAACAACTCGGAAAATTGGTATTTAGGGGGTCTGGTTTTAGCCGGGGGAACTCTTGCAGGAGGGTTTCTACAATGGTTAGCCCAACTATGGGCCCAATGGCAAGCGGGGATGGGAAAACTGCGTTTACGCTTTAATTGGCGCATTCCAGGGGTGATGGATGTGATTAAGGTGATGGGGCCGGCTACCCTATCATCGGGGATGTTACATATTAATGTTTATACGGACCTCTTTTTTGCCTCGTTTATTGAAAATGCAGCCGCAGCGATGCGTTATGCCAATTTTATTGTTTTGACTCCGTTAGGCATTATTTCTAATATGATTTTAGTGCCGTTTATGCCGGTTTTTTCTCGTTTAACAGCACCGGAACATTGGCCAGAATTAAAAGTAAGGATTCGTCAAGGGTTATTATTAACAGCGTTAACCATGTTACCGTTAACTGCTATTTTTATAGCTTTAGCGGATGTTATTATTCGGGTGATTTATCAACGAGGGGCGTTTAAATCGGCTGATGCGGATATAGTGATTCCTGTTTTAATGGCTTATGGAATAGGAATGTTTTTCTATTTAGCGAGGGATGTGTTAGTTCGGGTTTTTTATGCTTTAGGCGATGGAGAAACGCCGTTTCGTATTAGTATTTTTAATATTTTTCTCAATGGTTTTTTAGATTTTCTCTTGTATAAACCTTTTAAAACACCTGGGTTGGTTTTGGCAACCATCGGGGTGAATTTAGTTTCTTTAATTATTTTCTTGGCTATTCTCAATAATCGTTTAGGGGGTTTACCTTTAAAAGAATGGGGAAAGGCGTTACTCGCATTAACAGGAATCAGTTTTATTGCGGGTGTCGCGAGTTGGGGAGTTAGTTGGAGTTGGCAACAGTTTTATACTGGGGATAATTTAGGCTTACAATTGTTACAGTTACTTTTATCGGTTACTGTCGCTTTGGTTATTTTCTTGATATTATCGATCCAATTAAAATTACCCGAAGTCGATTTATTACTCTCTCGAATTAAAGGAAAATTCCAGCGTTAAGGCTATATTCTAACCCCTAGGGAACAGGCAAAAGCCAATACTGCGACTTAAACAATCAAGAAATTAGTGTAACTAGGAATCCGTTTTATTATTTTTTCGGGTACTTTTTAAGCGTTTTAGTTTTTGTTTGAGGTTTTTAAAGGAGTCAGTTTGCACAATATCAGCCACTTGTTTTGCTTGCTTACTTCTATCAATTTCAATCTTCAATTCTTGCACTTGTTGGCGGAGTTTTGTTTCCCGAATTTCCACCTGTCTGGCCATATTTTGGAATACCCTTGCTAGTTGGCCTAATTCATCTTCACGGGCAGCAACGACATCAAGACTATCGATAGCAAAAGATTCACTTTCTACAGCAGCAGCAGCTTCAGTCATTAGTTTAACTTGTTCTAAATACTTCAACATGATTTGATTTTTTTCGTAGATTTCGTTTTCTAAATCTGTTGAATGCTCTGTAATCGTATCTAGCAAAATTTCTAAGTCTTCTTGCTCATCTTTCAACTCTTCAATCTCTTTTTGAAGGGCTTTATTTTGCTGAATTAATTCGTCTTGTGACAGTTGCTTATCAATCATAATAATTATTCTAATTCTAGGGTCAATGTGGGCATGAGTCGCTGGAGATTTTTCAAAGATTTTCCCTGCCAAGGAATAGCATTAGACCCTTTTACAGTGATTGAGCTATTTTTTTTCTTGCGAATGTTAATCACAAATTTTGATAACATACTGATTCCAGAACTATTAAGAAATTCCAATTCTTTTAAATCGAGGGTAATGGTTTCAGGATCATTTTTTGTGGTTTCACCTAGCAATTCAACAATGGGAATGTATTCTTCACTGCCACTTAATCTTAATGAACCTTGAAAAGTCACAGTAACAGTTTCGGGATGATAGGTAACGCAATAATCTTCGGTTTTAACTTCCATAATTTAATCAATTACTCCTTAATCAAAGTGAACTTGAATCATGTATTTTTCAAATATCATACTTTCAATTTTACCATAGTATTAACCGTTAAGATCCCAGCTTCTTCGGGATTATTATCGATTTTCCAACCTAAGTTAGCTCCATAATCACAGCAAATTGTAATCAGCCCTAACCCGGAAGCACTGCTATTTTCTTCCTCGGCTAATTTTTCCATTTGTGTTACGTATAGGTCTTCAGGATCACAGGTAACCAAATCATCAATAATGGTTTTAAATTTAGGCCAATCTTCAGACGGTATGCAATTTTTTGAAAATAAAATGACCGTTTCATCTAATAAATGAATTCCAAACTGAATGGTACTATGAATACTCTCATCATGGAATTTCATGGCATTTTCTAAGAGTTCGTTAGCAATATAACTCACAGCCCCTTTGAGTTCTTTTTGCCGTTCAATGGTACTGGGTTCGTCTTCGTTGGCCGGAAAAAATGTGGTTAGATAATCAGCAACAAAATCTGCCGATAATCCATTATTGCGCCAGCGTTGTTTTAAAGGGATGGAAGAAGGAGAAAAACTAATCACCAAGAATTGATCACTTTCTGGTAAATTCTCTTCAAACTCTCCATATATCTCATAGGTTTTCATGATTGACTCTTAGTTAGCTAAGGAATATGTGTGACTCGTTTAACTAGGGTGGACGCAATCTCTGATAAGGACAGCACTTCGATCGCAGCCTCCATTTCGATAGCGGCTTTAGGCATCCCATAGACCACACAACTTTGTTGATTTTGGGCAATGGTATGCCATCCTCGGCGACGTAACTTTTTTAGTCCTATAGCTCCGTCTCTTCCCATGCCTGTCAATAAGACCGCAATTCCTCTTCGGCTCCAGGATTGAGCCACACTCTCACAAAAAACATCAATGGACGGACGATAGGGATAATCTTGAGGCTCTTTAGTGTATGTTAACTTTAAATTGGGTCGTAGCACTAAGTGATCGTTGGTTCCTGCTAACAAAACTTTACCTTCTCGTAACCGATCCCCTTCGCACGCTAACACCACAGAAAGGGGCGTTTGTTCATCCAACCATTTAGCTAACCCAGAGGAAAACTGGACATCGACGTGCTGAATAATGACAATACTGGCCTCAAAATTAGGGGGTAATTCACTTAAAACACGGGCTAAGGCTTTCGGTCCGCCAGTGGAGGCCCCGATAACAATTAATGGGGGTAATTGGCGAGGGGGATAGGAGGACTTATTAAGGGCGGATTTGTCACTGCTGCTTCCTGAGCGAGTAGAAGACCGTTTTGGGTTGAGTCTGCCAATAACAATGCCAATGGAGACAATAGTTTTTAACAAAGCTTGATTGAGTGTTTCGTCTTCTGAGATGCCCATAATTGGGGTACTGACCACATCTAAAGCCCCATAACCCATTGCTTCAAACACTTTGGCCGAATTCTTTTTAATGTCGGCCGTCACGATTAAAATAGCGCAGGGGGACTGTTGCATAATAACTCTGGTGGCTTCGACCCCATCCACCTCTGGCATAATCATATCCATCAGAATTAGATCAGGTGTATCTCTGGCACAATAAGTAATGGCACTTTTGCCATCGTAAGCGACCCAGGCTATATCATAGCCAGGAACTGAAGTAACCAGACGCCGTAGGGTTTCTACGACCATCACCGTATCATTAACAATTGCAATCCTCATCAGGGTGCTGTCATCAGTGTTATTTTTGCTTAATTACCAGTAAAGTGATGTCATCATAGACGGTTTGAGTATCGATGTGTTGCTTCACATCATTAATCACAGCCGTTTTGATCTCCTGTGCTGATTGTTCCCAATTTTGACTAACAATCTCACATAAGCGTTCTAAACCATACATCTCTCCGTTAGGGTCTTCGGCTTCGGTGATACCGTCTGTGTAAAGCACCACCACATCTCCAGGGTTTAAGAGGATCTCGGTTTCTCCTAAAAAATCACTAATATCTTCTTCTAATCCCACGGGAAATCCGAGATCAATGGTATCAACGATCTCCACTTCTCCTCCTTTTCTCACCACAATTAAGGATTCATGTTGACCGCTTAAGCGCAGACAATTATCTTCGTAATCCAATAGGGATAGGGTTAAATTTTTATCTGAGTTAATGCGTTCAACGTTATCGAAAATGGTGCGATTAATGACGGACAAAAACTTCAGGGGGTCTGCTTCATTTTGGGTCATTAGGGTACGAATGGCGGTTTGCACCATAATCATGACCACACCACTTTCTAATCCATGACCAGTTACGTCTCCAATCCCAATTTTAATCCGACCATTTTGATTCAAAACATCGTAATAGTCTCCCCCTACATCCGTGGCCGGTTCCATAAACCCGGCAATGTCTAACCTTTCGATTTGTTCTAATTCCTCGCTTTTCGGTAAAATCATCTGTTGTAATCTACGGGTGATTTCAATTTCTGCACTGAGACGCAGGTTTTCTTCTTTGAGTTTTTCTTCTGCTTCTTTGCGCTTCAACAGGTTGTTATAAGCAATGGAATGGTAACGAATACGAGCAATTAACTCTACTTTATCGGGTAATTTAACGAGATAGTCATTGGCCCCTAATTGAAAGGCTTCCGCTTTGATTAGGGGTTCTTCTTTGCTCGAAAGAACGATGAGGGGAATATCGTGGGTGGGTGCATCTTTTGCCCGTAGAAATCTCACCAACATCAGTCCTTCAATGTCAGGCATGACCAAATCCTGTAAAATCACCGTTGGTTGTACCTCTCTAGCCATTTTCAAGGTTTCTGTGGGGTCACGGCAATAATGAAAGATAATATCGCTTTCTGTGGCTAACATACGGCGAATGGCTTCGCCAATAGTGGGTTGATCGTCAATTAAAAGAACAACAATAGGGGAGTCGGTCATTATAAAGGGGGATGGGGAGCATCGAGGGAAGATGTTCAGGGGTTAACCACCGTTGCTGCGATCAGAGTCCTTTTTATAGAATAACCTAAACTCGTCAACCTATCCTGAAAGGATAACTGTGGTACTATCATGGTGTTGCATCTGGGATCAAGAATATGCTTCAGGTTGTAATTAAACGCATCAAACCAGGGAAAGAAGAAAAACTCAGAAACTGGTTGACACAACTTGCCCAACGAGCAGATGAGGTTCGTGCTACCTTTAAAGATGAAACTGTCAGGGCTGAACAAGCATACCTTATTGGCACTATTGATGGACCAATCTTAGTCTATGTGATGGAAGCAGAGGATTTTTCGGTGGGTGCTAAGGCTTTTGCTAAGTCAGTACACCCTATCGATCATCAGCATCGCCAAGTTATGGCAGAATGTTTAGGAGAATCAGTTAATATTGAGCCCCTTTTTGATATTTCAATCGAAGATTAATATTTTAGCCCAACAAGCGTTTTATCCACTTCAACTTACCTTTATAGGGGGGAAAACGTAAGTTTGTCTCTAACCAAAAGGAGCGTTTTAAAACACTTTTATAATGGGAAAATGTATCAAAGCTGGCTTGACCATGATAAGAACCCATGCCACTCTTTCCTATCCCACCAAATGGTAAGGTTAAGACTCCATATTGCATCACTGTATCGTTAATTCCTACCCCTCCTGATCTCGTATTTTCTAGTACCATATTCTGTTGCTTTTGATTATTAGAAAATAAATAAATGGCTAAGGGTTTAGGTCTTTTATTGATAAAAGTGATCGCTTCTTCTAGTTCATCATATTCTAAAATGGGCAAAATAGGACCGAATATCTCGTCTTCCATAATGGGGAAATCAGGTTCAATCTTATCCATAACGGTTGGAGAAATATAATTTTCTTCGGGAATTACCTGACCCCCTATAATAATATTCCCTGGTGATAATAAAGCACACAATCGGTTAAAGTGATACTGATTAATAATTCTTCCGTAGTCTGGACTTTGGGCAGGATTTTCTCCATAAAATTCTTTAATTGATTGACTAATCGCCTCTAATAGCTGCGATTTAATTGGTCGATTAATTAATAAATAATCAGGAGCAATACAACTTTGTCCAGCGTTCAAAAATTTACCCCAGACAATCCGTTTTGCAGTTTCTTTTACATTAATATTATTGTCAACAATACAAGGGCTTTTACCCCCTAATTCTAAGGTGATTGGTATTAACTGTTTAGCAGCAGCTTCCATGACAATTTTTCCAATGGCAGGACTTCCCGTAAAAAAGATGTGATCCCATTGTTCTTTTAAGAGTTCTTGACTGGTTTCTTTTCCCCCTTGAATTACTTTTAGATAACTTTCCTCAAAATTATTGTTAATAATTTTTTCAAGCATTTTAGAGGTGTTTGGACTTAATTCTGATGGTTTAATAATGGCACAGTTACCGGCAGCGATCGCTCCTATTAAGGGCAGAATGGCTAAAGAAAAGGGATAATTCCAAGGACTAATAATAAGCACAACACCTTTCGGTTGGGGTTGAATAAATGCAGTGCCGGGAAACTGTTCGATGGGAGTCGAAACATATCGAGGTTTAACCCATTTTCTAAGATTATTAAGGGTGTTCTCAATCTCTTTTTTGATGATTCTAAGTTCTGATAAGTAACTTTCAAAGTGACATTTACCTAAGTCTTGATGTAACGCTTCAACTATCTCATTTTCTTGGTCAATAATTATCTGTTTTAGTTGTCTTAGTTTCTGCTGACGAAACTCAATGATTTGTGTCTCTCTCAATAAGAAATATTGATGTTGTTTTCTAACGACTGCTTCTATCTTTTCAGTGTGCAACATTTTGTGATAACCTCCAATATTTAAAATTTAACCAATTATTAAAGTGATTCTATGGCTTGATCTAATAATTGATATCCCTCTTCTACTGTTTCAATACGCGAGACTTTATCCCTTAATTCTGATGCACCAGGAAATCCTTTACAATACCAACTTAGATGTTTTCTTGCTTGATAAATGCCTCTTTTGCCTTTATATTCCCATAATCCTTTTAAATGTTCTTTGGCACATTCTAGCTTCTCTATAGACGTAGGTTGAATCAGTTTATTTCCTGTACGAAAAAAATAGTCAATTTCTCCTACTAAAAAAGGATAACCTAGGGTTCCACGGGAACACATTACCCCATCTGCACCCGTGATTTCTAAACAGTTAATGGCAGCTTCAACAGAGAAAAGATCCCCATTAGCTATAACGGGAATAGTCAAGATTTCTTTAACTTTTTTTATCCATTCCCATCGTGCTTTTCCTGTATATCCTTGGGCGCGAGTTCTACTATGAAGGGTTAACATGGATGCCCCAGCGTCTTCCATTTTTTGAGCAAATTCTAAGATGTTAATTTCGTTATCATTCCATCCTATTCTAGTTTTCACAGTAACAGGAATTTCTACAGCTTTAAGCACTTCTTTGACAAGATTTTGTGCAACTTCTGGTTGTCTTAATAAAGAAGAACCACCGCCTTTCTTTGTGATTTTATTAACAGGACACCCCATATTAATATCAATCGTTTTTGCTCCTTCTTGTACAGCTTTTTGTGCCGCTTCTGCCATAAAATCAGGACGACAATCAAACAATTGAATACTGATGGGTTGTTCATCGGGGTCAATTTCCATCAGTCTAGGAAGTTGTTTTAAATGATGAATTTCTGTGGCACTTACCATCTCAGTGTACATCATAGAATAGGGAGAATAACGTCTCACTAAACGACGAAAAACTAAGTCAGTTACACCCGATAAAGGAGACTGTAAAACTCGACTTTTAACTTCCACTGAACCAATTTTTAAAGGTTGAGATAATTTTTTTTGTAGATGAGATGAGATTGATAGCATATGGTATTTACCTTTGATCTATAAATAGTAAGATAGCTTTATTTTGATTGATTACGTAGCTGATTTTTACTTTCTTTTGATTCATTCAAAGAAAATAAATTTGTCCAAACTAGGGTAATTTGAATCATCTGTAAATAGGTTTGTAAGTCCAATTGTCCAGTTTTTAACATTTCTTTGTATTGTTCATGGGAATATCGTAATTGTCCGTGTTGTAACATCAAACTTTTGGGTAGTTGTTCACTCCATTCATCTATTAATTGTAATATGTGATTATGAGATAGTTCTCTTTGTTTTTTATGCCATCTTTGACATTGATCTGAGAAGATTTGTGTCATTTTTTCAATTTGTTCATAAACTTCTGTGGCTACTTGACCATCAATTAACATTAAACGATATTTTTGTCGTAAATTTTCTATTTCTTCTGTTGCTTTTTGAGGATTACTCTCTAATAATTGTCTCAATTCATGAATAGTTTGTAAGTTAGCTTTGAGGAGATTATTTTGTTTTCGCTTTCGTAACCAACGCAGTAAAAAGCCAATACTACTGGTAGTAACTAACATAATTAAACCCGCTTGTAGCGGTTTATTTTCTCTTAAATAACGTTGCCACGCAACTCTAGGATCACCATAATTAAAGACTTGTTGCGCCCCTGGATGAATATAAATCAACCCTTCACTTAATAGTTTAGCATCTTGTTCAGAGGCTAATTCGGGATAAAATGGAGAGTATTGACGAAAGTTAGAAATAATCGCCCAAGTTAACAAAGCAACTGTTCTTTGATTGACATCTGGACGAGTAATTAATGCCCCAGGTGTTGAGATAGTTGGTAAGTCTTGATTGGGTAATTCTGGTAGAGGTTTATAAGTCCCTTGGGGAATAATTGCCTCTTGATAAGATTCAGGAAATTGAATAGTTAAATAATTAATTAAACTAGAATCTATAGGAATAAAACATAATTGATTAGCTTGTTTCAAGTCTTGTTTGAATTTTTCACTGGTAGCTAAAGGTCCGACATAAATAAAAGCATCTACTTGATTATCATTAAGTTTTTTTACTCTATCTTCATTAGATTTGACTTCTGTAACTATTATATTACTGGCTGCAAAAATACGTTTTGCGGTAAAATAAATTCCACTACCTTCTGCCCCAATAATGACCTTTTTTCCTTGTAAATCTGCCAATGTTTTTATATCAGAGTTGGCTTGAGTTACTATATGTAAATATTCTTGAGTTAAAACCAATAAGGTATTAACTTTGCCTTCTTTCATCGCTTCACTGGCTACATCGGATTGTACGATGGCAAAATCTACTTCTTTATTTAATAATCGTTGTAAATTTTGTTGTGAACCTTGAGACTTATAATTATCTGTTACATCAATTTGGTCTATGGTATTGGCTGATAATTTAATCTGAGAACTAATTCTTTGATAACCACTTCCCTCCGAACCACTTGATATGGATACTAGGGTTTTTTGTGTTCCACAACTGCCTACAAGGATAGGAAGAATTAAGATTAAACTACCCGTTAATAATTGTTTTATCATTTTGTATTTTCTAAGGATAAATTATAAATTTGACGACGGGAAAAAGGGGTTATTTCGGCTAATTTACGACTGGCTTGCGATCGCGTCATTCCTTGGTTTAATAATTGTTGTAATTCCTCCTTTAATTCTTCGACGGTTAACTCAAGGGAATGGGGTTGAAAACAGCCAGCAATAATTAAGGTAAATTCTCCTTTAATTTGTTGAGAATTCTGATAATATAAGATAGCATCCTCTAAAGTTCCTCGCCAAAATTCTTCATAACGTTTAGTGATTTCTCTTGCCACTGTAATTTGACGATCATTACCCAAAATATCTTTAAACTCTGTTAAGGTTTTCAGTAAACGATGGGGGGCTTCATAGATAATAATTGTGCGAGTTTCTGTCATTAATTGATGCAAGCGATCGCGTCTTTCTTTCCCTTTTACTGGCAAAAATCCCTCAAAAACAAAGCGATCACTAGACAACCCAGACACAGCAAGGGAAGTAATAGCAGCCGTTGGACCAGGAATAGGAATAACAGGAATATTTGCTATAATACAAGCATAAATTAAATCGTATCCAGGATCAGAAATTCCTGGCATACCCGCATCCGTTACTAAAGCAATGGTTTGCCCTTCTTCAAGATAGTTTAACAATTCAGTTTGGCGAGCCATGCGATTATAATGGTGGTAGCTAATTTGAGGCGTAGTAATCTGAAAATGATGCAAAAGTTTGGCAGTATGACGGGTATCTTCTGCGGCGATAAGATTAACTGATTTTAAAATTCGGATCGCCCGAAAGGTAATATCTTCTAAATTACCGATAGGTGTTCCCACAATGTAAAGTGTTCCCTGCTGTAAACTTTCGTTGTTCATTATAATTATTAGTCATGAATGGATTATTTGTCGGTTTAACGACTCTCGATATCATTTATCTTGCTGATCATTTTCCCCATTCTAATGAAAAAATTGTCGCTCTTGATCAAACTATTGCGGCAGGGGGACCAGCTACTAATGCAGCTATTACGTTTCAACATTTTGGTCATCAAGGTACTCTTTTAAGTATGATTGGAAACCATCCTATTAGTCAACTGATTTGTGCGGAATTAGAAGATTGTTCTTTAAGTGTTTTTGATCTTGCCCCTTATCACCCAGAACCCCCTCCTGCTTCTTCAATTATTGTTAATAAATTGACGGGAGAAAGGGCTGTTATTTCTATTAATGCTATCAAATCTCAGGCAAAAGCTGATAAATTCTCCTTGGAAATGTTACAGGATATTGATATCATTTTAATCGATGGTCATCAGATGGCTGTAAGTCAAGTTATTGCCCAAGAAGCCCATTTTAGAGGTATTCCTGTGGTCATTGATGGAGGCAGTTGGAAACCTGGCTTTGAAAAGGTTTTACCCTATGTTAACTATGCTGTTTGTTCGGCTAATTTTCATCCGCCTAATTGTTATGATAATGATGATGTTTTCCAGTATTTAAAGCAAATTGGTATTCCTAATATTGCCATTACGAATGGAGAAAATCCTATTACGTATTGGACTCATAAAGAGTTTGATAGTATAGAAGTTTCTCAGATTAAAGCTGTTGACACTTTGGGTGCCGGTGATGTTTTTCATGGGGCTTTTTGTCACTTCATTTTAACTCATAATTTCATCGATTCTTTAGCAAAAGCTTCAGAAGTTGCTGCGGTTGCTTGTCAATCTTTTGGAACCCGTCAATGGATGGAAACTTTAACTGTTCCTGCAACAGAAAATAATAAGAAATTAACTGAAAATGATCTTTTTTTTTGATGAATGAATTACCAAATTGGTTAACTATAGGTTTATTTTCTGGATAAATTTCTCTTGATGTTCCCTAACATTAGTTTTTGTATTAATACAATTTAAAAAGTGGAATATTAGTCTTAAAATAGAGATAAAATGAATCAAGAAAAAACAGAAAAAATTGGTCTTAATTTATCAATATTGGTAACTCTATTGATGTCGGGTTTAGGCATTGGTTTTGGTGTTTTTACCAAATCAGAAGCTATTTTACTTGATGGTTTTTTCAATGTCGTTAGTTTCATCATGGCTTTGATAACATTAGGAGTTGCCTGGTTACAAAAACAACCAGAAAATGAACAGTTTAACTTTGGTTATCTTAGTTTTATTCCGTTGGTTAATCTCATTAAAGGATTATTGATTTTTCTCTTATCATTATTTGCTTTAACCTCTGCTATAACTGCCATTTTACATGGGGGTAGAACTCTGAATGCCAATATAGCTGTCATTTATGCTTTAATTGCTGCTGCTGGTTGTTTAATAACGGCTTTGATTCAAAAAAAAATCGCCCAACAAACTCGCTCACTCATGATAGAAGTGGATGCTAAAAACTGGTTGATTAATGGATTAATTAGTTTATGTGTTGGGGTTGCTTTTGGAATCGTCATTTTTATTAAAAATACTTCTTTATCTTGGTTTATTCCTTATGTTGATTCTACTTTAGTTATTATCTTGATTTTAATCACTTTGCCTGTTCCTATTCAAATTATTATCGCAAGTTTAAAACAGTTATTACTCGCTTCTCCTAATGCCAAAATTCAACAAAAAATAAAACAGTTATTTGAAACAACAGCTAACCCTTTTCCCTTAGAAAAATATTGGTTAAGAATGACCCAAATAGGTAACAGTCTATTTGTTAGTATTTATTGGTTATTACCGCAAGATTATATTCTAAAAGATGTTGAAGAATTAGATCATATTAGAGAAGAAGTTAGTAAAGTTATCTATGAAAATTATCCTGATTTAATGATCGATATTATCTTTACTAAAGATTCTAAATGGGCAGAAGATACATCGATACAGCAAAAACATTAGATTTTTTCAAAGATTTTACTTGTCATTTTAATTCTAAAATAAAACTAAAATAATATTGCTCTTGACACTCCTAAAATTTGTATGTTAGCCTGTCGCTACAAACCATTAAAGGCTTGAAATTAAAATCAGGCATCTTGTTGTTCTCTACCCTAATATAACAATTACTTCAGTTGTAATTTATCTTTGTTTTGCCAAATCCGAACAAAATTATTGCTAGTTAGAGGAGAACATCATGCCCATTCATATTTATTCTGCACCCTTCATTGATCCATTACCTAGTCTCAATCTGGATATTCCCTATTCTATCGTTACCATAGGAACTGATGGGGATGATATTCTCATAGGAACTGTAGAAACTGATGCGATCGATGGACGCGGTGGTAACGACGAAATATCAGGATTAAGTAACGATGACGCTATCTCTGGAAACGAAGGGGATGATATTATTAATGGAAACGAAGGGGATGATATTCTCTTTGGTCATCAAGGGAATGATATTGTCTCTGGAGGGACAGGAAAAGATACCATCGTTGGAGTTGATCCCAGATCAGGGTTTGGGGAGTCTGAAATAGATATTTTAAAAGGAGATGAAGGAAAAGATACCTTTGTTTTAGGGGATCAAAATAATGTTTATTATGTTGATAGTGATCCCACTTCTTCTGGGGAACAAGACTATGGATTAATTGTTGATTTTACTGTTGGTGAAGACAAAATTGAACTCAATGGAACCCCAGACAATTATTTGCTAGACTTCTTTACCACCAGTGATGGCATCGTTAAAGCAGACATTGTTTATGATCCCGGAGTAGCCGCAAAAGGGGAACTAATCGCTATTTTAGAAGATGTTTCTGCTGATTTAAACTTAACAGATTCCTCTTTTGTCTATGAAGAAAATGATTATGAAGTTGTCTACAATGAAATTTTTGAACCATTGGAACCGTTAGATCCTGGAACGTATTACTCAGGATCTTACTCAGTAACATTGAATAATCCGGGGGGAGTTAATATCATTTGGGATAATCCAGGGTGGTCATTCAACGATAATCTTATCAGCATATCAGACCCCAATCTCGGTACAGTTATCAGTTTTGATCCTCTTCCTATTATTCCCCCTAATGTGATTGAAGGAACTAGCGGTGATGATGTTTTAATGGGAACTGAGGGGAAAGATATTATCTATGGTTACGAAGGGAATGATGATCTCTCGGGTTTAGGGGGAAATGATACCATTTTTGGTGGTCAAGGAAATGACACCATTTCTGGAGGAGATGGAAACGATAGTCTGGAAGGAGGAGAAGATGATGACGTGATTACAGGAGACGGTGGGAACGATATTATTGCAGGAGACAGTGGTAATGATAACCTCAGTGGAGGGTTAGGGGATGACGCTATTGCAGGGGGAACTGGTGTTGACACCATTTCAGGAGGAGACGGAAGCGATAGTCTGGAAGGAGGAGACGATGATGATGTAATTACAGGAGACGGTGGGAACGATATTATTGCAGGAGACGCTGGTAACGATAACCTCAGTGGAGGGTTAGGAGATGACACTATCTCAGGAGGGTTAGGAAACGATACCATCATTGGAGGAGACGGAAGCGATAGTCTTCAAGGAGGAGACGATGATGATCTGATTACAGGAGAGGATGGTAACGATATTATTGCAGGAGACGGTGGGAACGATAACCTCAGTGGAGGGTTAGGAGATGACACCATCTCAGGAGGGTTAGGAAACGATACCATCATTGGAGGAGACGGAAGCGATGATCTTCAAGGAGGAGACGATGATGATCTGATTACAGGAGAGGATGGTAACGATATTATTGCAGGAGACAGTGGTAATGATAACCTTAGTGGAGGGTTAGGAGACGACACCATCTCAGGGGGGTTAGGAAACGACACGATTTCTGGGGGAGAAGGAAGCGATAGTCTGGAAGGAGGAGAAGATGATGATGTAATTACAGGAGACGGTGGGAACGATATTATTGCAGGAGACGCTGGTAACGATAACCTCAGTGGAGGGTTAGGAGATGACGCTATTACAGGGGGAACTGGTATTGACACCATTTCAGGAGGAGACGGAAGCGATAGTCTGGAAGGAGGAGACGATGATGATGTAATTACAGGAGACGGTGGGAACGATATTATTGCAGGAGACAGTGGGAACGATAACCTCAGTGGAGGGTTAGGAGATGACACCATCTCAGGGGGTTTAGGAAACGACACCATTTCTGGGGGAGAAGGAAGCGATAGTCTGGAAGGAGGAGACGATGATGACGTGATTACCGGTGAAACCGAAGATGACACGATTTCTGGAGGAGAGGGAAATGATAATCTAAGTGGAGGACAAGGAAGTGATGAGATCAGTGGGGGGTTAGGAAATGACACCATCACTGGAGGAGAGGGATCTGATATCCTTAACGGAGATGAGGGTAACGACGTTTTAGCAGGAACTACCGCAGACTCCCAGCAACCCGATGAAATCGACATCTTAACAGGGGGTTTAGGAAGCGATCGCTTTATCTTAGGGGATGAAAATGGCGTTTATTATGATGATGGTGATCCCCTGTCTCTAGGGGAATCTGATTTTGCCCTGATTACCGACTTTAACGCGGATCAAGATTTGATTCAATTACACGGGCCCAGGGAATTTTATTATCTTGATTTCTTCACCACCTCAGACGGGTTAATTAATACAGCGTTGATGTACGATCCGGGGGTAACGGCCCGTCGGGAACTCATTGGTATTATTGAAAATGCGACGGTGGATCTCACCCTTGAGGATACTGCATTTATCTTTATTGACGAAGAAACTCCCCAAGAGACAAACCCCCAAGACATCTTACCCATAACGGGAACAGACGGAAGAGATAGGTTAACTGGAACCGATAGCGATGAGAGGATCACAGGGTTCGGAGGCCGAGATATGATCACCACTGGGGGAGGTAATGATCAAATTGTCTACACCAGTATCAGCGATCGCGGAGATAGGATCACCGATTTTGAGGTAGGTAGTGATGTTTTTGTCTTCAGTGAGTTATTAGACAGTGTGGGTTATGAAGGGGTAGATCCCATTGCTGACGGTTATTTAGGCTTTATGAGTCGTGGTCAAAATACGATGATTCGTTTCGATGCTGACGGTACGGCTGGACCGGGATGGGCTTTTTCAATGGCCTTTGTTCAAGGGGTAACCAGTAGCGAACTTAATAACGCCAGTAACTTTGTATTTTAACCTTTCAACATCAGGTTTTAACTAACCTGATGAATCATTTTTCTGTATTGTACTCAAAGACAAATTTAACAACACCTTCAACAACCCTAACTTACTCCGTTTTACTACGTTGAAGTTAGGGATTGCTACTCCTAAAAGTGGCAACGTAAGCGTTGAATAGCTCAGTTTAGCCTAGTCTTGGAACACACTCTCAAATGCTTGTCTAGTTTGAGTTATCTGTAAGTTTGTTTAGGCAAACGCTTAAAG
>JASJDN010000099.1 GCA_030065205.1 Crocosphaera sp.
TTAACTAAAATGTCGGGCTAAGTCCCACCCTATAAACGAGGGGGATACATCGAACCGTAGGTGAGTCCCCCCAATGTTTTAGGGTTGGGATACAGCCCGACCAATATATTAACGTGCGACAGCACAACCTTGCCTAGATAAATTGTGTTACCAGTCTAGCATTTTTGTGATAACATCTTTGTATGTTGACTCTAAACTACTCGTACCGAATCTACCCTGATAGTAAACAAGAGGCAATGTTGTCTGAATGGCTAGAGATTTGTCGTCGTTCTTATAACTACGCTTTGCGTGAATTAAAAGATTGGATTGCTTCTCGTAAGTGTCCAATAGATCGATGTAGTTTGGAGTCAGAATATATAATGTCTGCTGATTATTCTTTTCCGAGTTATCATCAGCAACAAAACCAATTACCAAAAGCTAAAAAAGTATATCATTTGTTAGCCAAAGTTCCAAGCCAAGTCTTACAAACTAACGTTAGAAGACTGCACGACGCTTGGGACTTTTTTCGTAATCGAGGGTTCGGCTTTCCTCGGTTCAAGAAATATGGACAGATGAAATCTTTATTATTTCCTCAGTTTAGGGACAACCCCTTGACGGGAGCCAGTCCGGTCTTGGGGGTTTCCGCCAGGAGGAACTGGCGTGGGTGGCAAATAAAGTTACCTAAATTGGGAAAAGTTGAGATAAATCTTCATCGTCCAATTCCTAATGGATTTGTTATTAAACAGGTAAGAGTTATCAAAAAAGCTAAAGGTTGGTTTGCTGTAGTTAGTATCCAATCTGATATAACTTTACCTGAAATAGATTCTCCATTTGGTCATTTTCTTGGCCTTGATGTTGGACTTTCTAGTTACCTAGCTACCTCAGATAACTATGTAGAAAAAGGACGTAAATTCTTCAAAACCGAACACCGTAGGCTGAAAGTGCTGCAACGTCGGTTAGCAAGGAAAACCAAGCGTTCTAAGAACTACGAAAAAGCCAGAAAGAAAGTAGAAAAGCAACATAATCATATTGCTTTTAAACGTAAAGATTACCAGTTCAAATTAGCTCACAAAGTCTGTGATATGGGAGACAGTATCTTTATGGAAGATATTGATTTCCGTACAATGGCTAAGGGCTTCTTAGGAAAACATACCCTTGACGCAAGTTTTGGGCAATTTAGGGATATTCTCAAGTATGTCTGTAAAGTAAGGGGCAAGTATTTTGGTTTGGTTGACCATAGGGGAACTAGCCAGACTTGTCCTAATTGTCGTGCAGAAGTCAGAAAAACTCTATCTGATAGAATTCATAATTGCTCTGAGTGTGGCTATCAATGCGACCGTGACGTAGCCAGCGCACAAGAAATCTGTAATCGAGGTATAGAAACTACTACTCTGGGACTCAGAGGAAAGGAAACCGTCTGTCAAGTCGAGGTGTCGGGGGTGATGAGCCTAGATAACTGGCGTAGGGGCTTCATGCCTCTGTGGGCAGAAATATCTCATCGTGAGTTGGGAAGCCCACACTGTACCGCAAGCGCGGTCAGTGTGGGAGGATGTCACAGACAGTTAGTAAAGGAAAACACCGATCCATGCGCGAAATTTTCATTAGTTTCGGAATTATTGCTGCGTTTAGTTTATTGTTACTCTTTAGTTTTATTTTTGGTAACTCTGACAAAGAAACAGCTATTGCCTCGGAAAATCTCCCTGAAATCACTAAAGATACGTTAATGGCTTTAAATATTGACAATAAGGAAATCACTGACATGGACTTAGAAAACGCTGTTACCACCGAGTCTGGCCTCAAATACATCGATGTTAAAGAAGGGGAAGGAGACAGTCCCCAACAGGGACAGAGGGTTACGGTACACTACACCGGCACCCTGGAAAATGGAAAAAAATTCGATAGTTCCCGCGATCGCAATCAACCCTTTTCTTTTAAAATTGGTGTGGGACAAGTGATCAAAGGATGGGATGAAGGGGTGGCTTCGATGAAAGTGGGTGGCCAACGTATCTTAATTATTCCCTCTGATTTGGGTTACGGTGCAAGGGGTGCCGGTGGTGTGATTCCTCCCAATGCAACCTTAGTTTTTGATGTGGAATTATTAGGAGTTAAATAATTAGGAAAACATCATTGGTAAGGTGGGCATTGCCCACCCTACTTAGGCTAAGTGACAATAACTTTAATTAACAATTGTAATCCTGCTAGACTTAATAGAATTAATACTAATTTACGAAACAATAATAAGTTAACATTCTTTGATAGAAAAAACCCTAATATTAACCCGATTAAAATCATCGGAAGACTAATCATAAAAAGTTGCAGAACTTCAGGGGTAATGTTTCCCTGGAGAAGATGGTTAACTAAAACAATAATAACATTACAAAAAAAGAAAAAATTGAGATTACTTCTAAACTGTTCCGGTGTCCATCGACAACAACTTCCATAAATGACAATCGGGGGGCCTCCTGTATTATAAGCCCCCGATAATAAACCTGAGCAAAAAGCAAAACCATAACCCCACTTAGAGGAATGTATTAAAGGTAAAGGAAACCCTAACAGTGAATAAATACCATAACCTAAAACTACCATACCTAAAACAGTGGAACTGATGGTTGGATCAATATTTTTCAAAAAATAAACCCCGAAGGGAATGGCAAAACTAGAGGCAATCACTAATCCAAAAATCGCTTTAATTTCTAACTTTTTTCGGTAATAAACAGAAATAATCAATAGGGTCAATAATGCGATTAAATTCATCAAAGGAGAAGCTACCCGCACATCAATAACTGAAGTTAGTAAAGGCATGGCAACCAAACCTAACCCAAACCCAGAAAGGCTTTGAATGAATACCCCTAATAAGATAATCAAAGGAACAAAAAGATTATCCATTTTGACTCTGTACTAAAGCCACACCATGAGATGTTCCTAAACGGGTTGCCCCTGCTTCGATTAAAGCATAAGCTTGTTCTAAAGTTTTGATGCCTCCTGATGCTTTAATCCCCACTCTTCCCTCGGCTATTTGACTCAAAAAACGGACATCTGCAACCGTTGCCCCCCCAAACCATCCGCTACTGGTTTTAAGATAGTTTGCTCCTGCATCCATACATATTTCTGCTGCTAAACGTTTCTCTGTATCTGTTAATAAATTGGTTTCTAAAATTACTTTAATCGTTTGTCCTGTGGATTCACAAATAGCTGAAATTTCGTTATAAATTGCTTCAGAATTTCCTGCTTTTAATAAGCCTAAATTAATCATAATATCCAATTCTGTTGCCCCATTTTCGCTGGCTTCTTGGGCTTCATATAGTTTAACCGCAGCCGTACTCGCCCCTGTAGGAAAGCCAATAACGGTACACACCCCAATTTTTTGACCATGAAGTAATTTAACTGCTTGGGACACGGCATTGGGATAAACACAAACCGTCCGAAAGCCAAAATATTGCGCTTCATTACAACATTTTTCTATATCTTCTGGGGTCGCAGTGGGTTTGAGTAAGGAATGATCAATATAATTAGCAATATCAATGCTGACATCTTTTTCGATCATCTGATTTTTTCTCCATATTGTTAACTTTACGATGAAAATTCAGAACTTCCCCCATAAATTGATCCTGTAACGAAAGTATATCCGCATACTATCATGAAAAAGTCAAATCAATACCAAAAAACTTTAATATTATTTTTTACAAAAAATCCATTGTTATTGCTAGTTATCATGTGTTATCACTCAACTAACCTATACTTCTTCTTGCATCTTTTCCATCCAAAAAATAAATAACTCTCAACCAATTAAGATCAAGAATTATTTTCAAATTTTTTAATATTTGAGAGAAATTTTATTGATTTAAAAATCTTATTCTAAACCAATTGCAATAAAAGAAAAACCAAGTGCTTCTTCAACATAAAAAACAAGAGCATGATCAGGGAATATACCACCTACTACACAACCTTGTGAAGGTTCACTATACCGGTCAGTTTCATATTCAGCATCCCAGGGATTTGTAGATGCGAGAGATGCAACAACAGTTGGTGGTTGTAGAAAAGGTTGATTAAAAGCAATAACAAATACTTGCTTACCTGGACTATGATGATTGTGAATAGTAAAATCTCCAGACCCAGAAAGAATATTACCGTCTCTATCTACATGACCAAAAACAGTTCGTGTTTGCATGACCTACGCTCTCATAAATTTTAAATTATTTCCATCTTTATTATTTACACAAAAGAGTAGATTTAATTATTAAGTTTTATTAAAACAAAAAACTAAATCTAACAATCAACTAACTTATATTATCAACAATAAAGCCTCAAAAGTCGGATAATTTAAAACCTTATTATTTTTTTATTTTTAAAATTTTTAAATCTGAGTTGTTTTATTTTTAAAGAGTATTACCTTAAAAAAGTTAAGATTCTGTCAACCGTAGAATTACAGAAAAAAAGCCAAAAAAGATTATAAATTTAGTTATGATTTTTGGGAACTCATTATTTACCAATACCGTCGATCTTTTTACAATAGGCTATTATCAAATCTACTGTGTGGAGACAAGCCATGAAATCATCAATTATTGCTATTTTGGGATTAGTTAGCCCCTTGCTATTAACTTCCGAAATTAAGGCCGCAAACCCTAATCATCTTCAACAGTTATTATCCACTAGAGAATGTCAAGGTTGCGACTTATCGGGGGCTGATCTGACGGCTGCTCATTTAATCGGTGTTGACCTCAGAGATGCTAACCTAAAAGGGGCGAATTTAACCGAAGCTAACCTGGAAGGGGCTGATCTCACCGGAGCGAACTTGGAAGGGGCAAACCTCACTGCTTCTTTACTGACCAATGCTACTCTTAATGATAGCATTCTTCATCACGTTAATCTGACTAAAGCGATGGTTTATGATGTTGATGTCGCAGGAGCATCAATGATAGCTTTAATTATCGATGAAGCAGAGATTTTTCATACTGGAATTAGTATAGGGGGAGAATCACCTGAATAGTCAATTAGTCTGTGTTTAACCTGTTTTTAGTTGTCATTTCATCTATACTTATGGAACTTCTGTTTGCTAGAGCCGGAACTTCCTTAAAGAACTTCTGACTTCCTTATCTCCTCCACATTTTCTTAATGGTTTATTGTTAAGTTTAATCGATATAATTTGTTATCATAAAGGGCATAGTTGATCATTATATTTACTCATGAATAAAAGTAATCCAGGCTTAAAAATTGGAACGTTGACGCGGGTACATCATATTGCTTTAAATGTTAAAAATATGACGGTTTCTCGTCACTTTTATGGTAAAATTTTAGGGCTTCATGAATTAACCGGTGACGAGGTTCCCAGTACCCTTAAAGACTTAGTAGATCAAGGAAAAGTTGCCAATTTTATCACCCCTGATGGACTGATATTAGACTTATTTTGGGAACCAGAGTTATCCCCTCCTAATGATGATCCTAAACAGCAATTTACACGGGCGAATCATTTAGCATTTCATATCGATGCTGACTTATTTGAGCAAGCGGTGGAAGTGCTAAAAAATAATCAGGTTATGATTGATCACGGCCCCGTCACTCGTCCTACTGGTAGAGGAATTTATTTTTATGATCCGGATGGATTTATGGTAGAAATACGGTGTGATCCCAATTAATACCAAATCCGATTCTTAAACCTATCTTATCTTCTAGAAAAGGCAGGAGGCAGAAGGCACGAGGGTTTTCAAGCTTTAAGGTATCAATTTAAAAAGGGGGTATCTAAACCGGATTTGGTATAACAAGTTAATTCAATCCTAAAATAAATTTAAGGGATAAACCAATTAAAATTGATTGTAAAATTAATAATAGTAGGATACCGGCAACCGCAAGAAAAAAATAACGTCGAATTAAAGCAATTAACCCTTTAATTACAGCCCTAGCAATGGTTTGTTCTAACCCCTCATTGGTCATGACTTTATAGATAATTTTTTCGACTTCATCATCAACTTTTCTAGCAAGGGTTCTTCTGCGTTTCTTCTTGGGAGATTCCATAATCATTAGTCAGTCAATAATCTTGCTTTTCTATACTATCTTTAATATCATTTAAGTCAATATAACGATCAGTCGCATTGCGTAATTCCCGAGCGATCATCCCTTCTGTGGAAACAACAGTAATATGGGTATTTTTTGACCTTAATAATTCAATCGCTCTCTCAAAATCTCCGTCTCCACTAAATAAAATGACGCGATCGTATTGATCCACCGTATTAAACATATCCACAACAATTTCAATATCTAGATTAGCTTTTTGAGAATAGCGTCCAGAGGTATCATCGTAGTATTCTTTTAAAATTTTCGTTCTTACCGTGTATCCCAAACTAATTAAAGCATCACGAAACCCTCTTTGATCTTGAGAATCTTTTAAACCGGTGTACCAAAAAGCATTAATTAAAGAAACGTGAGGATCATTAGTAAAATAGTCTAAAACTCGTCTAGGGTCAAAAAACCAACCATTTTTTTGCTGTGCATAAAACATATTATTGCCATCAACAAATATAGAAAGACGCTCTTTCTGACACATACAAGTATTCGTAGCATCCATAAAATTAAGACCTAAGTATAAATAAAAATAAAGAGATAGATAAGTAGCTTAATTGTTTAAATTAATAAGGTTACTTAACTAAAATTTTACCTTAAAAGTTCACCAGTTTGTAGGATGGATTTTATTTAAGTAAATCTAAGTAATTAATTTCCAACTAGGTAGGAACACCAATCACTCCAACCCCCAGGATATAATTTGGCCCCTTTTATTCCGACTGATTCCATTGATAAAAGATTGACACAAGCGGTTACCCCAGACCCACAATAGACAATGATCTCCTCAGACCCCTCAAAATCAGCCCACAAGTCTCGTTGTTCCCCTTCAGATCGAATATAGCCTTCTTCGTTGGTGACGCGCTTCCAAGGGGAATTAACTGCCCCTGGAATATGACCAGCGATGGGGTCGATGGGTTCTCGTTCTCCTCTATAGCGATCGCTGTCTCGGGAGTCGATGACAATAACATTGGATAAATCTTTGCGTTGCTTGAGGGTTTCGATGTCTACGGTCCAGTCAGGGCGGGGTTGAGGGACAAAATCACCTGATTTACTGTCTGGGATAAGGGTATCCACTGGATAATTATGGGTTTGCCAACCGGGCCAACCCCCATCTAAAACAGCTACGGGTTCATGGCCAAAATAACGTAATAACCACCATAAACGGGAAGCAAAGGCGAAACGCAGGTCATCGTAAACAACCACTAACGTTTCCCCAAACGTGATCCCCATCGATTCTAACGTTTCGGCAAAAATGGCAGCATCAGGGAGCGGATGGCGGCCACCGTGGGGGGTAACAGGGGAAGATAAGTCTTGATCTAAGTTTAAATAGTAAGCTCCAGGGATATGACTGGTCAGATATTGTTCATATCCCCAGTTAGCATCTCCCAAGCGGAAGCGACAATCAATAATAACAAGGTTAGGATTAGAGAGTTGACCAGCGAGCCATTCACTGGAAATAACAGAATTAAGATTAAACATAAGAATATTCTAAACCGATGAGCTTAAGGAAGGGAAAAGTTTTTGATAATTAATAAACAGTTCCGCTCATCATCGGTGCGTTCATAACTAAGTTGGGCTGCAATTTTTTGTAAAATGGGAAGCCCTTGGCCATGACCAGCAAAACGAGTATCTTGGGTAGAATTCGCTTGGAGAAAGCCTTGTAAGTCGAAAAATGGACCACAGTCCCAAATCCTCATCTCTAAGCTATCAGAGGTCAGTTTAATTTCGACTTCCACCAGGACATCAGAGGTAATGTCTTTATGGGCGTGGCGTACAGCATTGGTGAAGCCTTCGGCTAAGGCCAGTTGACACTGTAACCAGTCTTTTTTCGGAATCCAGGGTTGATTTATGTCGTCAAAGTGGCCTAAAACTTCATCTAGTGCTTTTAGGTCGCTCTTTACTTTGAACGAAATCTGTTTGAGGACGCTCAATGATTCAAAGCCTCTACAATCAACTATAGTTGACACAGATAGACTAGAGATTCAGATACCCCTATTCTATTTACTAGCTCTAGTGTACCTGGGATTGTTACGATATTGCTGGTCATTTTCTGATTTTGTTACCTTCGACTCCTAGAATAGTATTAAATCTCACGGGTCAATTCTTGCTCAAACTCCTCATAACTGTCAATTATGGTTCAAATCTTATTGATTGATGACGATCACAGTATTCGCTTGCTTTTGGAGAGAACCCTCAAACGTCAGGGTTATGATGTTGTTTGCACAGGAGAGGGGGAGGAGGGGTTAGTTAAGGCCAAAGCGTTACACCCAGCCATGATTATTTGTGATTGGGTGATGCCGGGAATGAGCGGATTGGAGGTATGTCGTCAAGTGAAGAGTATTCCTGATTTAGCCACTACGTTTTTTATTTTACTAACTTCTTTAGGATCAGTGGAAGATCGTGTTAAAGGGTTGGATGCCGGGGCTGATGATTTTCTCTGTAAACCCATTGAAATGAATGAGTTTATTGCGAGAATTAGAGCCGGATTAAGATTACATCAATTAAGTCAAGATTTGACGGAACAAAAGCGACTTTTAGAAGCGGAACTGGCAGAAGCAGCCGAATATGTTAGCTCGATTTTACCCGAACCCCTGAAGCATCCTTGTTTAACCATTAATTCTCGTTTTTTGCCTTCGAGTCAGTTGGGAGGGGATGGGTTTGATTATTTTTGGTTGGATGAGGATCATTTGGCCCTGTATCTTTTGGATGTGTCAGGCCACGGCCTCCGCGCTGCTTTACCGGCTCTGGCTGTGATTAATTTACTCCGTTCTCAAAATTTAAGTCAAGTTGATTATTATCAACCGAGTCAAGTGTTAGCTGGACTGAATAAAACGTTTCAAATGACCGACACCAATGATAAATATTTTACGATTTGGTATGGTGTTTATAATTGTCGCAATTGTGAACTTACTTATGGGAGTGCTGGCCATCCCCCGGCTGTTCTCTTAACCCTAAACTCGGAAAAAAAACTGATAGAAACTCGATTGAAAACTCCTGGTTTACCGATAGGAATGTTTCCTGAGGCAACTTATAATAATAAATCTTTAGTTGTTGATAGTTTGTCTAAGTTATATATTTTTAGTGATGGGATCTACGAAATTGAACAGGAAGATGGCACAATTTTAGGCTTAACCAGTTTTTTATCCATGCTTCATAGCTATCAAATACAAAAAATTCAAACTTTAGATAGGCTAATCACTGGGCTGCAATCCTGTAATCTCAAGGATAAGTTCGATGATGATTTATCAATTATTGAAGTCAACTTCACTAAGAATATTTCGGGATGAAACTTACACATTCATAATGTTTTTTTCTAATTCTTCTCGACTCTCAAAAATCCTAAAAACTTTGTGCATATCCGTTAATTCCAGTAACATCATTACTTGCTCATTAACAGAACATAAAAACAGTTTAGCCCCTGCAGCCCGAACCGTCTTTAATGATAAGACCAAAGCCCCTAAACCTGAGCTATCCATAAAACTAACGTCTTTGAAATCAATTACAATCACTTTAGGGTTTGCTTGTAGTAATTCCTGGATTTTTTGGCGAAACTGAGGGGCTTTCGTTCCGTCAACCATACCAGAGGGCTGATAAACTTGAAAGTAGGCTGTCATTGATAATAAAACTAAAAAGTTAGAATAAAAGTTGAGAAGATTTCTATGTTTCATTTTACCATAGAAAGCGACAAAACTGAAGAATTATATGGTAAGTATATTTTCTCAAAGATATTTTCTTATACCAATTCCACAATTTAAGACTACAGATCAGGATTTTTCTTCCCCCCACCCCTCCTACACTTCTTCATCTGTAGCCAACTTTAAGGAAAATGGTATTAGTTTGGCTCAGTATCATAGAAAAAATCAAATGATTGACAACAGATAGCTGATATCATCTATGGGTGCAGGTGCCGATAAATCCGATGGTAAGAAGGCGCGGGCTGTAACTGCTACCAACGCTACCAAAAACATTAAAACAATTAACATCGGAGCAATATATTGACGAAAGAATGCCATAATAAAATTTCTAAAATTTATACATATTTTCTAATTATATCAAATTAGCTTCATGTCTGCTCAATTATTCTCTCATTCACAAATCTTAATAGCAGGGGTTGATGAAGTGGGGCGAGGTTGTTTATTTGGTCCGGTGGTTGCTGCTGCTGTCGTATTTGAGGAAAAAAGTATTTTACAACTGCAGGAAATAGGGGTTAAAGACAGTAAGCAACTTTCGCCTAAGCGTCGTGAAATTTTAGCGGTTGAGATTAAAAATAGGGCGATTTGTTATCAGATTCGTTATGCTTCTTCTCAGGAAATTGACCGCTTAAATATCTTGAATGCTTCTTTATTAGCCATGCAACGATCTGTGACTAAGCTATCGGTAACTCCTGCACTTTGTTTAGTAGATGGTAACCAAGAAATACCTAACCTAACCATTCCACAAGAAACCATTATCGGAGGGGATAAATCTTCTCCTATTATCGCTGCTGCTAGTATTTTAGCAAAGGTTTGGCGAGACAACTTAATGATTCGTTTAGCAGCTAAATATCCTCATTATGATTTAGAAAATAATAAGGGTTATGGCACTAAAAAACATCGTGCTGCTTTGCAACAATATAGTCCTTGTTTTCATCATCGTCGTTCTTTTAAACTATAATTAATTGATAAATAAGGTTTGTCGAAAAAGTCTTTTTTGGGGGGTGGCAAATGTCACCCGTTTGTTAAGTTTTGAATAAAGAGTAAATCTTTTTTTAAGGTGTTTTTGTCCCTAAAAAAATTATCTCTATCTCATTAATTTTATTTAATTTTTGGTCATTGGTTATGAGAATGCTTTGGGTTTCCCATGCACTTGCTACAACAATCGCATCAGGAACGATAGGATAAGTGTACCTATTGATTGTTTTTTTTCCACGTAGTTTACTGCAAGGAAGATATAATTAATTATTATTTTTCTGTCTTAAATAGTTTAATAATTTAATAAATTTATCGGGTAAAGGGGCGATCGCTTCTATTTTTTCTGAGGTTATGGGATGGGTTAATGTTAATTTATGAGCGTGTAATGCTTGTCCTGATAAATTGATTTTTAAGGAACGATTTGCACTATATAAGGGATCACCGACAATGGGATTCCCAAAATAACTACTATGGACTCTTATTTGATGGGTTCTACCGGTTTCTAAGGTGAATTTAACTAAACTATAATTACCCAATCTTTCTATAATTTCCCAATAGGTTATGGCTTCTCTTCCTCGTTTTTCTATGGGGACAACAGCCATTTTTTTCCTATCCACAGGATGACGACCAATGGGTAAATTAATTATTCCTTTATTACTGTTTTCACCCTCTTCTTTATTGGTTAAGACACCATAAATAATGCCTAAGTATTCTCGTTTTGCTGTTTTATTTTTAATTTGTGCTTGTAGGTTTTGATGAGCAAAATCTGTCTTGGCAACTACTATTGCTCCCGTGGTATCTTTATCTAAACGGTGAACAATGCCAGGGCGTTGTACCCCGCCAATTCCTGCTAAATTAGAACAATGATAGAGTAGTCCATGAACTAAGGTTCCTGTTGGGTGTCCCGGTGCCGGATGTACGACTAAATTAGCTGGTTTATTGATAATAATTAGCTGTTCATCTTCGTATAAAATATCGAGAGGAATAGGTTCGGGTTCCAGTTCTAAGGGTTGAGGTTTAGGGATATTAATTTGTAGGCAATCGCCTATTTTTAGCTTGATTTTTTTGTTGGTACAAACTTCATTATTTAAGGTAATATTGCCTTTCTCTATTAGTTTTTGAAGATGGGAACGGGAAATATTTTCAAGATGGTTTGACAACCAAAGATCCAAGCGATCGCCTTTATTTTCTACAGTTAAATTAATAGTCATAAAACAGTCTATTACAGTAGGGTGGGTTAGACAGCTACAATTTAGGTTACCACAAGAAAATAACAATCCGTCGTAACTCACCAGTTTATTACTTCAAAAAGTAACGGGAAAATTGCAAGCAAGATGCTCATATTACTATTACCTTATTTTAGCTGAAACAGTCCACTAGATTTGGGTTATTTCACCCATTTTGCGATCGCATTAGCCCATTCTTGATAACCGTTAGGGGTTAGGTGAACCCCATCATCGGTATAACTCATTTTTAATTGATTAGACTCATCAACAAAATAAGAATAAATGTCGAGATATTCGTCATTAAATTCAGTGGCTAATATTTGTAATTTTTGATTGACTTCCATAATGTCTTGATTGTCTATTTTGATAGGATAATCTCGGTTATTTATGGGGAGAAGACTTTGAATATAAATGGTAGATTGAGGGGTTTGATTTTGTAACGTAGTGAGAATTTCTTTATAGTTAGAAATAATTTCATCAACGGTTTTAGTTTCGTTCCATAAATCATTCACACCAATCATAATAAATATTTTTTGCGGTTGCGCGTTAATAATTTCATCAAGACGATTTAAAACGCCTTTTGTGGTATCTCCACTAATTCCTCTATTTTTAAGATTAGTTTTGTTTAACAGTTGTCTCCAATTTCCTTGATCCGTTAAACTATCTCCGACTAAAAATATATCTTGGTCAGTTCCCGGGTTTTGATAAAATTCTTGCACTTTCTTTTGATAATATGGGGTTTGATAACTTTGATCATCAAAAGGATAAATTAATTTGATTTTAGAGATTTGATGGAGGAAAAAGGGTAGGTTGGTGATGTTGAAATTAAACCTTAATATCATTCCTAAAAAGATAATAACTAAAACAAAAAATACAGTTAGGGTAGATTGATTGTTGATCATTGGATGAGAGAATAAAAGTTAAGTGAGCTTACTTCGATAGATTTACTAACAGGAGAAAGTTGGTGTTGATCGTTAATCTATAAAATTTGCATCTAGCTAGATGACTGAAGTTATACACAAAAAATAACACAAAGTTATACACAAAAAATAGCATTAAAAATAACATGAGCGTGTAATCATATAAAGCAAGGTCACTGCCCTTGATAACAAAAGTTATTGTTGAAAACTTCCAAAATTTATTAGAAGTTAATTGTTGATAATGTTATCAACAACAGGAAATTAACACAGTTGTTTGAAGGGTAAGTCCTTAATAGATTGAATAAGCAGTAAAAAGGAGATCAACTTTATGTCTATGTTGGGTTTTAGAGCCACCGTTTTAGGAGCAACCTTTCTTGGAGCAACAGCTATTGCTTTAGGGGTTTCTCCTGCTCAAGCAGCCTCTTTTACAGGTTTTGCTTCTAGTCCAACAGGTCACACTTTGTCCCCTAACGTTGCTGACACAACCAAAGGGGATATTCGTCTTGATTCAGTGACAAAAAATGGCCAAACTTTGACTGAGTTTCGTTATGTTACTGGAGCGACCATTATCGAGAATGGTACGAGCTTAGGACCGGGAAGTTCTGATCATGGAGACCTGACCGTTAGTGATCCATTTTTAGTTGAAGGACCGGCTGAGGAAATGCCAGATGCTGATGATGTTGTTGCTAGTTTAGGGAACAACAACCTTAACAGTATCATTGATACAGAAGAGGGTGATTCAGCAGCGTCAATCTTTGATGTTTATTTCTCCGATCCAACTCAGACTTTTGTTTTCTGGGAAAGAGGAAAGAATAGCGCTCTTAAAGTGACTGCAATTCTTGCCGGGTCAGCTGGTGATTTAAACCCAACATTAGGTGGTTCTTTCACCATTACTCAGGATCTATGGACTGATACTGGTATTATGACCACCCTATCCATTGATACGACAGAAATTGGTGGAAACAATGCACCTCAAGAATTAGGAACTTACGGCTTGATGTATGATCAAGCAATTATTGGTCTTCGTTTAGAAGGAGCTCCCAGCTTAGGCGGTCCTGATTACAAAGTAGTCGGTGTGGTTCCTGAACCTCTCACTATCTTAGGAGCCGGTACTGCAATTGCGATCGGTGGTGCATTCAAGCGTAAACTACGGAAGAAAGGATCTACCAAAGCTTAATGATTTACTAACAAATTAGGGGATAAACCTAGCAACAATATTTCTACAGCAGGTTTCCCCTTTTTTTGCTAATTCAAGAATGTAAGTAATATTTTTTTATCCTGATGTCGCCAGAATACCCTAATCTTCTAAAAGTTAGGGATGAATGGCGACCAAAATATAAACCGCGAAGCTTCTACAACAATCAAAAGTAAGCTATAATAAGGACAAAAGCACTGTTGAAATACAGAGGCACAACCGCCTAGTACCTACTAAAAGTAGCGAAAATGGTCAGGGGCTGAAACTAAGCTAACCAACAAACCCCATTAGCTTCGGCTAAGTCTCTCCTCAAAGAGAAGAAAACAAAGTAAAGCCAAACCCTGTAGGGTGAGGTATTAGGGGCAATTGGATACGCCTTTGCGTTTTACGCATAAAGAATCCCTATCCGTCTATACGGTAGGGTTATTCAATTAATAGTTAAACTATAGTCTTCATCATCACTAAGAAAAGCCCAATCCAGGTCTTTTTGAGATTTCAGGGCTTTTCTAATTTCTGTTAAATTGGGTTCAATTTTAACCCGTTTGAATTCATCGGGAAGTTCTTGGGGTTCTACTTTTAAACAGATACTTGGTTGTTTTTTTCGCATGGATAATTTACAAGTGACTCCCTCAATTTTTGTTTTATTCACTCGCTGCATTTCTCGAATCAAATATTTCCGTAATTTATCTCCTTGTTTTTTACTCATACTTGCTAAGACTCTGATGCGTTTTGCTTCAGCTTTACGTGCTTCTGTGATTGCTTCTAAATACTTAATATAATGGGCAACTTTTTCTGCTTTTTCTTCAAAGTTTGTGTCAGCAGTTAACCACTCAGAAAATAATTGATTGATTTTAACTTCTTTTTCTTCTTCACTTAAGTCTTCAGAGTCTTGCAGTTGATTAATTAAGTTTTCTAGTTCAATCATTTCTTTGGAAATATTCCATAGGGTGTGATTTGATTCGTTCATTTATTTACTCCTTATTATCATATTATGGTTAATTATAATCTAGTTAAATATTAGTTTAAATTATTTTAAGTATCTTTGCTTCCTTGTTTCCCAAACAGAAACCCAATGACTCCCGTTGCTAAGGAGGTTAAAGTCGTTCTCGCCCAACTTTTTTCATCATTCTCCGCTTTAGGGTTAGTTAAAATAACATAACTAGCAATACCAATAAAAAGGATTAATATTCCTCCGACAATATACATAACTGAGGTTTGAATTAACCCTTTCCAACGCTTTACTTGTGCATCTGTTTCTTTAATTCTTCTATTTACTGCTGCATCTTCATTATCCCGTTGTATAATATTTGTAGCTAACTTCTCAGCGATAGGGCTTTGAGAGTTGAGAAACTTATCCAAATTGTCAGGGTTAGACAAATCAAGAGATTTCGGTTTTTCTGGTTCATTCTGCACTGGTTGAAAATCCTGTAATTTCAGTCATAACTTTTCCATCTTTAATAATAGCAAGATTAGCTCCTTGTTCTTCCGAACTAATAGCTATATTAATTAATGCTAGTGCTTTGCGTAAGACTTCTTTTTTAGTTTGATTAGTTGTAGTAGCTAAATCTTCTAATAATTTGTTCTCCTGATCCGATAATCTAGGAAAATCATCATTAAGTGGTTCACGTTGTTGCTTAAGTTGTTGAAGTTGGTAAATTATATTTTCTAATTTTTCGTGATCTTCCATATCAACCTCAAAATGAAGTATTTTTTTATCTAGTTTGATTTTATCTCAATTTTATTACAAATGTAAGAACGCAAATAAGTCTTAATTTTAATTAAGCTTTATTTTCTGTATATACTTCTAACCATTCGGCTAAAGATGCTTGCTCAATTTCTCCTGATGCTAATTGTTCCATAATTATAACAACTTCTTTTTCTGGAGCATTTAATTGATAACAATTTAATCCTAAAAAAGTGTACATTACCATAAAAGCTGTTCGTTTGTTACCATCAACAAAAGGATGTTTTTTAGTTATTCCATAACCATAAGCAGCAGCAAGTTCATAGATAGATGGATTTTCATAAGTGGATAAATGCCTAGGTCTTGCTAAACTAGCAGACAGTAAGTTATCGTCCCGAATACCTGGTATTCCACCATATTGAAGCACTAAATCTTTTTGAATTGCTCTAACAATTTTTTCACTTATCCAACGGATATTAGTCATTAAGCAAGTTCTCTTAAAGCATTATCATATTGACAACTACCTTGACGATAAATGGTCATTGCTTCGTCCAATTCAGGATCATCAGATGTGATTTGTAGTCCATCAGCAGTTTCTTTAATATATAAGTTATCCCCTTCACTGAGATTGAGTTTTTCGAGAAGTTCTTGAGGTAATGTTACCCCTAATGAATCACCAAATTTACGAATTTTTAAAGGTTGCATCGACTATTCTCCTAACAACTCTTATGACCATGATAACCTAGTTAGATTCCATTGTTAATTGTTTATGCCAAAAAGATACAAAATGCTTTGTATTAATATTTTTGCAAAAAAGTAATCTCTGCTATAAAATGAACTGTACAAAATAAATAATGAATTATTTCAAGGTAATCTCTCAAACTAATAATAGTGGGGAGTTTTTTTTGATTTAATTATGTATAATTAACTATGTTAATATAGAAATCTCATCAACCATGACTTTATTAGAAACCATCAAAAACGACTATCAAACCTTTCCCGATCATCAAACTTATTCTATTTACGCCGATAATGTTTATTTCAAAGACCCGATGACAGAGTTTACAGGAATTAAACGCTATCAAGAAATGATTAAATTTATGTCAACTTGGTTCAAAAATATTGACTTAGAATTACACAATATCTATCAAACCAATAATATCATTCACACCCAATGGACGCTACACTGGACAACTCCTTTACCCTGGAAACCCTCCATTTCTATCCCAGGACGCAGCGAACTGACTATTAATGACCAAAACCTCGTTATTTCCCACATCGACTATTGGGACTGTTCTCGTTGGGATGTGCTGAAACAACATTTTGTCCTAAATCATCCATAATAAAGATAAGTAATGTAAATTTTTCTGAAAAAATCATGCGTGTAATCCTCATGACTGGTAAAGGGGGAGTTGGAAAAACTTCCGTCGCTGCGGCCACCGGCCTCAGATGTGCTGAGTTAGGGTACAAAACCCTGGTTTTAAGTACAGATCCGGCCCATTCCCTAGCGGATAGTTTTGATTTAGAATTGGGTCATGAACCCCGTTCCGTCCGTCCTAACCTGTGGGGGGCCGAACTGGACGCATTGATGGAACTGGAAGGAAACTGGGGGGCAGTTAAACGATATATTACCCAGGTATTGCAAGCAAGGGGACTTGACGGAGTACAAGCAGAAGAATTAGCCATTTTACCTGGGATGGATGAGATTTTTGGCTTAGTTCGAATGAAACGTCACCACGACGAAGGGGAATACGACGTTTTAATCATCGACTCGGCCCCCACTGGAACCGCATTGCGTCTGCTGAGTATTCCTGAAGTGGGAGGCTGGTATATGAGAAGATTTTATAAACCGTTACAAGGGATGTCTGTCGCGTTGCGTCCATTGGTGGAACCCTTGTTCCGACCGATCGCAGGATTTTCTCTACCAGATAAGGAGGTAATGGATGCACCTTACGAATTTTATGAGCAAATTGAAGAATTAGAGAAGGTTTTGACTAATAATAAGCAAACTTCGGTTCGTTTGGTCACAAATCCCGAAAGAATGGTCATTAAAGAATCGTTGCGGGCCCATGCTTATCTGAGTTTGTATAATGTTTCTACAGATTTAGTGGTTGCTAACCGCATTATTCCTGATACTGTTAATGATCCCTTCTTTGAAAAATGGAAAAGAAATCAACAAGTTTATAAACAAGAAATTCATGATAATTTCCATCCCTTACCGGTCAAAGAAGTGCCTTTATTCTCTGAAGAAATGTGTGGTATGGAAGCCTTAGAACGATTAAAAGAAACCCTTTATAAAGATGAAGATCCGGCACAAGTTTACCATCAAGAAGATACCATTCGAGTTGTACAAAATGGTCAAGATTACAGCTTAGAATTGTATTTACCAGGTATTCCTAAAGAAAAAGTACAACTCAATAAAACAGGAGATGAATTGAACATTAGAATCGGTAACCATCGCCGTAATTTAGTCTTGCCGCAAGCATTGGCCGCATTAAAACCTTCGGGGGCAAAAATGGAAGAAGATTTCTTGAGAATTCGTTTTAGTAGTGGATTCCCTGCGAAAGCGTAGGTTTTTAACAAAATCTGTATGGGCTTAATCTTGTTAAGCCCATACATTTCGATTAAATATTAACCAGGAAAATAAATAGGTAGTTCAAATTAAATCTCTCCCTGTAAAATTTGAGAGACAGTATAGTTAAATTCAGTGAAAGTAGAAGATTTCACCCTATCTGATGAGGTAAATATTGTCTCATCATAAAATCCCTCAGATAAAGACAGAATTGTTACTTTTTCTTGAAGGGGATCAACAATCCAATATTCAGCAATATCTAGTACACTATATTCAGAACGTTTAGCACGATAATCAATAGTTTTGGTTGATTCACTGACCACTTCTACCACTAAAATAGGTGAAGGTTCATTAAGGAGAATAACTGCTTCACGATTTTGTAGTTGTTGCCATTGAGAAGTTAATAAAACCACCACATCAGGAATGCGAACCGTATCGCATCGAGTTCCACGGGGTGATTGAATTCCAATAACCATCTGTTTTGAGACCCAAGGTTGGCCTAAACGCGTAATTTCCTGGCGAAAACAATAATTGAGAAAGTCTGCAATTTCACCATGTTGTCCCATCCCCAAAGTCATTGCAACTAATTCTCCGTTCACCAGTTCGTAGTTTGTATCTGTCTTGTCCTCATATTGGAGATATTTTTCAAGGGTTAAATGGGTTTTCGTTAGGGTCATAACTATGCTCAAAAATACATAAAATTAGGCAAAAAGATATTGTTTCAACGCTTGACTCATGACCTCTCCAGGAACCGATTGTTGTACCCAAATTTCTAAGGCTGCAGCCCCTTGATAGACTAACATATCTAAGCCATCAATAATGGTTAACCCCTGTTGTTGCGCGTCTTTAAGAAATTGGGTAGGACTGGGATTATAAATTAAGTCGTAAGCGATCGCATTTTTAGGGAATTTCTCCCAGATAAAACTGTCAACGGGAGAATTGTCCGTATGAGGAAACATCCCGATGGGTGTGGTATTCACAATTAACTCGCTTTCGGATACCAACCCCGATAATTCATCCCAGGAATGGACGGTTATGGAGGCAGTAAGCGCACTTTCATCCCAACTTTGCTTAAATTGACCTAACTTGTCTGGATCACGCCCCACAACGGCAATTTCAGGGCAACCTAATTCCGCTAATCCGACCACCACAGCCCTTGCTGCGCCTCCGTTTCCGAGGATAATGGGTTTAATGGTGTTCCAGGGACGTTTGAGGGGTTTTAGGGGGGCTAAAAAGCCAATAACATCGGTGTTTGTCCCTTTCCACCCTGTTTCTGTTCGCCAAACGGTGTTAACGGCTCCCACTAATTGGGCGGTTGTGGTAATTTCGGATAGTAGGGGTATGATGGCCTGTTTATGGGGGATGGTTGCGTTGAATCCCATCACGCCGATGGTTGCAAAGCCATTCAATGCGGTTGCTAAGTTTTCAGGTTTAACGGGGAAAGGAATATAAATGTAGTCAACTCCTAACCTTTCAATGGCTGCATTTTGCATTACGGGGGACAAAGAATGTTCCACAGGATGACCGATGATTCCTAATAGTTTTGTTTTTCCAGTAATAATTGACATTATGTTTAAAATTACTCTTCACGGGGAATGACAGTTAAAATGACATGATTATTATCATGATTAAAATTGAGTTCATCTACCACATAAGTATTGGTTTGAGAAACATCAATAATTCCTCTTAATTTGGCTTTACTCACTTGAGATAAAATGACTTCAGCTTTTCCATTTTTAGCATTAACTATTTTAAAATTGGTTAAAGGTTCTTGCCAAGTTTCTCTATTATTTTGGTTAGAATTATCGTTTCCTCCTCTCACTCTAATACTACCTTGCTTATGGATCAGTTTAGCTTCTCCTGAAAACCCTACTTTTTGAATATCAGTAATTGCTATTTTTCGAGGGTCTCTTCTACTTTTTTCTAGAGTTATCGTTTGTTGATCAAACCCTGTCATTTTTCCTTGCCCTGATCCACCTTTTTTTAGGGTAGCATTAGCATCATTAGGTAAAGATACAGGAATACTCGTGTTTTGCGCTTTAGTGGACTTAATTTCAGGGGAGGGTAAGGACAACCCGTTTTTCGGTACACAATAAAGTCCTAACCCGACAGTTAGAGAAGCAAGGGTAATGATTTTAATTGAATGTTTTATCATGACTCGATAGGATAATATGGACTATATGATTAAGGAGTGGGTTATTTATGTCCGATGGTCAGCCTTCACCCAATAATACACAAATTTTAGGAACTTTTGCTAGTATTTTGGGGTTGCTAGGAATCTTCCTTTATTTTACCGCATGGATCTATCGTTGGGCTTATTTCGCCTATTTTAAATTAGAATTAACACAATTATCTTTTCCCTTTCGTTCCTTCTTTTTTGTTCCTATTCAAGTTTTTGTAGGGAATGGTTGGGCATTTATCAAAACTATTTTAGCATTATTTTTACTAGCAACTGGGATTAAAATAACGCTTTGGTTTGTAGAACCGTTAACCGTTCCCTTTATTTTATCCTTATCTCAACCTTTAAACAGGACATTTCGTCGTAGACAATGGCAGAAAGTCAAACGTAAGTTTATGGTTTTTGCTAAAGCTTTTCATCAATTTCCCCCATTTAATTTTATACGAGAGTTGGTTTCTATTATTCCTGTTTCTCTGCGAAAAGATTTAATTATTGTGATTTGGTTATTAATCATTTTATTCTGGTTAGCAAGAATTCAAGGATGGGATGATGCTCGTCGAGATGCAATAAATGAGACTTCAACTTTACCTGTGTTTACCTATATTTTTCCTAAAGAAAACTTAGTATTGGGACGAGACTTGGATGATGTTTATACTTCTCCTAGTTTCAAAGATTCTCGTTTTATTGGAGACTTGGGTTTATTTGATTATGTACAAGGACGTGAAGATAATGACCCAGAAAAACCTAGAATTTGGCGATTATTGCTAGAAAATAATAACATAATTTATTGTTTTTTTGGGTTAGATAAGAATGCTGATAAAAATCAAGCACCTGCCGTTTTAGCGATAAAAACTGATAAAAAAGGACAAGTGATTATCTTATCTCCATCTGTTCCTAAGTAATGAGTTCAATCTATATAATACAATATTATATAAGAGACTGTTTCTAAAGCAATAATAACAACGAATTTTGTAGGGTGGGCAAGGTTTTCAACGGTGAAGTTAGTTTAGATATGTCTTTGGCTTGCCCACCTTACCGTCTTAAGATTCTATTTAGGCTCTCCCGTAGTTATGGTTATAAGTCGAGCTTATGTAAAAAGACAAGCTAATAGTTTTTCTCTCATTAATTGAAAATTTTTAAACCC
>JASJDN010000100.1 GCA_030065205.1 Crocosphaera sp.
ACGAGTAGTGACGTTTAGTGACATTAAATAAATCTAAAGAAAATCAGGGTTTTTCGTCATTGAATGAACCAGTGAAAAAATAAGCCTACCCAGATGGGTAAAAAGTGGCTGCTGGTTACGGTCACTGTGGGTCGTCTTATCAGACAAACCCTTTTTATATTTCCTTAAGATCCTATCATTGAATGTGTGCCTTTCCATGAAGAGGAGACAGATAGGACACACAAGCGCGGCCTGTTATGGGGCATGAAGGGAAAAACCACTATAAGGATCTACCATTGACTGTTATTCATCTAATAATATCTGGGATTTAATTTCAGATTGTAGATGCTAGTTTGTTCGTTGATTAATTGTTACTCCTAAAGAGTAGGACGTGAGAAAACATGATTGAGAAAGTTAAAAAATATATACAATTGAAAAATTAAAACTCCAACCATCGAACTAATATAGAATATGAATAAAAAATTTTCTGACATTTAAAATCCCTCAAATCTTTACCATGATTTACAGTATGCCCAAACAAACTGAGATATTTCTAACTGCATTATTAGTTAATCATTAGAATCGATTAGCTTATCTGAGAGGTTGATGAGAACAGGGATCTAATTCGGATAGTTTGTTTAATGTGATCGCTAATTGTCCATCACGTTCTACTGTTCTAGTCCCAACCCCATTGATTCGGCTTTTACTTGAGAAAAAAGTAGCGAAAGTCTTTTATTGAATGGTTTACAAGTTTTTAGTGTCGGAAAAATATAGTTATGCGATCCTAGAAAATATAAAAAAACCCCCAAATATTAAAGGAGGATTTTAAGTCTAGGTCTGATATTTAATTTTATTGTTTCTTGGCTTTTGCTAATTTACGTTTGAAACCTGTTCCAAAGGCGATCGCTGTTCCCGCTCCGAGGATGGTGAGAGGTTCGGGGACAGGAGCATTCTCCAGCTTGACATTATCAAGAACTAATCCTCCATTATCTCCTCCAGCATGATTAAATATCAAGTTTGTTGTTATATCAGTTGTAACATCAATTGTTCTTGTAATAGTTCCTGTGTTATTTATATCAAATGTTTCACTAAATAAACTACCTAAAGATACGGTCATTGTATTGTTAGAAGTAGCTCCTGGATTTTGACCTAATATATCAAACATTAAAGTTATAGTATCACCGGTGTTAAAATTAAAAACCGATTTAGATTGAAGTGTTCCAGCATTAGCTGAAGTGCCATCCATGTCTAAATATAAACCGTTACCTGGAAAAAAATCAAATGAACCATTTCCTATTAAATCAACAGTTCCATCAGTTACATCCCAGTTGACAAAACTATTGTAATTTAATGCTCCTGATCCTCCGTTCTCAGAATCAAAATTGTCTTGTAGTAATATTACACTAGCTTCAGCTTGTAAACTTGAAAAACTTATGAAACCTAAGAAAAAACTTGTTGTAAGTAAAAGTTTCTTCATTAAAAACCACCTCAAAAAAATTCTGTTCGTCTTAACATTAACCAATTTTTATACAATTGTCTGTAAATACAATGTATAACTTAAAAAATAACAATACAAATATACTTTATTGATACCATAGAAATTTATCTATTAATGAATTGACTAAAGTTAAAATATTTCATACAACAGTTTAACTAAAAGCTTGTTTGAGAAAACTAACTCCTGAGAACGCGAGCTTGCACGACCTTCATTTTATATATACAATAATCTAGACAAATATATAGATATTATTTTTGTCTAGATATAATCTAGAATATAGAAGTAATCTAGATTATTATATAGACATGGACACAACTACGTTAGCTACGTTCAGGATAGATAAAAAAACCTGGAAGAAGTTTAAGAAATGGGCAGCAGATAAGGACAGTAATGCTAGTAAAGAGTTAAATCAGTTTATCAAAAGAGCATTAGGACTTATAGATGAAAATATAGATACTAATCTTGATAACAATCTAGAACAACGTATAGAAACTTATCTAGAAGATAATCTAGATAACCGTATAGAACAAACTGTTACTAACTATCTAGACAAGAATCTAGATAATTATATAGACAAAAATATAGACCAAGAACTACCCAAAGCAGAGTCTTTACAAGAAGAATCCAATGAACAGTTAACTAATGCAGAATTAGCACGCCGTATGAATGTGAGTCCAGCTACAGTTTCTAGATGGGCTAATCAAAAACGTCAACCACCATTAGATCTAGAATGGCGGTATGATTTAAGTCTCAGAAAATGGGTTAAATAAGAAAGTAAAAACCCCCAATTAAGGGGGAGATGACTAATTGTTTTTCTCGAGAATCATTGTTCCCTCTTTAATTCTAACAGTCCTAATCTATTCTTAAGAATTATCGGATTCAAGACTTATCTTAAACCTAATGATATATTTTCCATATTGAACAAAATTCTGAAAAATAATCTTATTAAGTAATGGTAATTTTTTGATTAACTCAATCCCCCATTTGAGTTAGTTGTTATTTCCTAACCTAATTGATTTAGACCAAAATACTCTAGTTAAATTACCCAATTATTTTCGGAGTTTTACTATCATTGATTTTTTAAAAGTGTATTAAGATAAATATATATTGATTTAAGAATATTTTTAATATGCTAAGAGAAGATATAGAAGTTTTATGGATTACTATAGTTGGTTCTAGCTTGTCTTTTATACTGACAGTTTTCTTCAGTTTTTAACTGTACTTTATTAGTTTTCATTCTAGGCACTAATACTCAAATAGTTTTCCAATGTCTCTAAAATCAACCCAGATTCTGTACTAGGAAGATCCAAGTAAATAATCATCCAGCCTTAGTTAAGTTATGAACTGGTGGGAAATAGGGATCTCTGGTATGAAGGCTGGATGATTATTATTATGGAAGTCCCCTATCCCCCTTAACAAGCATTTATACTTGAGCATAAATCACTACTCTCTAAAAACAGTTACACGGCTACGAATTCGCGATCTTGCGGAGCAAGGGCAACAGCGCAGCGAAAACGATTTGTAGAAGCTTCACTTGCATAAATAAAAAGATCTAGTCATATAGATATTTAAGAACAAAGAAACTTTTACAAAGTTAAAAGTTTTAAAACAAATATGAGGACATAATCATGGCTATAGATTTTCGAACAGTTTCTATTACAATTCCTCAGGGTACTGGACGTAGGAGTATTGACGGGGCTGCTGTGTTTAATTCAACAGTATTAAATGCTGGTGTCGCATTAAATGGTTTTGCACTTGATTTTACTGCTCCTGATCGCCCATTTAACGTTATGGAAGCTGATGTAGACATTGTT
This sequence comes from Crocosphaera sp., assembly GCA_030065205.1. GTDB lineage: Bacteria > Cyanobacteriota > Cyanobacteriia > Cyanobacteriales > Microcystaceae > Crocosphaera. Next base: position 3,292 of record JASJDN010000100.1, read on the forward strand.
GCTATTACACAAAATACTGTTACATTCCGTGTTGAATGTCAATTAGCTGACAGAAACTTTGACGATCCTTATTCTGGTTACGTTACTGCTATGGTTACCGCAGACGTTGGATGATAAAAACATTTTTAGATCCAGATTTAAAAGAAATAAAGCAGTTAAAGGAAAATTTTTAGTTGCTTTATTTCTTTGATTAATTTTTTCTTTGATTAATTTTTCTAAAAACACATTCAAGAAATTTCAGGCCACCATGACCTCGGGACTCTCCAAGCTTACCTAGAAGTCTCTACCGAACAAAAACAATTTGCTGTCTCTGTAATCGGTTGGTGATCTTCATCCTTTTTCTACTACGTTTAAACGACAGTTGTGTGTTAGTTTGTAGTATAAATACTAACAAGCAAGCGACAAGATGTAGCATATTCGTAACAAAAACGTTTTATAAAACAAGCCATTGTGGGTCGGATCTAGCGAAGATACTGTTGGCGAATGTGCTACACAGCATATTACATTAGGTATTACTAATCGCCAAAGTAAAGATTTTTCATTTTTGTAGTACGATTAATTTCATACAGGATTACTTTCGCCAACAGTATCATCCAAGGCGGATTTCAAGCCGATTTCATTTTAGCCCGAAGAACTTAGCGGCATTCGTCTACTGCTTAAGATCCTAAACTTCGATTGACTAAAAAAAATAGAATCGTTAAACTTAACAATAATTGTAATCAGTCACTTTTCCTAATAATGAAAGTTGATAATGTCAACGATGGAAAGAGTTTTGTAATAATTTAGAACTCAGGCTGATTATTTTTAAATTAAGCTTTTTTATCCTCTTATATATAGAATTTCCATTCACATGGATCGTGAACAGACATGACATCTTTATCTACTTGGCGAAAAAAGCTAAACTATCTGCTTGAAAAAGAAGCAGTAGCAAGCGATCCAGAGCAGAAATTTCATCTAAAATCTGCTATTGAAGAATGTCAGCAAAAAATTGCAGAATTAGAAAATAAACAACAACAAGGGTCTAAAACTTTTAATGCCCCCAAACAACAAACCAAGAAAATCCAAAAGTTATTAAAAACGTTATTTAATCCCGTTATAAAAGATCGGAATTTAGTAATCAATTTATCGACTTTTTTTCTATTCCTATTAATCGTGATTTCTTTAAAAGTAGTAACATCTTTAGTTGCTTGGCGACAAACTCAAATTATTGAAAATACAGTTAAAGATTTCCAAGACTTTAAGAAAAGCAAAGATGAAGATGAGAAAGCGAGTCATTTAATGTCAGTTATGGAAAAAGCAGGGGGGATTAATAGATTTTTTGCCCAGAAATATACTCAATATATTTTACAGAAGATGAACCACGATCTTCAACTTAATAATGATATTCTCTGCAATTTTTCTTCAAGTCCACTGTGGACTGTAGACTTTGATGGAAACCAAATAGCAACAGGAGGATGGTCAAGAAAAGTTTATATTTGGGACGTTACCAAACAATGTTCAGATAATCATATAAAAACTTGGAAAGCTGACGATATTATCAGCAGTGTAGACTTTAATCATCAACAAGAAAAAATATTAGCTGTCGCCGCAGGAGTTAAGGTTAACATCCTCAAACAAGAAAACGAAGTTTATGAATCTTATGCTTCTAAATCTTTACGTTATCCCATACTAAATATTGATGTTAGCTTGAATGGAAAAATGATCGCTATTGCTGGGGGGAATGGTTCAGTTGTTTTATGGAATTTTGAGAATCAAAACGATAATGTTAATTTTTGTCCAACAAAAGTCGACAAACCCATCAGAGATGTAGAATTTTATCCTAACCTCTCAAGTAAGTTATTAGCTGCGGGGGGAGAAGATGGGCAGTTAAATTTATGGAATGTCCGTTCCTGGTCACGTTGTCGGGAGGAAACCGATCGCAACCATCAAGTCCAACCCATTGGAGAGGGAAGCAAAGGTTGGATCTGGAGTATCGGTTTTCATCCCCAGAGAAAGCTCATGGTCACAGGAGGGGGAGATAGCATCCTTCGTCTCTGGAAGATGGAGTATAATTCTTGGAACCTCACCCATACATGGCCTACCCAACAAACACGGATAACCAGTGTACAGTTTAATTCATCACAGGGAAAAATACTAGCAACGGCGGGATGGGATGGTACGATCAAGCTTTGGAATTTATCAGGAACACCGTTAGCTCACTGGACTGCTCCGAGTCCAGTGGTCAGTTTAAGCTTTAATGATAATGGAAAAAAGATTGCGACAGCCCATTTAGATGGAACAATTAGAGTGTGGAATATACCCACATTAAATGAATTAATGTTCCAAAGTTGTCAATGGCTCAATGACAGACCTTCTGGAGACTCTAAAAAAAGAAAAAGACAACAAAATCTCTGTAAAAATTATTAATTACCTGTATTGACCAATTAATGATTTAACTTGTTCTAACTCGTCTTTTTTGAGGAAATTTGGCCCAGTCGAAATAATATTAGTGCCTTTCGTCTCACTGCGAAGTCTTAGTTGATATTTCGCTTTCCAAAAGAGTAATTGTACTATCATATAACCTTGTAAATAAGGTTGCTGATCAATAGCAAACAAAGTGTTTTCGGACTTGTTAATATTATCAATAATTTCTTGACTTAAATCAAAAATTCCATGAGCAAATTTATCTTGAGGTAAATTTACATCATCAATAAAATCATAGAAAGGTTCAGCACCGATTGGCCCTAAGGATAAATATATGGTAAATGCCTTATCTGGATGATTTGTGTAGTCTTTAATGAGAGCTTCTTTAATAGCAGGGGGATCATTTTTTTGAGTATCCAGCATTGTATATTCAATTGTTTTTCCTTTGGCTTTCGCTTCATTAATTGCTCTTTCAAATCCTTGGCAACGGGCTGTTAGATTAGTTGCTTCTGGAAAATGGTTAATGCAAACTGCTCTACCTTTTTCATTAATCTGTTTGGTTAATCGTAACCCCGCTTCATAACCAGCTTGTTGGTCATTTTGTCCAAGATATGTCAGGTCTGAAATAACATGATTATTGAAACTAGCACCCGCATTATAAACAATTGTGGGAATTTCCTGGGTAATTAGTTTTTCCAGATATTTACTAACTGTTTCATCAATAAAAGTGATTCCCACAGCATCTGGTAGCGGTTCATGGTCTGTCAATTCACTAAACAAATGTTCATATTGCTTAATCATATCCTCATTATTTTCATCGGAGGTTCTTAGAGGACGTAGAAGTTCTACATTGACATTAAGATTATTGGCAGCATCATTAATTCCTTTCTCAACAACACACCAAAAATAAGCCCAGGGACAAGCATCATGTTGAAGTAATACAATATTGAAATCTGAAGTGTTAGGATTAACATTTAGTTTAGAAATAGGTAGCTTTTGAGGTTGAGAAAAAAAGAGCGCAAAAACTACTATCAAGGATAAACCCATAAAAAAGCTTAGCTGAATTAATTTTTTTGTTAAATTATTGATATACATGGCTTAAGATTTTAAAGTAGATCACATTATCTAATCTATAATAAATCTAGTTATCTAGTTTAGCTATTCCATTACCTTCGTCGATATTAGCACATAGTTTATTAAAAATATGGCCACATCTTCTAAAATATGTCCATGTTCCCTCTTGATTTGATTTGATACTAATTTTTAAAGTATTTGAGTAATTTTTTCCTAAGTAAAAAGATTTATAAGTTAGATAGATGAAAAGCTTTGCATCATCTTCCCTATTTACTTTTATATGCCCACGGGGTGATTTAATCCAATGGTCACTTCTGTTCCTACCATTTTCAAACTGAACATTATGATTAATATTATGAACAAGATCGTCTTCAACAGCATGATGAAAAAAATGTAGAAAATAATCAAACTGCCGCATACGATTATCATTAATATAATAAGTTCCTACAGAACTAAAATGTGAATTATCAAAAACTAACCATCCTACTTTGCGATAAGATTGTTTATTTATTTTTCCATATAACTTTATATAAACTTGATTACTTACTTTTCTTCTTTGTAATAAAATATTTTTCTCAAATTCCTTTTTGAAGCTAGTTAATATAGGATTATCAACTTTTTCAAAAAGAAACAAACTTAAAAAAAATATAAGTACCAAAAATTTTAAAGTAGTTTTTTTTTCATTTAATCACCTAACCTATTATTTTAAAGATAATTGATGTAAATTCGAGTTATTTAACCTTTAAATCTTTACTTTACCGCTATAACTTCAATCATTCTCTATTATAATCAGTTTTTGACTTTTAGCTCCTAAATGAGAATATTTCTCAATATCGACCTTCAGTTTGATCACGTAAATATTATTGGCTCTTTAGCTAGTACATTTAAACCAAAATAAATAGAGCTTATGAATAAACGAGAGAATGGGGGTTGTAGCGAAGGGAAAAGATAATAAATTCTTAACTCTGCCAAAATACCCAATTTTGGAGTAACGAAATATCAACTTTATAGAGTCAAGTCCACAATACTTATATATCGTGGATATAAGAAATTTAAAACTCCCACCCCCATGAAAGTTAAGGGCCATGGCCAAGCTAAAGTATTAAACACCGCCGAACTACAACGGCTCTTTACTGAAGGTTTTACTAACCCCCGCGATCGCGCTCTATTTGGCATCTGTTTATTCACCGGTTGCCGAATCTCCGAAGCTCTCGCCCTCGAAATAACGGACATTAAAGGCGGTACGCTCACCTTCCGTAAGTCTACCACTAAAGGCAAGCTCAAAACTCGTCAAGTAACCATTACAGACTCTCTCAAGCCATTTCTTGATGATTATCAACCCAAGCGTCAAATAGGCGATGCTGGCTTTCTCTTCCCAGGTAAACAAGCCTGGAGGCATCTCTCTCGCTACGCAGCCGATAAGCTCCTTAGAGCCGGTTGCTCTCGCATTGGAGTCGAAGGTGTCAGCACCCACAGCTTCCGACGCACCGCCTTAACCCAAATGCACAACGCTGGCATCCCTTTAAAACACATTCAGGAAATTTCAGGCCACCACGACCTCGGTACTCTCCAAGCTTACCTAGAAGTCTCTACCGAACAAAAACAATTTGCTGTCTCGGTCATCGGTTGGTGATCTTCCTCCTCTCCTTGTTTAGATCCCGACAAAGAATTAAAATCTTATTCATTGACAAAAAAAATCAGGGGGTTTCCTGACATGAAGATGAATTCTTTACTTGAATCCGGTCGTTAGATTCCGAACAAAATCCAGTATTACTTCAAAGCCAAGGGGAAACCAAACCCCAACCAAACAATTATCTATTTATGAAGTTTACCGCTTTTTTGTGCGTTTCTGAAAGGGACTAAGTAAAAAGACTCACTAAATTACAGATTGCAGATTTTAGATTAATTGTTGATTAAAGACGGGTAGATTCTCAATTTCCCCATATTTAAAAACAAGAGCTTGTATTTACTCAATCTCCAATCGAATTTCTCCAATCTCAGGTCAGAGCAAGCCCCCTTGTGTACCACCACAAGAGGACTTGAGCAATGGCTAAATTTATCCCCACCACCCGTTTTAACCCCTGCCCCTTATGTTCCGATACCAGTGGGGACTGTAGAATGGTCGATGACACCATCCTCTGTCATGACTACATTGATCAAGATTCTCCCGTTAGAGGCTATAAATGGCTTAAGCCTAGTAGTAACGGGATATGGGGCGTTCACATCGTCGACGACGGAAAACAATTTGACCGTGACCAATGGGAACGGGACAAAGCCAAACGGGACAAACAAAAGGAACAAGAGCTAGAAGAAATAAAAGCTAAAGCTCTCCCTATCAAGGAAAGGGACAAAGGCTACCGTAAAATAGCCCATTACCTCGGATTAGCGTCAAGCCATCGCCAAGACCTCCTAAGACGGGGGTTAAGTGAAGAGCAGATCGCCGATTATCCCTTCTTTAGTGCGGATAACTACAACAGAATTCCCTGGGATATCCCCAAAAATCTGCCAGGGGTAGGGATAGACAGATATAGTGGTGATAATTGTCTGATTATCAAAGATAGTGGTTATTTTTGCCCTAGCTTTGACCTTAATGGTCAGGTTAACGGCGGTCAGATTCGCTATGAAACCGAAAATAATAAATATCGCTGGCCAAAAGGAATCGTATCATCCAAGCTACCTAACGGAGAATTGCCTCTAACGTTCCATAAGGGTAAATCCGATAGAAATATCCTTAACCTCGTTGAAGGCATCTTAAAGCCTCTAATTAGTGGGGAAAAATTTGGCATAGAGATATGTGGGGCTGCCGGTGGGAATTTTACCGCTAGTCCGAACCAGTTCGAGGAAATACTTACCCATAACGACTATGAGAAAATCGTGATCCATCCTGACGGTGGGGATATTCTCAACCCTCATGTGATGCAGCGATGGGATCGTCAGATCAGCTTGATCGAGTCATTGGGATTAGGGGACAAGCTGTTTATCGCGTGGCGTAGGCAAATTAACAAGTCAGATGGTGACTTAGACGAAATAACATTAGAAGAGTTTAACCAGATAGAATTAATTACCCCCCGTAAGTTTTTCGAGAAAGCTAAGTTTGAAAGACGAAAGAATATTGTTATCTTAACCAGAATACAAGAAATTCAAAATAAATTAAGGAAGTTAAGCTATGAACCTGACATAAAACTGACCAAAGAGGATCTAATAGAGGGGAAATATTTACCGGCTGACTTGTTAGTTGACCTCATGCCCAATGAGGGAATCATTAACTTAGTTAGTCCTAAAGGGACGGGGAAAAGCTATCTCAATAAGAAATTAATTAAGAAGTACAGAAAACAAGGGAAAAAGATAATATCCATTACCCCTAGAATTGTTTTAGGTCGTGGACAAGCCAAAGACTGGGGCATTGAATGGATTATTGAGATTGATGATACTTTACTGAAAACCGTTAACCGATTTACCATTTATGAGAACCAAGAAACCCTTGGCTTATGTTTTGATAGTCTTTGGAAAATAGCAGGAAGAGACTTTAAGAACACGGTGATTATTTTAGATGAATCTGAACTGGGTTTAAATCACCTCTTATCTTCATCAACCTGTAAAGAAGTTAGACCCAAATTACTCAAAATCTTTGAGAATATTATCTATGAAACTTTAGCCAATCAAGGGATAGTTTTATTATCGGATGCTGACTTAACCGATGTCAGTGTTAATTATATTAAAAGTTTAGCTCCGAAAGATACCCCCATATTTACCATCGTCAATGACGTTAAACCTGATAGTTATACCACGTTATTATTGAAGCAGAAGAAATGGCTAAAACAAGAAATGTTAAACGCCATCGAAGGGGATGAGAAAATCATTATTCCCACGGATTCCCAAACGGAAGCTGAAAAGATGGATAGGGAATTGTCTGAGCGATATCCCGATAAGAAAATTATCAGAATCGATGCTAAGGTGACTCAGACGGATTATGGTAAAGATTTTGTCGAACGGATTAATGAATCTATTAAGAAAGAACAACCGGATATCCTAATTCATACCTCATCAATGGGAACCGGAACCAGTATCGATGGGGTCATTAATGGTGAGATAGATAGAGAGGTTAAGTATTACTTTGATAAAGTGTTTGGCATTTTCTTAGGGGTCTTGCCTCCAAGCCAATGCCGTCAAATGTTAATGCGATACCGTCAACCTGTAGTGCGATATGTCTATATCAAAGAAACAGGAACCCTTCACGGAAATCCCAGTTTTGACCCAGAACAAATTAATAGAACGTTACACGAATATCATACAGAAGGCTTAGGAATGGCTGACATTTTAGCTATGACTCAAGGCTTAAATTCCATTGAGGTGGCCGAGAAAGTGTTAGATATGGTCAACTTTCAAACAGGGGGATGGAATAACCCTCATATTGAAGCTTATTGTCAGTTTAAGGCCAGGAATAATTATGGGTTAGCTAACCTCAGAGAACTCTTTATGGATGAGTTAGTAGAAGAGGGGCATAGGGTAACACTAATTGATATGAAACAATGTCCGGTTAACCCCAAAACTAAGCGGTATATGGAAGGGGAGAAAGAACAGGGTAAGGCCATTAATAAAGAAATCTCAACAGGGATCTCGACTGCCCGTACTATCTCTCTAGAACAAGCCATGGCCATAAGTCGAAAGGCCAATGCGACGACGGCTGAACTTCATGAAGCTGCCAAAGCATTTCTAACGGAAGAGTTACCGGGCGTTGAGCTTACCCCTGAGTTTATTAATGAGAATGTGGTATCCGATAAACGGCGTAAGCTCAATGGGATTAAATTATTCTGGAAACTCAATAATCCCGATGCAGCTTTATATTATGACGAAAAGGAATACAGCCATAAGTTTACACAATTTGCTATCCATGACACGGTTTACCTACCGGACATTAAAGCTTATTCACCGTTGGTGAGTGAACTATTAGACCTGGAAATTTTAGAAGTGTTGGCCAACCCTGATAAGGAATATACCCAGGATGACCCTTGGTTATTAGGACTTAAACAAAAATCTTTGTTTAGACGAGGGCGGTTAAATGATCTTTGTAACGTGACCGTCACTAAAGATTCTCACCCCGTCCACTTAGTTAACCGTTTACTCGCCAAGGTCGGTTTGGGTTTGGTGGGCCAGCGAAAACGGATTAATGGGGAACGGGTTTGGATCTATAAACTGGACTTAGAAAGATCGAATAACCCTGACCGGTTAGAGATCCTCAACGCCTTGGATCTTAAGTGGAGTCAAACCAAGGCCAAGTATGGGCTAGAGGGTGTCCCAAAACTCGCTCCCAAGAGTATACAAAACCAGGGAAGTTTTGGGACAGAAGATAACTTGATTGAGTTAGTTAAGCCGACTCATTTTAAGTTGCCCATGAATCGAGGGTTTGATCAGTGGTGTTCATTTAAGTATGGGGAGAGGATCTATGATTCCCGTGAAAGAGTTCCTAGTCCCTTATGGGTGATTGGGTCCGATGATAGTGAGGGGCATTGGTTGATCGTAGCCGACGAATCTGGGATAGAGATCATCCCCTATCGTTATGGGGTGCTATGGCCATCTCAACGAGTAGGTTAAGTTTGACTTTTGTGGGGATGTAGATCCACATTTGTAGATCAAAAAAAAAACAAATTCCTTTCCCACCTGCCCGAAGGGGGTTCTAGGGGGTCTCCCCCTAGACAGTTACTCCGTACTGACTTTTGGAACGAAGTGACAAAACGTCAGTACATGGAGTGCGCTGGCTTCCCTTTCGGGAAGGGGGTACTATGTCGCCCCCAATGTCGGGGACAACTCGAAAAATACTGTGATTATGGGCGTTACTCAGACGTTACTATAAGGTGTCGATGGGTTATTAAACGTTACTACTCGTTACTATTTGTTATCGATTTCAGAGGATTTTTTTTGTCCGTACAAAAACCAAAAAATAACGTTTAGTAACAGTTAGTAGGAGTTTAATTACGTTTAGTGACGATGAGTAACAACTTAACAACGAACAGTGACGTTTAAAAAATAACCCTAAAAATCGGGTATTTTTGTTGTTGAATGAACCAGTGAAAAAATAAGGCTACCCAGGTTGATAAAAAGTAGCTGCTGGTTACGCTCACTGTTGGTTGTCTAAAAGGAGTTTGTCCTTTTAGATTTACTTAATATTTTACCATTGTAAGGTGTCCTTCACCATGAAGAGGAGAGAGAAGGGACCCATAAGCGCGGCCTGTTATGGGGCATGAAGGGAAAAACCACTCGTAGGATCTACCATTTGGCCATGGGGCATCCGTTGGGATCATCTACTCGGTGCAGAAGTAACTCTGACTCGGTAGATGGACCTGGTAGCTCAAAGCTCACGGTTCTAAAAATCAAAAGGAGTTTTCCTCCAATCTGGGTTTGAAAAAATTTCTTGATTCCTATGGTAAGAAACAACGCTAATCCACAAAGTCCACTTTAAAGTATTAACCCCTACCGTATAATCGTCATTATTGGCAGCTTGGCACATATGATCATCTTGATAGTTTGGATCATTAAGAATTTGATTGGTTAAAGATTTAAGCATTTTGCCGATGAAATCAAGAGTCATTTTCTTATCCCATAATTGATAAATCCAGCCATGGAGTTCAGGATCTTGTAACCAATTGATAATTTGTTCGTGATTTGGATCTTTTGTAACAGTGGATTTTGTTGGGTTTGGCTGGTGATGATTATTATTAGTAGAACTTGAGTTTGATTTTGATTTGGCTTTACGACGAATAAGTTGTCCTTTTTTGAATTTAGCTGCTCTACCCATGGTTCACTCTTACTTCAAAATTAATTGGGTTTTGATTGGTATATTATCAAGTAATTCACACAGAAAATCAGGATAATTGGCGCAGCCCTATCCAGCCATTACCATCAGGCTTGAACAGATCAAAAATGATCTTATTTCGTCCCCGTGGCTGACTTTCTCTGAGTCTCCACTTGCTGACTGTTTGGGGAGTAGTTTTGATGTTGTATTTCTGCTTTAAAATTGTCTGTACTGCTTTATCGCTTAATCGTTGAGGTTGCCCACTGTCAGACATGGCCTCTGTCATCTTTTTATCAATGGGGTTAAGATCATCCTCTCTATCAAGCTGATTATGATTGGTTTCTAGCTGTGACAGCCGATTGTCTAATTCTTTAAGTATAGGACTGTCCTGGGTTAGTACATTACTAGATAAAAGACTAGGTAACAGATTAGTAACTGACTCTTGGATCAGTTCTTTTAATTTCTCTTCTGATGGTAATTGATTAGATAGTTGACTAGGTAAAATACTATGGAGGGAATCCTTGACCATATCCTCTACCATCCTTTTATTTAGTCCAGTATCAGGTAATGGACTAGGTATAGTATCAGAGCTAAAGAAGAGTTTTAAAACCTCAACGATACCAGTTCCCCATGATGGGGATAACTCACCTTGCTTATTGTTACGGGTGATCTCATGCTTGAAACAATAACTTTCTAATTGTTCTGCTATCTCAGGGGGAAGATAGCAGGTAACTGTTTTAAAATCTTCTGGGACTGCCATAAGGGTTAGTCTTTTACTAAAGTCAATTACTTAAGATCATACTAGATTATGGGACTAAGTAATGGACTATAGAAATCAAGTAATTGACTAATCGTTTCGAGAAAATAATGGACTTAATAAATGACTATGGTAAAGGACTAACCCTAACACCAATAGGTTGCCTTGATTGGACATAAAATAAAAACAGTCCCCAAGGGTGCCACCTTGAGGACATGGATAAAACGAATACTATTAGGAGTTTAACTCATGAATGAACCATCTACCGTTACTTATCCCACAGCAGAAGTCCTTAAAGAGCTAAAGCAGGACATTAAAGAAGTCAATCAGAAATTAGAGAAACTAAGCACCATCTCAGTTGAACTGGCAGAAGTTAAAACAGAAGTCAGAAACCTCAAGGAAGATGTTAGAGATATTAAGACTGTCCAAAATACTTTAGTTAAAGAAGTATCTGACTTAAAAGGGGTTAAATCTTTAATTATCCCTATTATCGTGGCGGTTGCTACTGCTTTGTTAACTTTGCTATTTCGCCTTGTTCCCAACATTCCCCATTAATCAATTCGGTGGCCACCATGCCACCAAAAAACCCTTAACGGTGGAAGAGCTTCAGATATGATCGATTTATTTGCGTCTTTACCATCTTTAGATTTTCTTTATCTAGCAGTAATCTTGTTCTAGGTCATCAAAGGTCGTCAAAGGCCGTCACTCAAGTCAGGGTAAAAAACATAAATTGACGAAATAACGTCTTATCAATAGTAGTCTCTATAAAAGCAGAGATAATTATGATTAATCTTAAAAAATAATGGTTTAACCTGATTTGACCTCTTAAATCCCTATCGGTATTTTCAAAGATACCATCATCACAATACGAACTTTGATGACCTTTGACGAAAAATGCCCCCAAAAATATCGAAAATGCCCGTACAAAGAGCGGTAATTAGAGTTAGGAATTAGTTTAAAATTAGGGAGAGAGCCAGCAGGCTTTATGTCATACAGTTGCCTCTTCCCAATAACTAGATTTGCTGCTGGTTGGGGGGCATTTCCCCCCAAACCCCCCATTTTCCAGTTTTATGTTTTGTTTAGGTTTTTCGCTCAGGGACGGGGGTAAACCATTTTAAAATTCGAGTGAGTCAATGGCATTTTGTTTTTGTTTATCGGTGACACCGAGATAGCGTTCTAAAGCGGATAGAGTACGATGGCCTGAGATAGCTTGAATGTGACGTAAAGGAACACCGGCATCACTCATCTGGGTTAAAGCGGTTCTTCGGAAGCTGTGGGTAGATACTCCTTCAAACTCTAGACGATAGCAGACTTCTCTCAAGATGAGATCAGCACTGCCTTTGTGGATGTGTCCCCGTCCGTGGCGGCCTGGGAAGAGATAGGGATTTTTAGGGTTAAAGTTATCAGCACAATAGGCTTCAAGGTACTCTCGTAACCGGCGGTGAATGTCGATTTCCCTGGTGTCTCGTTTACCCTTGGTGTTGACGCTGCGGATGACGAGTTTATCTCGGACACCTTTGAAACCGATGACATCACCGGTTAATAGGGTAATAAAAAAACACTATTTAAAAACCAGATTATTCTTTTCCAATTTGCCCAATTTATCTTATTTTGCAGTTGTAGGGGTCTTGAATTCTGAAAGTTATATGGTATACTACTTCGTGGTTTCACCTCACTTAAAGAATTCACCTATGTTTACGCAGGGGAATATCAAGATGTTGAAACTTTAACAAAATCATTAATAATCAAAATGCTTAAAAAAATATTATTTTTACTTAGTGTAACTTCTATTTCCCTTAATCCATTCATTAAAACTTTTGCTCAAACTTATGAAGATAGTTGTCTTTCAACTAGTTTAGAAAATTTTAGTTGTTTGTTAATAGACAATTTTGATACTGGAGTAGGGACATCTGGAATTGAATCAACAGTAATAAATAGTCCTAGTACGATTTATAGTCTTCCACAAGAAGCTGACCCTAATCAAACATTAGGAGGATTAAGAACTTATACATTATCTAATGTAAGAAATAATACAGATTTTATTGATGCCAGTATTTCTACAAATATTCCAAACGGCTCTCTTTCTTGGAGTAATGATGATGGAGTTTTAAGTAACGGTTCAGTAGGATGGATAATTCCAGATAACATTAGTTTTGATGAAATTGATGATGGGGATACAATTGTTATTAAAACTAATACAATCGATTTAAATGCACAATTAGCAGTTGAGTTTAAAACATACTTAAGAGAAGAAAATATAAACGATGTTTCCTTTCCAGAACTAAAACAAGAACTATGTACAGAAATTAATGAACCATTTAGTGAAGATCTCTATGATGAAGTATATGGTGGGAGTATTTTATGTAACAAATTTGGCACTACACAAACAAGTGCTATATCAGATAATTCTCTAATAGAATTATCTTTTGAAGAAGATATAATGGGCAGTAGTACATTCGATTTGAATTTTCCTGGGTTTGGTTTCAATGTTTTCAATGTTATAGAAATTTCATTGAGTTCCACGACTAGTAGTGTCGATGCTTCAATTGACTATATTGAATTTAGACGAGAAAATATTACTATTACATCTACTTCTGAACCTAGAACATTTATTGGTTTATTAATTTTAACTTTTCTAGCTTTACCTCGAATTATTCATCATTTTAGATAATTCTTCTATAGAACCCATTTGGGATCTATATAGACAACTGTATAAAATATAAAAACCCCCAATTAAGGGGGGATTATTCTATACAGTTTGTTTAGAATAATTGTTCTCTTTCACAATGTTAATAAATAAAAAAAATTATGGGGTTAATTAATCCTATTCAGGATCATCCATAACAGTACCAAGCTTATCCACCAGATAGTAATAACGATCATTGATACTATCAACAGTTTTCTGTAAACGAGCATTATCAGACTGTAGACGTTGGATTTCTTCTTGAGATAAAGCAAGCTCTGACTGCTTAGCATTTAACTTTTCAATAAATAGGCTATAACCCTCAAACCCATGAAAGTTAACGGACATGGGCGAGCCTTGATTTTAACCAGAGAATTGCTTTAACAGTAGGGTTTCAACGGTTTTGTGGGACAATGTTATTTAGAAGCTCAGTTTTAAATCTTTATTTTTTTGACTAGATTGGGGGAATTTTTGGTCTATGTCCCGATCTTTAATCCATGATAATGCCAATAATTTGAAGTTGTCGGCCCCGGTTCCGTTGTCCCTTCATCCGGCGGCGGTCTACCTCCATACCCTTAGTCCTGGGTCGGTGATCACCATGAAGCAATCTTTGAATGTGATGGCTTCTTTGTTGACGGAAGGGGACTGTGACGCGATGACTTTGGACTGGGCATCCTTACGCTATCATCATACGGCGACGATCCGACGGGAGCTTAAACAACGCTATTCGGCGACGACCACCAATAAGATGCTTTGTGCGTTGCGACGGGTGTTGGAAGAGGCGTTACGACTGGATTTAATGGACGCGGCTGATTATGCCAAGGCGGTTGATTTGCCTAGTGTTAAGGGCAAAAAACGGCTGAGGGGACGGGCGTTAACCAGCGATGAAATTTCCGCGTTGATGTCGGTGTGTGTGAATGATTTAAGTCCCCTTGGGGTGAGGGATACGGCGTTAATGGGCATTTTGAGGGGGACGGGGTTAAGACGGGCGGAGTTGGTGGCGTTAGAGGTGTCAGATTTTACGAGTGATGGAGGGGTGTTAGAAGTGAGAGGGGGTAAGGGGGATAAGGATCGGACGGTTTATTTACCATCTTCCGCGATCTGCTTAGTGGAGGGTTGGTTAGATGTTCGAGGGGAGTTTTCTGGGGCGTTGCTGTGTCCCATTCAGAAGGGGGGACGTATTGAGCAGCGACACCTCCATCCTGATGCGGTGTTGAAGATTGTGAAAAAGAGGGCGTTACAGGCAGGGATTGAGTCGTTTTCACCCCATGATTTTCGTCGGACGTTTTGTAGTGATTTATTGGATGCAGGGGTGGATCTGGTGACGGTGCAGAAGTTGGCCGGTCATGCGTCTCCTGAGACGACGGCTAAATATGATCGACGGGGGGAAGAGACGAAGCGGCGGGCGGTTCAAGTCTTGTCGATTTAGGATAATAGCCCTCTTCCATTCACTAAATTGAAATATTTAATTCAGTGTTTAAATATTTGATAGTTGTATCAACTCTTGAAGCCCAACCTTGATTCTTCTTGCCTAGAACGGCTGCTTGATGTACTCCAACAACTTCGCCTTTTGTATTTAATACAGGACTTCCTGTAGTTCCACGATAATTGTTTTTAGGATTTCGTTCGTACCATAAATCCCTGGAATCTAATTTATATATTTTTCCGATAGAAGACACTCGAATGGTGTTTTCGTTTGTTAAACCCATAAATAATATTTGAGTATTTTCAAAGGGTTTATTTTTTGAAATAGGAATACTGTATAAAACTGATTCCTCTATTTTGAATACTGAAATTTGAAGCTCTTTATTGCTAGCGATCAATTTCGCATTATATTCTTGGCCATCGTCTATATTAAGAACTTTATAACTTGTATTTGTTTGATTTACAATAGATTTATATGCTGAAATAAGATAGCCATCATTTGTAATATAAAATGCACAAAAAGAGTTTTTATTATTTCTTTTATCATCTGATTTTTCTTCAGGAAAAATTAAAACTACAGCAGATAAATATTTATTGAATATTGTGTTAAGTTCGTTTTCGGCTAGTTTATAATCTTCATCGCTATCTTCAGATATATTAGCAATCTTAGCAACAGCTTCATTAGTTCCTTGACTAGAAATAAAGCTGGCAAACTCAATAGCTACCTTGGTACTTGCTAATATCTTCATGCTTAGAATAGCCATTTCTTGTTGCTTTTCGTCTTTACTACTAAGCAATGGTAACAGCTTAATTATTGCTTCAAGCTCCTGTAATCGAATAGTTTCCTTCTTAGTAGCTAGTTGTTTGACAGACTCGTCTGTTTGTCTTTTAATCTCTTTCCATTGAAAAAGAAAGGTAAATATTCCTCCTATCATAACCAAAATAACACTTGATACAAAAGTCGAGATAATAGAAAGCTTGTCCCATATATCTTTTTGGCTATTTTCTATATCTTTTTTTATCTTTTCTTGTTCAGACTTAGTTGTCTCAATTTCCTTTTCTAAAATTCCAATTTTTTTAATCAAACCTTCGATTTCTTGACCCTCTATTTTAGCCGTATTTTTCTCCATCGTTTGGTTTTGATTTTCTATCTGATCAATATTTTCAGCAGTCGTTTTGACTTGAGTAATTAGAGCCACTAAAATTGTTAGTTGAAAAGAAGAAAATATAAAAATAAAATAAGGGATTTTTGGTATATTCATAATGACTTATAAAAGTTAAATTAAGATGAACGATAAAATACCTATCAGATAAGAGTTACCCTAAATCTCCACAAAACAGCCACTGCGTTTAATATAGAGGTAAGTCAGGAGTATTCCTAGTATGTTTAAATGCCTAAGTCTCTAACCACTTCAGAAAATAATATTCTGCGTCCCGAAGATTTTGATCCGCCTCTGAAGAGAAAAAAGGCGACTATACCTGGTTATTGGACAATTGAAGAGATTGCTAATGAGATTGGGGTGACACCGCGTCGGGTACGCTATGACATTACAGGACGACCCGAAACCAAAATTGAGCCATCCCTAAAAGCTTACAGAATTGGAAATTCATTGCTTGTTGCTGAACAAAATGCGCTTGAATACATCCAGAGACAACGCAAACGTTAAGAATCTTAATATTTTTTGAGTCAAAATTAGTTCCTCTACAAGAACAAAAAAGATATAATATTCCCTAATAGGTAAAAACCCCGCTAATCATCTTACTTACTAGCCGGGCTTTTTGCATAACAAAAAAATTTCTTAATTACTAATGATCCTACCTCATTTGGGCGGGAACAGACAAGTGCGCCCAAAATTTCTGCTACGTGGCATTCCTCTACAACTACCAGGGGGAGTAGCCTAGCATGAGAAACCAACTCATCCCAACCACTCGTTTTAACCCCTGTCCCATCTGCACCGACCACACAGGAGACTGTCGAATCTCAGGGGACACCATGATCCTCTGTCATGGTTATATTGACCAAGATTCCCCCGTTAGAGGCTATAAATGGCTTAAACCTAGTAGTAACGGGATTTGGGGCGTTCATATCGTCGACGACGGAAAACAATTTGACCGTGACCAATGGGAACGAGACAAAGCCAAACGGGACAAACAAAGGGAACAAGAGCTAGAGGTAATTAAAGCTAAAGCCCTTCCTATCAAGGAAAGGGACAAAAGCTACCGTAAAATCGCCCATTATCTCGGATTAGCGTCAAGCCATCGCCAAGACCTCCTAAGACGGGGGTTAACTGAGGAGCAGATCGCTCGTTATCCCTTCTTTAGTGCGGACAATTACAATAGAATTCCCTCGGATATACCCAAAAATCTGCCAGGGGTTGGGATAGATAGATATAGCGGTGATAATTGTCTGATTATCAAGGATAGTGGTTATTTTTGCCCATCCTTTGACATCAATGGTCAAATTAACGGCGGTCAGATTCGCTATGAAACCGAAAATAATAAATATCGCTGGCCAAAAGGAATCGTATCATCCAAGCTACCTAACGGAGAATTGCCTCTAACGTTCCATAAGGGTAAAAACGATAGAAGTATCCTCAACCTCGTCGAAGGCATCTTAAAGCCCCTTATCGTAGCGAAAAAATTTGGGATTGAGATATGTGGGGCTGCCGGTGGGAATTTTACTGCGAGTCCTACCCAGTTTAAAGAAATCCTTACTCATAATGACTATGAGAAAATCGTGATCCATCCCGACGGTGGGGATATGCTTAACCCTCATGTCATGCAGCGATGGGAACGTCAGATCAGCTTCATTGAGTCATTAGGATTAGGAGATCGTCTCTTTATCGCTTGGCGTAGGCAAATTAACAAGTCAGACGGTGACTTAGACGAAATAACATTAGAAGAGTTTGAACAGATAAAATTAATTAGCCCTCATGATTTTTTCTCTAAAGGTAAGTTTGAAAGACGGAAATATATTGGTCCAATCATTAGGATACAAGAAATCCAAAATAAATTAAGGGAGTTAACTTATGAACCTGATATTAAACTCACCAAAGAGGATTTAGTCGAGGGGAAATATTTACCCACTGAACTATTAGTTGACCTCTTACCCAATGAGGGTATTATTAACTTAGTCAGTCCCAAAGGAAGCGGTAAAAGTTATCTAAATAATAATTTAATTAAGAAGTACAGAAAACAAGGGAAAAAGATCATTTCCATTACGCCTAGAATCGTTTTAGGTCGGGGACAAGCTCTAGAATGGGGCATTGAATGGATTATTGAGATTGATGATACTTTACTGAAAACCGTTAACCGATTCACCATTTATGAGAACATAGAAACCCTTGGCTTATGTTTTGATAGTATTTGGAAAATAGCAGGAAGAGACTTTAAGAACACGGTGATTATTTTAGATGAATCTGAACTGGGTTTAAATCACCTCTTATCTTCATCAACCTGTAAAGAAGTTAGACCCAAATTACTCAAAA